>NZ_JBRATK010000019.1:0-48448 GCF_052712855.1 Acinetobacter sp. F16
TAAGCTAAAGTGTAGCTATGAGGGTGCAGTTGCATTAGCTTGTGTATTTATTTGGCTACCTTTATCGGGTAAATTCTATACTTGAAATGTCAACAGACCCTATAATGATTTTGCTTTTTAAAATTTTAAAACCGCTATTTTAGCGGCTTTAAAAAGTTTTTTGTTAAATGTTGTTTAATCACTCAATCCCATTTATTCGAAAGTGATTACATCCTCGATCGGCTTCTGCGCTTTACTGCCTGCTGAAAAATTCAGATCTAAACTCATTGATGCATTAAAGTCTTCGATCTCAAAAGTATCATAGGTTTCAGGAAGATGAATGAGCATGGGTAAACGCGTTAAGCCATTATCACCACAAGGGAAAGCATAATGACGTGCAACCTCCTGCAGATGTTGTAAGGTTTCAAACTCAATAAAGACGCTGTTGTTGGCATGTGTTCGCGGCACCTGAAGAATGGTTAAAAATATATCCCGCTTCATTTTTTGTGCTTTTGCTGTTGCCAGCTCTAATTCTTGGCTAACTGTATTTTTTGCCCATAATTTTTTAAAAAATGATTTTTTCTGATCTTCTTGCTGTAAACGGCTTTGTTTCTTCAAATACATCTTCAGTTCACGGTATTCCTGAAGAGGGTCTGTAATTGCACTTTGGATGTCTTTAATCGGTTGCTCTGATCGCGTATGCATCACTTCCCATTCATATCGATTCATCGGGATAAATGTTTCAGGCTTACGTTTCTCAAGAAGTTTTAAAAAGCCCAATAATTTGTATTCAAAATTTTGAATGTAATCATTAAACATAAAAGCAGGTTGAGACTTGAATTCTCTGTAGTAAGCCAAAATTTCAGAAAAATTCTTATGCACATGTAAATACAAGTAATCAAACTCTTCAATATGCGAAAGATGATCTTTAATCGCATCACGAATTGGCAATAAATATGCCTTAGTGAGCACGCTTTCAAAATTTTTCAAATGTCGTTGTGCCACCACATCGGCATTTTTCTCAACAACTTGAATAGGCTCTACCAATAAAGGTAGCAATTTTTGTTCACATACCTGTTCAAGCTGATGCACAATGTCCATGACATCCAGATGAATCTGGCTTTGTAGCGTCACCATACGTTGCATTTGGGCTTTAATCACATCAATTACATCGCTTTCCATATCATTGTGCAATTCAAGGACCAAAATATTCAGATATACCTGATTAGGCAAAGCGCCCTGTTCTTCCACGATAAAACGACGAATTGAATATGGGTTTTGCTCTAGGTCCATGACCGGTGCGACAATGAATAAAAATTTTGAAGTTCGCACTATATCGAAATGTCGAATTTTTTGTTCTTGAAGAAGGAAGTAACGAAAAATAGGATGCTTCATCTCTTCCGCTTGTTTTTTTAACAGCGGTTTGAACCAATATCCTAACAATTGTTGCTTAATAAAAACTTCTAAAATAAAACACTTAATTTGCGCTGTTGTCAGCTGACGAATACCATCCAGAGCTGGAATATCCAGTTCACGAATAATTTCTGCGGCATTTAGTAAAAAAGTACGGCGCAACTCTAACTTTTCACGCTGCATATGGAAGTTTTCTTCCACTTCAATCTGATCAATTTGAGCAATCGCATTTTCTAAATAATCTGCAATCTGTAGTGCATCAGTTAAAGTTTTCAGGCTACTTAAGGAAAAATGTAATGTATTCGCAAAATATTTAATTTTTTCCTGCGTCAATTTTTGACAAAGCAATTCAACAGAAGGTTGACCCTGATAGCTAAACTGATTGAGTTCACGATCCCATTTGATCTTTTTAGGTCGTAGCACTTGATGATCAATGGTATTTTGAATATCCGTTGAAGTATCAGCAAGGATCAGCTTTAACTCGCGCTCCCACTCTAAATCTAAACTGGGCTCAATTTGTAATAATCGTGCACGCAGATGATATGGTATCGTCGCAGTTTGCATGCTGTCCCCTCTCCAAGTGAATCGTGTGATTTTGAGATTTTATATTTAACCCAATGAAGCTCATTGCGAAGCTTCACTTTGTCTAACAATCTATATTATATCATTATTATCATTATTATCATTACGGCGCTGCTCAAACCCTTCTGCATTTTTAAGCAAATGTTGCTTGTTCTGCTGCTGCTTAATGACATGTAAAATCCCCTCTAGCACCAGCAATAAAACAGCAAGCCAGATGGGAATGTAAGTAAACCACTCTGCTGCTTCTACCCTTTCACCCAAGGCAATGGAGGCAAAAGCCAGCAATACCGGTTCTAGATAGCTTAACAATCCAAATATAACAAAAGGCAGATACCGGCTCGCCAGAATATAACTTCCCAATCCCAAGGCACTTAAAAAGCCCAATCCTAAAACCGCCCAGATTAAGTGGGGAAATTGTCCAATTAAAGCAAAAGAGTCGCTATATACAACCGCCAAATAAATAGCGACGGGAAGGATTAAAAACAAGTCCCACCAGAAACCACCCAAGTGGTCAGTTTTAAAAGCACGTCTTAAAAAGAAATAAACCGGATAGGCAACGGCAACATAGGCCGTTTCCCAGGCAATACTGCCAATGCGCCATAGCTCATGCCCCACCCCAATACTGGCAAAAATCACCGCAGCAATCTGCCACTTGGACAGTTTTTCTTTGTAAAGTACACAACCAATCAGTACCATCACCAAGGGTAATAAAAAATACCCCAAAGAGACTTCCAGACCACGCCCGTTAATCGGTCCCCATAAGAACAACCAAAGCTGGGTAGTGCATAAAAGTGAACTGATGATCAGCCAGATTAAAAAAGTCGGTTGCTTGAAAATCCGTTTAAAAATTTCCGTGATATGTTTTAAATCACCGGTCCACCACATAAATAAAGTTAAAAATGGCAGTGTGGCCAACATACGCCAAGCAAAAGTCTGCTCGCTATCTAAAGGCTTTAAGAATTGGGTGTAGAAATACAAAACCCCAAAAGTGACCGATGCCAATACAGACAAAGCTACGCCTTTATACATTTTGTATCTCTGGATTTATCTCGCCTGCATTATAAACATGACACACCAAGAAAACTTGATAATTCATCCTTCAAATTGACCATCCAATAAAAAACCATGCCGAAGCATGGTTTGATCACTCAATCTTTTAAGCTTATTTCTAGGTCTGCTTGGTGTAA
The DNA here is from genome assembly GCF_052712855.1 of Acinetobacter sp. F16. Taxonomy (NCBI): domain Bacteria; kingdom Pseudomonadati; phylum Pseudomonadota; class Gammaproteobacteria; order Moraxellales; family Moraxellaceae; genus Acinetobacter; species Acinetobacter sp. F16. Next base: position 3,162 of record NZ_JBRATK010000019.1, read on the forward strand.
ATCACATCACCAATGTCATAGCCTATAGATTGGGCATAATCCAGATATTCCTTGACCACTGCTTGATCCGGGTGTGCTGAACGGGACAACACCCACAGATATCTACGGCGTGGCTCACCCACCAACACGGTTTGATAAGCATCATCAATTTTTAGCACCCAGTAATCCCCACGTCCTACCGGCAACCAGCGAACAGATTCTGGCAAGAAACTGACTTTCAGCTTAGTGTTAAAGGGTGCATTTTGAATGAATGCCTCACCGACAGAATGGTTTAATTTTCCATCTTTACTATAGCAACGGTTATCTACGCCAATATTGCCATTTTCATTGAGCGTATAGGTCGCAGATACATCACGGTCACATTTATTTTGGAAGTACATTGGCTTACGGGCAACTTCATACCAAACACCTAAATATTTATCTAATTCGACTTTTTCAACGGTGGCTAAGGACTTGGTTTGTGCATAAGCCATGGTTGCCATACCCAAACCAATCAGCACCGCGCCACCCAACGCAATTTTAGCCAGTTTAAAGCCGGCTTTAGAAAGATCATTCGTTGTCATAAAGCTACCTTTTTAGTCAAAATTTAAGAATTATTTCAAAGTTATAGTGAGTCGCCACTTCAAAATAACCCATTCCAACTTATTGATACTGTAGAGTTATGTAATGATTTTGCAGTAAAAAATTACTTTTTCAACGAATTTACACCTAACTTAACATCTGTGCTTTTAAGCGAACAATCTCATCACGCAGTCGCGCTGCCTGTTCAAACTGCAATTCTTTCGATGCTTTCAGCATCTCTTTTTCCAGTTTGGACATGTGTTTCGCCAGCAACTTAGGATCGGCCAGAATATGGCGCTCATCCGCACTTAAAGCACGTGCCTGGTCCGAGATATTTTCATCAATCTGATCATCAGTCAGCACTTCACCGGTATCAATATCCTTATTGTTTTGGCGTTTGGTACTGCGTGGCGTAATACCATGCAATTCATTAAATTCGATCTGCTTGGCACGACGTCGGTCGGTTTCATCAATCGCTTTTCGCATGGAATCGGTAATACGATCAGCATACAAAATTGCTTTACCCTTCACATTACGCGCGGCACGACCGATAGTCTGAATCAGTGAGCGCTCAGAACGCAAGAAACCCTCTTTATCGGCATCCAGAATCGCCACCAAAGATACTTCTGGCATATCCAGACCTTCACGTAACAGGTTAATGCCGACCAGCACATCATGCACACCCGAACGTAATTCATGAATAATCTTCACCCGTTCTACGGTATCGATATCTGAATGTAAATAAGCGACTTTTATCCCATATTCCTTTAAATATGAAGTTAAATCTTCCGCCATACGCTTGGTGAGTGTGGTGATCAAAACACGCTCATCGATATCTTTACGCAGATTGATTTCTGAAAGCACGTCATCGACTTGGGTCAGTACTGGACGAATTTCAATTTCAGGATCGACCAGACCGGTTGGACGAACCACCTGCTCTGCAATTTGCTCAGATCTTTCCAGTTCATATTTTGCCGGGGTTGCGCTGACATAAATGGTGGTCGGAACTATGCGCTGCCATTCTTCAAACTGCATTGGGCGGTTATCCAAAGCACTCGGTAAACGAAAACCATAATTGACCAGGTTTTCTTTACGTGAACGGTCACCTTTATACATCGCGCCAATTTGCGGAACCGTGACATGCGATTCATCAATAATCAGTAAAGCATCGTCAGGAATATAGTCGAATAAGGTCGGTGGTGCTTCACCCGATGGACGACCTGACAAATGACGCGAATAGTTTTCGATACCGTTGGTATAGCCCAACTGCTGCATCATTTCCAGATCATAACGGGTACGCTGTTCAATCCGCTGTGCTTCAAGTAATTTGTCATTTTCGCGAAAGAAGACCAAACGCTCTTTCAGCTCTTCACGAATGGTACCAATGGCGCGCTGCAAGTTATCTTTCGGGGTCACATAATGACTTTTTGGATAAATTGTCACCCGCGGTACTTTACGCACCATTTTCCCGGTTAATGGATCAAACCAGCGGATGGAATCGACTTCATCATCAAACAGTTCAATACGAATCGCATCCTGATCGGATTCGGCCGGGAAAATATCCATAATTTCACCGCGAATACGGTAAGTACCGCGTAAAAATTCAAGTTCATTGCGGGTATATTGCATCTCGACCAGACGACGAATAATGTCATCACGGCTGATTCGGTCACCCTGAACAATATGCAGCAACATGCTCATATAGGCGTTTGGATCACCCAAACCATAAATCGCAGAGACAGATGCCACAATAATGGCATCGCGACGTTCTAATAATGCACGCGTTGCTGAAAGGCGCATCTGATCAATATGATCATTAATGGCAGAATCTTTTTCGATAAAGGTATCGGAAGATGGGACATAGGCTTCCGGCTGATAGTAGTCATAATAACTGACAAAATATTCAACCGCATTATTCGGGAAAAATGACTTAAATTCGCCGTATAACTGTGCAGCCAAGGTCTTGTTGTGCGCCATGACAATGGTTGGACGTTGGGTCCGGGCAATGACATTGGCCATGGTATAAGTTTTACCCGAACCCGTCACCCCCAATAGCAACTGGTCGTGATAGCCTTTTTCAATACCACTGACCAGTTTCTCAATGGCTTGCGGCTGATCACCCGCAGGTTGATAGCTGGTCACTAACTCAAAAGGTTGTTGACTATCCGACATATTTTTCAGCTTCTATACAATAATACAATTCCAATAATATGAGGGCTAAAGCTCAACATGCAATATCGGGATATTTATATTTGTGTATTTAGAATATTTTAAATCTCTTCTATCGCTCTATTGTTTTTTATGTCTTAACTAGCTTAAATCACGAGCATACAACGGAATTATTAAATGAGCGTTTCTGAGTAGATAGGGTTGAAATAGGTAAAGAATTTGACCTTCATTTATGATCTGTAGGCTAAATTTAAAAATACTGATCTTTCACTTGACCATCCGCTATTTCAATTGCAACATGAATGAAAGACCATACGATTGTATTCGCCTATGTCATATCACTATCACGATGAAAATATTGTAAAAAGCTTGCCTGAAGATACTGTGTTTGTTTTTGGCAGCAATATGGCAGGACAGCATGCAGGTGGAGCTGCACGTACTGCGCTTGAGCACTTTGGTGCAATTTCAGGTGTCGGTCGCGGCTGGTCAGGTCAAAGTTATGCCATTCCGACCATGAATGAGCATTTGCAACAAATGCCGCTGTCGCAAATTCAGCACTATATTGATGATTTCAAGATTTATACCAAAAACCATCCCAAGATGACCTATTTCATCACCTCAGTGGGCTGTGGCATTGCAGGTTACAAAACTGAAGAAATTGCGCCGATGTTTAAGGGCATTTCACATAATGTGATTTTGCCAAGTTCATTCCGCCCTTTTGTAGAAAGAGCCTTACCAAAGCTGACCCGGCATTTTTTAAGAACTGTTTTTAATGATGAGCTGATTTTTTCCACACGTGATGATGAGGTGATTACTAGCCTCGATTTATCTGAAAATGAAAAAAGTGCCGCAAGAATCATTTTAAATACAGAAATCTATCCAACTGATAGCAATGGCCGTGATCGTAGTTTTGAAATTTCGGATATTTTACATGTTCTAAATGGCAAAATATTTGAATGGCAAAACAACTCTGAAGGTCCGATGATGTTTGGTGGCGTGATTTTAGCTTTGCTTGAACTGTACAATATTAATGAAAAAGATTTTATTGATGTTTGGCTAGGGGAACGGGAAATTCCTGCCCCAAAACCAGAAAATAAAGCACGCAGAAAAAATCGCTAATTTTTAATCTCGCTTAACAAAAGCCAATTTATAAAATTGGCTTTTTAATGATGGGATTAAACATTTTATGATTCAATTGTCATTAATAAAAATTATTAATTTACTTATCACATTATTTTAAAATCATTTTTTTCATTCTATACTGCATTCTTAAATTTAAATAAAAATGATGAGCTCGTGTAATGGAAATGTTGGATTCTCCTTTTTTTGAATTATCACCCATTGCCATGTGGCTTGAAGACTACAGCGAAGTTAAAAAACAATTTGATCTCTGGCGTGAACAGGGCGTCGAAAATCTGTTAGATTTTCTACAACAAGATGAATCCCGAATACTTGAATGTGCAAGAAAAATTAAATTATTAAAAGTAAATTCTAAAACTCTGGAACTGTATCAAGCCCGGGACTTTGAGCATTTACACCAAAATCTTGATCTGGTCTTTAAACAAGACATGAGTAAAACCCATGTCAAGGAACTGCTTGCCTTATGGAATGGCGAAACCCAGTTTTCCAATTCCGCAGTGAACTATACTCTGACGGGCCAACGTCTGGATATCCAGCTCAAAGGCATTGTACTGCCGCAACATGAACACGATTTATCACTGCTGTTAATTACCACTGAAGATATTACTTCTTACACCGAAGCCTGCCGTCTTGAAGAAAAAAGTCGACACCTCGCGGAAGCACGCTTTATTTATTCTCCTACCTCGCTTTGGGTGGAAGATTTCAGCCGGATCAAGGTTAAATTAGATAAATTACGGGATTTGGGTATTGAAGACTTTCCGACTTTTTTAGATGTGCATAATGAGTTTGTCTATGAGTGCATTAAAGATATTCTGATCATTGATGTCAATCAGGCCACACTGGAACTATTTGGCGCACCAAATAAAGACGTGTTATTTCAAAACATGCATAAAGTTTTTGCTCAGGAAATGACCCAAACCTTTCGTGATCAATTAATTGAACTGTGGAATGGCAATATTCATCATCAGCGTGAAGCCGTGAATTATGCACTCGATGGCAGCGTGCGCCACGTCCTGCTGCAATTTACCGTATTCCCCGATTATCTGGATAACTGGGGAATGGTTCAGGTTGCACTCACCGACATTACCGCACGTAAAAAAGCTGAAAAATATCTGGAATATTTAGGCAAGCACGACGTGCTGACCAAACTGTATAACCGTTCTTTTTATACGACTGAATTAAATCGTTTACAACGTAACAGGCAGCGTCCTGTATCTTGTATTTTTATAGACATGAATGGATTAAAGGAACTGAATGACAGTTTAGGTCATGATGCCGGCGATAGTTTATTACAACGTATGGGCAACGTCTTGAATCAGGTGGTGCAGCAAACCCTATATACTGCCTGCCGGATTGGTGGCGACGAGTTTGTCATACTGTTGCCGGGTGCTGATGAAGCAGCGCTACAAAACTGTTTACAAAGCCTGCAAGAACTTTTATTTGTAGATAACCAGTTTTATTCCACTCAACCGATTAGCCTGTCGATGGGTTATGCGACCAATTATGCGGATGAACGCATGGAAGACATGCTAAAACGTGCTGACATGGCGATGTATCAAGACAAAAGAAATTATTATCTGAATCACAATAGAAGAAAACCAACAGCGAATGATCTTTAATGAATCAACGTGGATCGCGTTACTTAAATAAAAAAGTCATAATAAAAAAAGCCATGGCTAAAACCATGGCTTTTTTTATTTGAAAGCTTAGCGCTTTCCCATCGAACGGCGTGTACCGCGAGGTGGCATCCAGGTACGGTCAGCATAACGCTGTGGACGTGGACGCAGTTCTTCCAACACTTCATCCGCATTTTGCTCATTCTCTTTTTTAATCGGGAAAGGCAAATTGACCAATGGTTTTTTCTTGGGAGTATTTTGGGTGCTCATGTGATTCACTCAAGGATTTCTGAGACATATTGTACGGAAAAATGCCCCCAAGTGCGAGATACGATTTTAGCTGGTTTATATCATCGCTTCTATTCACTGCATCAAAGCCACCTCAATAGCAGCTGAGTAGTGGTTTATACCACTACAAAGGACTTAAAAAACACGTCAAAATGCGTTAAAAATATCTAAATATTTGCGTCATTATTTTCCATCTTAAACCCTTATAAATTTACCAATAAGCAAAAAAAGAAGTTACAAAAAATTATTTTTATCTATGTTATTGATAACAAATAAGCAAAATGATTACAGGAACACAACTAGATTTATATTTTTAAATAACAGTCAGGTGATTTTTCAACCATATAATAAAAATTAGAAAAAAACTTAAAAACGTAAAATGGACATGGAGTCCCTGAATGAAAAAGTCGCTACTTTGTATTATGTCGTCTCTTGCTGCCCTACCTGCAATCAGTCATGCCGATTCACCCTATTTTAGTCTACAAGATGGTGATGGATTTAAACGCTTTTCTGTTTCTGTTGGTGCACTACATGTCATGCCTCAAGGTAAAGCTCAGCCCTTTCAAGTCAATACTGCAGTTAAAAATGGTGAAGTTTCCAAAAATGGTGACATTCAAGTCGATACCGTATTAAACAACCTGAATCCGGATGTGGATCAAAAAGCTCTGGCGACAGTATTAAAGGGATTAGGTTTTCTTACAGGCGGTCAACTCGGCAGTGGACTTAGTGGCAGTGCAAAGATTCAAGGTTTAGAGCAATGGGACAATCCGGGGACCGGCTTAGAGGCAGATGATGTCACGACTCTTGGCATTATGACCAATTATTTCTTTACCGATCATGTTTCCTTTGAAATGAAAGCGGGCATTCCGCCTAAAGTCGACTTACAAGGAAAAGGTAAAATTTATGCGCCATTTTCTGCCATTGCCACACCCCAAATTGGCAATTTACCGCTGGAATTCCTCAATATTGATCTGCAAAACGATATTTTTATTACTGATTTAGAAGGCAATGGTCCCGCTGCTACAGCACGCGCCTGGACGCCTGCCTTTGAATTCCAATACCATTTTGGTAAAACTGGGGTCAATAAATTTCGCCCTTATGTAGGCTTAGGCGTCATGTATGCTTATTTCAATGAGCTGGAAATTAACCCGCGTACCGAACAGGACTTAATTGCGGCAGGCCATATGATTGCCAATATTAAAGAAGGCAATGCCGGCGCTTCGCTAGAAGGCAAACTGAGCAAAGCCAATCCTCAAGTTGAACTAGAGGCAACGGATGCCATTGCCCCAATCGCCACTGTTGGTTTTACTTATGACTTTAATGACAAGTGGTTTGCGGTTGGTTCAGTTTCCTATGCGCACATGAAAAATGAGACCACCATTACCGTGACTGACGCGACCCACGGTGAATTAATCCGCTCTAAAGCTGATATCGAGATTAACCCATTATTGGCTTATGCCGGTGTAGGGATTCGCTTCTAAAAGTCTTTTTAAGAAAAGGACGGCTTTATGTCGTCTTTTTTTGATTTCATAAAATTTTCTATAACTTAATTTTATCGTTTGTTTAAAATTTATTTAATCGCTTCCCTATTCGGAATCTAATAACATAGCGACACCGCAATTGCAGCATGGATGAATTATGTCAGATACACGTTTTTCCAAACCTCTTATTTACATGTTAATTGGAAGTGCGCTAATTCTGGCGTTATCCCTCGGCGTGCGTCATGCTTTCGGTTTATATCTGGTGCCCATGAGCCATGAATTTGGCTGGGGACATAATGTCTTTAGTCTTGCCATTGCAATGCAGAACCTGATCTGGGGTGCGGTACAACCCATCACCGGTGCTTTTGCAGATAAATATGGCAGTAAAATTGTGGTTGCTGTGGGCGGCGCTTTATACAGTATCGGCTTATTGCTTATGGCATTCAGCTCTACAGGCTTAATGCTAAATTTAAGCGTCGGTTTAATCTTGGGCTTAGCCCTATCCGCAACCTCTTTTCCAGTGTTACTTTCTGCTGTGGGACGTGCTGCACATCCTGAAAAGCGCAGCCTTGCAATGGGGATTGCCAGTGCCGCAGGTTCTTTTGGGCAATTCATCATGTTGCCATCGACCTTACTACTTTTACAAAATATTGGCTGGTCAGCCGCACTGATCGTCAGTGCTATTTTGATTGCCCTGATTATTCCTTTAGCCTGGATGTTAAAAGCACCAATGTATGTCGCTCCCAACGCATCTTCGCTTGCCGACAAGCCCGCTTTAAGCTTTAAGCAAATCTTGGTGATTGCCAAAAATCATACCCCGTTTTGGTTCCTGGCCTTGGGCTTTTTGGTCTGTGGCTTTCAAGTGGTGTTTATTGGAATCCATTTACCGGGTTATCTGATTGATCATGGATTTAATGCAACCACAGGCACCATTTTTCTGGCTTTAGTCGGTTTATTTAATATAGTCGGGACCTATACTGCAGGCTGGCTGGGCGGAAAATATTCTAAACCTCGCTTATTGATGGGTTTATATGGCTTACGTGGGATCGCCATTATTGGCTTTTTGGCACTGCCTTTAACCACATGGACAATTTATGCCTTTGGCGTCATTATGGGATTACTCTGGCTCTCTACCGTACCTTTGACCAATGGTATTGTGGCGAATATGTTTGGGGTTAAATACCTTTCCATGCTCAGCGGCATCGTATTTTTTACCCATCAAGTCGGTTCATTTTTTGGTGGATGGCTCGGTGGTGTCAATCACGACATGACTGGCAACTACAATATGGTGTGGATGTTTTCGATCGTGCTGAGTCTATTGGGTATCGTGGTGCATTTCTTCGTTAATGAGGAGGCTGTGATTCATGACTGATTCTCTATTTGGATTAAAAGCCATGATTGCTTTGGCGGTGATTGGATTCATCAGTTTAGCCATTTTATTGTGGTTCAAAACTCCGCAACTGTTTGAATACTTCAATCAAGCGTTCTGTCCACATTAATGCTTAAAAATCAGCACATAAACAGCAAAAAAACTGCTTTATTTTGCTGTTTATATTAAAAGTTTAACAATCATTCATTTAATAAAATTTCATTGTTATTTCATAAGTTTAGCACTTCTTTTGATTTGGTCTTTGGGTCATTCTTGATTAGATTTTTCTCACAGCAAAATAATTTGAGAAAACAATGACCAGCCTTACCCAACTATCCCAAGCCATTCATGATGCACCACGTTGGCATCAGGCAGAACAATTTCAAAACCCAGAAGAAATCAGCATTATCCCCTTACAAGGTGAAGCATTAGGTGCCGTTGTTTTTGATTTGGATGCTCGTAAAGCACAAGCCGGTGAAACGATTCACCGGCTGAAACAAGCCCTCGCTGAACACTTGATTTTAATTTTTAAAAAACAGACATTAGATGATTTGCAGTACTTGGCTTTCACCAGTTATTTTGGCTCTATATTCCGCCCTAGTGCAGACAATCCAGTACTTGCAACGCAATCGGATACGGGCACGCCACCCGATGTCATTCCTGTCTCGAATGCCGTGGGTCAAGGCGATTACACCGGTCATGGTGAACTTTCACCGCATGCCGATCATCAATGGACGCCACAACCCTCTTTTGGTTCCTTGCTCTATGCGATTGAACTTCCAGAAGATGGCGGCCAGACCTCATGGTTCAACACCATTCAGGCTTATGAAGCTTTAGACCGTGACACTCAAAAACATATTGATGAGTTGCAACTGATTACCTATAACCCGTTTGTCCGCAGGCAACAGCTTCAAGACCATGATAGCAATGGCTATGGCACAAGTCCTTTATACCGTTTTAAAGATCAACCGATTATTGGACATGCTTATCCGCATCCATTAGTACGCACACATCCGGAAAGTGGTCGCAAAGCGCTTTGGCTAAATACACGAAGTGAAGTGGAACTGGTGAATTATGATGATCAAACAGGCAGTGAATTAATCGCTTCATTACGCGCGCATATCCTTAAGCCTGAATTCCGCTATGAACATCAATGGGAAATTGGCGATATCGTGTTTTGGGATAATCAGGTGACTTTACACTCACGTCGCCCTTTCCCGGCTGATCAGCGCCGTTTACTGAAACGAATCAGTCTGGCAGGAAGTCGTCCTTTTTAATAAGAAATAAAGATAAAAAGAAACTCTAATCAAATTGTCTAAAATGATTTAACTCATGATCTCTAATCTTTGATCTTTATATTTCACCATTGAGAATGACTATCTCAATGGTGATTTCTTAAAATAGACTTTGAAATAGATCATGCTCTGCTCACACTCCTTATCTGCAAAATTAAAATGATTGAGAGAATCTATTTTTATAAAATGATAATTTAACAAAATCCCTGCTTTATTTACTTTTTCTCACCCAATGGGACTAGTGTATTTGTCTTTTTCTGATTAGCGTATTCAGTGATTAAAATGCATCACATCAAGGAGAAAAATATGAATAACAGCCATTTTTCAGATTGTGCCCAAGCCTGTATGCACTGCTCTCTGGCCTGTGCCACCTGTGCCAGTGCCTGCCTAAAAGAAGAACATTTAGAAATGATGCGCGAGTGTATTCAGCGCTGTCTGGATTGTGCCGACATCTGTCAACTCTGCGCCCGTATGGAACAGAAACAGTCACCTTTTAGGCAGGAGATGTGTGCTTTATGCGCTAAAGCCTGTGATTACTGTGCGGAAGAATGCGGCAAGCATCAGGATGAACATTGTCAGCGCTGTGCCGAAGCCTGCCGTCAATGTGCGGAAGAATGCCGAAAAATGGCAGCCTGATTGCTCTTTGATCAGCCGTAGTTAAAAGATAACTTTTCAGTATATCCATCTTAGTGATTTTCTTTGATTAAACTGATCTGATTCTACTGACCTGAATCAAAAAACCCGCAAGTTTTCACTTGCGGGTTTTTATCTAAGTCAAAACTTCAGCTTAGAATAAACGGTTCATACCATTTAATGTTGCTACACGATACGCTTCCGCCATGGTCGGATAGTTGAACGTGGTCTCAACAAAATATTTGATCGTGTTGTTGCCACTATTCATCACCGCCTGACCAATGTGAATAATCTCGGAAGCATTGTTACCAAAACAATGTACGCCCAAAATTTCCAGCGTGTCACGGTGGAACAGAATCTTCAATTCACCAACAGTGTCGCCAGTAATTTGCGCACGCGCCAAATGACGGAAAGACGCCTGCCCGACTTCATAAGGAATCTTTTCTTCAGTTAACTGCTGTTCAGTCTTACCAATCGATGAAATTTCCGGAATGGTATAAATACCGGTCGGAATATCTGTTACCGGCTTAACATTCTGTTCACCGCTCATGTTTGAACCGGCACAACGACCTTGGTCATAAGCAGCAGAAGCCAGCGATGGCCAGCCAATCACGTCACCAGCAGCGTAGATGTTGTCCACTTCAGTCTGGTACTGATCATTGACCGTTAACTGACCACGGCTGTTAGGTTGAATGCCCACATTTTCAAGGCCTAAACCATCGGTATTACCCGAACGGCCGTTACACCACAAAATGGCATCCGCTTTAATTTTCTTGCCGCTTTGTAAATGCATCACTACGTGATCATCAAATGTTTCAAGATGATCCAGTTGTTCATTATGACGAATCAATACGCCCTGTTCACGTAAACGGTAAGACAAGGCATCAGAAATTTCGTCATCGAGGTAGCTGAGTAATTTGTGCTGGGTATTGATCAGATCAACTTTATGGTCTAGACCAATGAAGATTGATGCATATTCACAGCCAATCACACCTGCACCGTAAATGATGATTTTTTGGATTGAAAAATCCAGATCCAGAATTTTGTCTGAATCAAATACACGTGGATGATTAAAATCAAGCGCCGCTGGACGGTAGGGACGCGAACCTGTCGCAATCACCAATTGCTGGAAAATAATGGTTTCTTTAATACCATCTTCACTGAAAATCAGTACGGTATCTTTATCCTGGATATAAGCACGACCATGATAAATATCAATCTTATTTCGGTCATAGAAACGAGAGTGTGTTTCAACCTGTTGCTGAATCACTTTATGTGCATTACGCAATACCTGTTTCATGGTGAACTGTTTCCAGTCGCCCACTTTCTGGAACATTGGGTCACGTTGGTAACGTAAAATGCTCGATACTGTTTGACGTAATGCTTTACTTGGAATGGTTCCTACATGCGTACAGTTACCACCTAACTGCTCACGAATATCAACAATTGCAACACGCTTGCCTGATTTAGCAAGTTTCATTGCTGCGCCTTCACCAGCAGGGCCTGAACCGAGAACTACCGCATCATATTTGACGAAAGTTCCACTAACGACCTCTTTTTTACGTGGCATTCAACGCTCCTTTAATCAAAATCTATCTTTAATCAATCTAAGCTATATTATGACGTAATTCCCGTGCATTGGGTGTATTTAGCTGACATATATTGAGTGATAACAACATTTTTTAAATGAATATCGTTTTTGCCCTATTTGAGCCCAAGTTCGCTATAATAACAGGGCTATTATGTCTCGCATCTCCCCCGTCAAAAACAGTGGAAAGTTGAATATGTCTGAAAACCGTAAACCAGAACAGGGTGTCAAACTTCGTGGCGCAGAGAAAGTCGCTCGTATTCCTGTAAAAGTTATTCCTACGGTTGAAACGCCACGCAAACCGGATTGGATTCGCGTCAAAATGGCGGCTCCTGATGAAGTTCAACGCATTAAAACTACGTTACGCGCACAAAAATTACATACAGTGTGTGAAGAGGCGGCGTGTCCTAACCTGCCAGAATGTTTTGGCGGTGGTACAGCAACCTTTATGATCATGGGTGATATCTGTACCCGTCGCTGTCCGTTCTGTGACGTTGCACATGGTCGTCCAAATGCACTTGATCCTGATGAACCACGTCATATGGCAGAAACGATTTCTAACTTGGGTCTGAAATATGCCGTGATCACCTCTGTTGACCGTGATGACCTTCGCGATGGTGGTGCTCAGCACTTTGTAGACTGCATTAAAGAAGCCCGTGAATTAAGCCCAAAAACGCTACTTGAAATTCTAGTTCCAGATTTCCGTGGTCGTATGGACGTGGCTTTACGCATTATGACGGAATGCCCACCAGACGTATTTAACCACAACATTGAAACTGTGCCACGTTTGTATAAAGCGATGCGTCCAGGTTCTGATTATCAGCACTCATTAGACTTGCTTAAAATGTTTAAAGAGTACTGCCCTGACGTTCCAACCAAATGTGGTTTGATGGTCGGTCTGGGTGAAACTGAAGAAGAAGTGCTGGCTCTACTTGATGATCTTCGTGCACATGATGTGGACTACATCACCATCGGTCAGTATTTACAGCCTTCTAAGCAACACGCACCGATTGACCGTTTCGTTACACCAGAAGAATTTGAACGCTATACCGCACATGGTCAAAAGCTTGGTTTTAGAAATATCTGGGCTGCACCGATGGTTCGTTCAAGCTACTTTGCTGACCGTCAATATTATGGCGAACCTGTTCCCGCAGTACGCCGTAAAGTCGATCCTGCCAAGAAAATTGCCGTTCAAACCATTGAAGCTTAATTCAGCCTAAATAAAAATTAGCCTGATTTAATGATGCCAATCTAATCCACTTAGGTTGGCATTTTTATTTTCAAGATTCTAAAATGACCAGATATAAAAAATCCCCTATTCAAATAGAGGATTTTTAAAGAACTATAAATAAAAACTATAGATTAAGCCGCTTTACTCGGCACACCACTATGAAAGCGGAATAAATTATCTGGAGTTAAAATCAGGTTTTTTTCCACTTCACGAAAGTGCGCAATACGCTGCTGAATATCTTCTTTAGGGTTTTTTAACTTTGAGGTTTGAGCAACATCCAGTGCCAATGCCAAATAATCCTCAAAGTGACGCGATTCAGACTTAAGAAGATAGCGATAGTATTTGCCCAAGTCTTCATCTACCAGCGGTGCGAGCGCATAGAAACGCTCACATGAACGCGCTTCTACAAAAGCCCCAATCACCATAATGTCGATTAAAGCTTCAGGCTCATAAGTACGTACTTCTTTACGCAATCCACCAGCATAACGGCCCGCACTAATCGATTGCCATTCCTGCCCACGTTTGGTCATCAGTTCAAGCACTTGTTCATAGTGCAACATTTCTTCACGCACTAACTGTGCCAGTTTGACCTGTAAATCGGTAAAGAAGGTATAGCGAAACATCAGGTTCATGGCCGTACCTGCTGCTTTCTTTTCACAATTGGCATGATCCTGCATGAGCAACTCTAAGTTATTCATTGCCTCATCTAACCATGCTTTCGGCGTTTCACATCCCAAGAAGCCAAGAACTGGCTTCATGAGATCATCATAATTTATTGACGACATAATTCTAAAAACTTATCTTGCTGATTTAATGACAGCTTTCATTTGTTGAACGGCTTGAGCCAAACCGATAAATACAGCATCGGCAATAATGGAATGACCAATATTGAGTTCATGAATTTGTGGAATTTGCGCAATTGGCGTGACATTTTCAAGGTTTAAGCCATGTCCTGCATTCACCAGCAAGCCTTTAGAGGCTGCATATTCTGCACCTTGAACAATACGCTCAAGTTCGTGCTGTTGTGCTTCTGCTGTTTTCGCATCTGCATAAGCACCGGTATGGATTTCAATGGTCGGTGCACCACAGGCAATCGCGGCATCAATTTGTGCGATATCGGCATCAATAAACAAAGACACTTCACAGCCAATTGCAGTCAAGGCTTGGGTGGCTGCTTTAACCTCTTCAAAATGACCTACAACATCGAGACCACCTTCAGTGGTGACTTCCTGACGTTTTTCTGGAACAAAGCAAACATGCTGCGGCTGGATTTCTTTGGCGAATTCAACCATTTCAGGAGTCACTGCCATTTCCAGATTCATATGCGTTTTCAATAACGGACGCATACGACGCACATCATCATCTTGAATATGACGACGGTCTTCACGTAAATGCAGGGTAATTCCTTCTGCACCGGCTTGTTCACAAATCAATGCAGCATTGACTGGATCTGGATAAGTGGTTCCGCGCGCCTGTCGCAATGTCGCCACATGGTCAATATTTACACCAAGCAAAGCAGCCATAACAATTTCCTAACCATGATTAAAAATTAAGATTTAGATTGAGTATTTTGAACCCACAATTGACGGCTTTTCAGCGGTCGTTCTCCCAAAAGAGAGGTGATCATCTGCCGATACAGTTGCGCCAACAATTGTAACTGCTCCGGATTAAAATCCCTACCCTTTTCATAATCACGCATCGACAGAATTTGCTGTCCTGCTAAAGTTGAGCGTGACTGTTGTGCGGTTGGGATAAAACCCTCATTGAGCTGAAATATATAGTGTTGGGTTTCTTGAATATCATTCTGCTGGGCATCAATACTAAAATCGAGTGCATAGCCGAGCTCTTCTAGCAGTGCATGTTCGAACTGACGCAAAATTTGTCTGAGAAAAACATGAGGATTTTCGTGCTGTGCCAATTGCTGCAGTTGTTGCAAGGTCAGATGATATTGCACAAAGGTCTGTGGCATTTCGACTTCAACTGGACATAAACGAAGAATAAGTTCATTCAAATAAAAGCCAGAAAAGAAGGCATCACCAAAGAAAAAAACCGGCTGATTGACAATTTCAAGTTTGGTGAAATTTTTAAGATCGGATTTTCCTGAAGCCTGCAAGCAAATCGGTTGATATTGCGGAGGTGGAGTTTGTCTTAATATTCCATCAACGCGACCATGCTCCTGCGTAAACAAATGCACGATATGACTGCGCTCACGGTATTTACGGTGATGGATTAAATAGCCATGCAACTCTTCATTTCGCATGAATAATTAAATCTAGTCTTTTTTCTTTTTAGAATCTTCTTCATCATCCCCATCAGGAATGACCGCCCCCACGACAGCAGCAGTTCCTTTAACTACGCCCTTCGTGGTTTTATAAGCCACTTTTACAGGGACAGTGACAAGTTTATGAACACAGCCTTGCAGAAATAAAACACATACTACCACTGCCAATACTTTGATCATCACTATTCCCTATAAAAGCGTTACTTATCTAAACCGTTTAGATATCGCTATAACCTAAACTTTTCAATGCACGTTCGTCATCAGACCAGCCACCTTTCACTTTAACCCAAAGTGTCAGCATGATCTTTTGTTCGAACATTTTTTCCATATCCGCGCGCGCATCCATACCGATTTTTTTCAGCTTCGCGCCCTTCTCACCAATCACAATGGCTTTTTGGCCTTGGCGATCAACAAAAATCGTCGCATCGATATAGGTACAGGCAGGTTTTGGACGACCTGTTTTTTCGTTAATCGTTGCTTCTTCAGTCTTAAACGACTCAATCTGCACCGTTAAATCATACGGCAGTTCCTCACCTAACTGACGCATGATCTTTTCACGAATCACTTCAGAGGCAAGGAAGCGCTCTGAACGGTCGGTAATTTGATCCAATGCATACAAAGGCGGCTGAAACGGCAAATACGTTTCAATCGTGTCACGCAAATGATCAAGATTTGAAGCACGCAATGCTGAAACTGGAACAATTTCTGCGAAATTCATCAACTTCGCGCGTTCTTGAATCAATGGCAAGGCACTGTTTTTATTTTCAAAAGTGTCAATTTTATTGATTACTAAAATTACCGGCATTTCAGCATTTTTCAGTTTTTCCAAAACCAGCTCATCATTTTGAGTCCACTTTTGGGCATCAACAACAAATAACACCAGATTGACATCACGCAGTGCCGAACTCGCTGCACGGTTCATCATTTTATTGATGGCACGGACTTCTTTTTTGTGCATCCCCGGCGTATCGACAAAGACTGCCTGAGATTTTTCACGCGTATCAATACCAACAATTTTATGACGAGTGGTTTGCGGCTTACGTGAAGTAATCGAAAGTTTTTGACCTAAAATATGGTTCATTAACGTAGATTTACCCACGTTTGGACGCCCAACAATAGCAACAAATCCACTTTTGAAATCTTTAGGGATAGTTGTGCCTTGTGAACTGAAAAAATCATTAATCAGGTCATTGCCGTTGCTTTGCGGCTCGTGATCAGCATCGATGTGATCAGAATGTGTGGTCATGCAGATTACTGCTCCAATTGTTTTAAGATATCTGCCGCTACTGCTTGCTCAGCAAAGCGACGACTGGATCCTTCACCGTACAATACAGGCAAGCCCTCGATAATGCATTCCACTTTGAAATGCTGATTCGGGGCATCACCTTGAATATCCACTACATCGTAAATAGGGAGAGGCTTTTTACGCGCTTGTAGATATTCCTGTAAGCGTGATTTTGGATCTTTGAGTTGGTCTGTAGGCTCAATATGGTCTAAATATGGCACGTACCATTTCAGCACGATCTCTTGCAAGGTTTTTAAATCATTGCAGTCGATATAAATTGCACCAATAATCGCTTCTACAGTATCAGCAAGAATAGATTCTCGATGATGTCCACCCGATTTCAACTCACCTGTGCTTAAGATTAAACACGGACCAAGTTTCAAATCGTTTGCAATTTTGCCTAATGCTTCTTGACGAACCAATGTGGCACGCATACGCGTTAAACGCCCTTCATTTTCATGAGGGTAGGCTTGATACAAATAATGGGCAATGATCATCCCTAACAATGAATCGCCTAGAAACTCTAGACGCTCGTAGTTAGATTTATGACTCACCGATCGGTGTGTCAGTGCAAGCTGCAATAATTCAGGCTGTTTGAACTGATAACCGATACGGCTGACTAAGTGCATATCACTTAGTTTGGACTGACCTTTGATCAAAACTTTTCTCGAACTTTAACACTAAATCTATATTGAGTAAGAACGGCTTTCTTATCTCATAATCTTTTTTCACTTCCAGACCCTCAACATTTGTAACTTGCGCAATTTCATCGAATTTAAGATCGCGAATATTGTTCATGTCTAAACGCTGACTCATCTGACTTGTAAACTTTGAAGGAGCTGTATTTGCCGGACTGTTTTGCATTAACTCAGTAATCTGACTATCTACCACTCGATCATCCCAGTAGGGTCCCCACACTGCAATGGCAATTTTTGCTAAAAAAGCAAAACCAATAATTGCAATCAAAATCCCAATATATGATGCACCTTGTTGATTTTTACGCATTTGTTATTTTTCCAATCATGCTTAATCAATTTTACCGTTACGATTAAATGACGGCAATTTAAAACCAGGCTCTTTATGCATCCAGATATAGAACGCACGACCCGTTAAGTTTTCTTCTGGTACAAAGCCCCAAAAACGACTGTCAGCACTTTGATCACGATTATCCCCCATCACGAAGTAATGACCTTGTGGAACTTTGACTTCCCAATATAAACCATTTTCAGCCGAGTATTTACCATTTTCAACATAATTAATAAATGGTGCTTGGCGTGCCACATTTACATCTTCAAGCTCGCGCATTTTAAAGCTATGTTTGCCCAATGTTTCTTGATGATAAATCGACGCGGGTGTATCTAAAATATCTTTTTCACGGCTAAATTTAACTGGAACTTTAGCAACCTTATTCCCGTTAATTGAAAGCTGTCCGTGATCATAAACAATATGATCACCAGGTAAACCGACTACACGTTTAATATAGCTAATCGTCGGTTGCGGTGGATAGCGGAATACAATCACATCACCGCGTTCTGGTTCGCCCACGTCAATCACTTTGGTATTTACGATAGGTAAGCGTATTCCATAGTTAAATTTATTGACCAGAATAAAATCGCCAGTTTCTAAAGTTGGAACCATTGAGTCTGATGGAATATTAAAAGGCTCATATAAAAATGAACGCAGGATCAGGACAACGGCCAACACCGGCCAGAAGTCATACGCCCATGTGATAATGAAATTTTCATTATCCTTGCCTAGAGTTTGTCTTTGTTTAAAGACAAACTTATCCAACAACCACACCAAAAAGAAAATTAGTGTCGCTGGTACAAGGATTAAATTAAAATCAAAATCCATGGGCTTATATCCTCAATCTTATTATCTTTCTACTTTCAATACAGCCAGGAACGCTTCTTGCGGGATCTCAACACTACCCACTTGCTTCATGCGTTTCTTACCTTCTTTTTGCTTAGACAACAGTTTCTTCTTACGTGAAACGTCACCGCCATAACATTTAGCCAATACGTTTTTACGCATCGCTTTTACTGTTGAGCGCGCAATAATTTGTGCACCAATCGCAGCCTGAATCGCAACATCAAACATTTGACGAGGAATCAGCTCTTTCATTTTCTCGACCAGTGCAATACCACGGTGACGTGCATCATTACGATGAACAATCATCGCCAAGGCATCCACTTTGTCACCATTAATCAACACATCCACTTTTACAAGTGCAGAACTTTCAAAACGTACAAAGTTATAATCGAGGGATGCAAAACCGCGTGAGCATGATTTCAAACGGTCAAAGAAGTCCATCACTACTTCAGCCATTGGAATTTCAAAGGTCAAAGATACTTGTTTACCCAAGAATTTCATTTCTTTTTGAACACCACGGCGCTCAACACATAAAGTCATGACGTTACCCAAGTATTCTTGAGGAACCAGAATATGACATTCTGCAATTGGCTCGCGTAAATCTTCAACGGTTGAACCATCAGGCATTTTAGATGGACTGTCGATGTAAATGGTTTGGCCATTTTTCATTAACGATTCATAAATGACCGTTGGTGCAGAGCTGATCAGGTCTAAGTCATACTCACGCTCTAAACGCTCTTGTACAATCTCCATGTGCAGCATGCCCAAGAAGCCACAACGGAAACCAAAACCTAAAGCATCAGAACTTTCCGGTTCAAAAAATAATGCAGAGTCATTAATCTGTAATTTATGCAGCGCCTCACGGAACGGTTCAAAATCACTGGCATCAATGGGGAACAGACCTGCATAAACCTGCGGCTTAACCTTTTTAAAACCAGGTAAAACAGCAACGTCTGGGGTCGTAGATAACGTAATGGTATCGCCCACTGGCGCACCAAAAATATCTTTAATCCCTGCAATAACAAAGCCCACTTCACCTGCTTCTAACTCGCCGGTTTCAGTGTGTTTAGGGTTAAAAATACCCACTGAGGTCACGATATGAGTTTGACCGGTCGATTTGACCAGCATTTTATCGCCTTTACGGATACGACCATGTTTGATACGAACCAGCGAGACAACGCCTAAATAGTTATCGAACCAGGAATCGACAATCAAGGCTTGTAAAGCAGCGTCCCGATCACCCACTGGCGGTGGAATCACATTGACTAATGTTTCTAAAACGCCCTCAACACCTAAACCTGTTTTTGCAGAACATGTCGGTGCTTCAGTTGCCTCAATTCCGATGATATCTTCAATTTCTTGAATCACACGCTCAGGTTCAGCTTGCGGTAAATCAATCTTGTTTAAAACAGGAAGAACTTCAAGACCTTGTTCAATCGCGGTATAGCAGTTCGCTACCGATTGCGCTTCTACACCTTGTGCCGCATCCACAACCAGTAAGGCACCTTCACAGGCTGCTAGTGAGCGTGAAACTTCATAGGAAAAGTCAACGTGTCCTGGAGTATCAATAAAGTTAAGTTGATACTCTTGACCATTTGGATGGGTGTAATACAAGGTAACGGACGCAGCTTTAATGGTAATTCCGCGTTCGCGCTCAATGTCCATAGAGTCAAGGACTTGCGCTTGCATTTCACGCGCTTGTAGACCACCACAGGTTTGAATAAACCGATCTGCAAGCGTCGATTTACCATGATCGATATGCGCAATAATCGAAAAATTTCGTATATTATTGATATTAACTAACTTTTTAGCAACTGCCATAAACTACTCTAAATCAAAACACACAATCACATACTTGAATGAACAAAGTATTTATGACGTGCAAAAAAGGATATTCCGAAGATGTTGCACAGTATAAGCAGTAGATAGTTAAAAATACAGTCAGCTTTTAAAAATAGTCCGTTTCTTCTGCAAAACTTTGCAATACATCCGCCTCATCCAAGCATTGATTTATAAATGTAATGACAGCAATTAATCAGCTTTTGTCGGCATGAATGCAGTTATCAATCTTCATCTTTTAAATGAATATGAGTAAAATCCAGTGGATTAATATCTGCTGCGATCGGTTGATAAGCCTGGGTAAATGTCGGGGACATACGTTTTGGTCGACCGGTTGCGATTTCGATACAGGCCCATTTGGTACTTCCTGTAAATAAAATGCTTTGGTCCTGAGGACGATAGAAAACATATTGGCGGAAAGAATAGAGTGCATTGAGATCATTTAACCAGGTGCGCAAGATAATTTTCTCGCCTTCAAACGCCGCTTTTCGATATTGCACATGATGTTCAATTGCCACCATCGCATGCTTCAGTTCAAGATATTCTTTAATTCCCAAACCCAAGGCTTCAATATGTGCAGTCGCCACTTCCTGTATCCACTGCATATACACCACATTATTGACATGTCCCAAACTGTCAATATGCTCGGCTTGAACGGTCATTTCTAAATCAAAAACTGTGCTCATATCTTCTTTAAACCTATACTCATTGCAAAAATTTCGTTCAAGGAAATACAGTCTACGTAATTTTAGGATCGAGTAAAATTGCAAAATATAAAAAAACCACTCATTTTCAGAGTGGTTTTGCTGTTCATTTAGGGGGGCTATTCAATCCGCATGCCCAAAATTGCGCGTTGATCTTGACGAATAACCGAAACCCGTGCAATTGAACCTTTTTTCAACTCAGACACAGATTTAATAAAATCATTACTATTCAGAATGGTTTTATTGTTGATTTGAGTAATGATATCGCCTGCAGCCATACGCGATTGCGCGGCAATCCCCCCTCGCTTCACTTCCTCGACCAAAATACCGCCTTTAATATTCAGCTGGGTTTGTTCTGCGGCAGTGAGATTACGAATACTAACACCGATAACCGGACCTTTTTGCTCAGCAGTTTGTTCCACTTTTGCTGGGGTGTCATCAGGAGCAGTCGTCACGGTCGCCGAGATATTACGGATTTTATCATCGCGTAAAACTTGCAATTGAATGTTTTGATTCGGTGTAGTGCGGTTTAAATAATTAAGCAAGTCTGAAGTTCTTGAAATGGCTGAGCCATTATATTTCAAGATCACATCGCCCGATTTAAAGCCGGCTTTGGCTGCGGGTGAATTTGGTGCCACCTGTGTCACCAGTGCGCCTTCAGGTTTGGACAGGTGATAAGATTCTGCAAGGGTACGATCAATATCTTGTAGCATTATTCCTAAGTATGAACGCGTCACCTTGCCATTCTTTTTCAACTGCTCAGCAACATCCATGGCCACATCAATCGGAATAGAGAATGACAAGCCCATATATCCGCCAGTTCCACTGAAGATTCGCGAGTTCACTCCAACCACTTCACCGTTCTGGTTAAACAGTGGACCACCCGAATTCCCTGGATTCAAGGCCACATCGGTTTGAATAAACGGAACTGAAGTTTCACCCATCATGTTACGCATTTTTGCGCTGACAATGCCGGCTGATGCAGAATAATCAAAGCCGAAGGGTGAACCAATCGCCAGTACCGGCTCTCCCACTCTGAGTCGATCAACATTGCCGGTACGTAATTCAGGAAAATTCGAGCCATTAACTTTTAAAAGTGCAACATCGGTACGCTCATCACTGCCAACCACAGTCGCATCAATTTCACGGCGATCGTTCAGCATGATCGTGACTTTAGAAGCATCTTCCACCACATGGTGATTGGTCAGCAAATACCCGTCTTTACTGATAAAGAATGCGCTGCCATAACCGGTTTTTTCTTGTGGTGCCTGTTGCTGAGGAATAATCACCCGATTACCAAAGAAACGTTTTAGTATTTCAGGAACTTGCTGCTGCAGTAATTCTTGCTCTGTCATTTTTTTAACGACATTGACACTAACAACCGCAGGACTCACCTGTTCTACCAGATTGGAAAAATCCACCGGAGTAGCTGCCTGGGTTTGTACTGCCGCCATGGTAAATACCGCAGCATAAATTCCTTTTTGTACATAGCGATTTTTCATATAAAGCATTCGCTCCATTTCGTTATAAATATGTATAGACAGTTTCTAGCACAAACCTTGTCTATCTTGGGTAATAATATTGTTTGATTATATTTGTATAAACAACAGCTTAAAGTTTTCTTAAAAGTTTGCTGGTTTATTACTTTTTCTCATCATAGATTAGCATATTAGCCCTTGTTTTTTGATCAAAAAAGCGTTGTCATTAGCGAACTTTTTTTCGAATTAGCTGATGGACATGTCTAATTTAAACACAACGCATCATTTTGATGTGATCATTGTGGGAAGTGGCGGTGCAGGTTTAAGTCTGGCTTTATCGCTACCCGATCATTTCAATATTGCAGTTTTGGCAAAATCGACTTTAACCGATGCCAGTACTTTTTATGCGCAAGGCGGTGTCGCAGCTGTTCTGGATGAAACCGATTCAATTGAACAGCACATTGATGACACCATGATTGCAGGCGCACAGCTATGTGAGATTGAGGCGGTAAAACAGACGGTGGAAGGTGGCAAACCTTCAGTTGATTTCCTTTTAAAGCATGGTGTGCAATTCACCTTAGATGAACAAGAACAACTCCATTTAACCCGTGAAGGCGGGCATTCACAGCGCCGTATTATTCATGCGGCTGACGCGACCGGTCGCGCGATTTCAACAACTTTGGTTGAACGTGCCCAAGAAAAACAGAACATCACTATTTTTGAAAATTACATTGCGATTGATCTGATTACTTCGCACAAATTAGGGCGGAAGGATCAAGGCAATCGCGTTTTAGGTTTATATGCGCTGGATGAAAAAACTGAAAAAGTACATACCTTTTTAGCACCCTCTACCGCTCTGGCATGTGGCGGAGCAATGAAAGCCTACCTGTATACCTCTAACCCGGACATTGCCACTGGTGATGGCATTGCCATGGCCTATCGTGCCGGTTGCCGCGTAGCCAATATGGAATTTAACCAGTTCCATCCGACCTGTCTTTACCATCCTCAGGCCCGTTCATTTTTAATTACTGAAGCCATGCGTGGTGAAGGTGCTTATTTACGTTTGCCCGATGGTGAGCGTTTCATGCTGCGTTTTGACGAACGTGCTGAACTCGCACCCCGTGATATTGTGGCGCGTGCCATCGACTATGAAATCAAGCGTTTAGGGATTCGTCATGTCTGGCTCGACATCACCCATAAACCGGCCGAGTTTGTGAAAGAACACTTCCCGACCCTGTATGCGCGTTTGTTAGAACTGGGCATCGACATCACCACGGAAATGATTCCGGTGGTTCCTGCTGCACACTATACCTGTGGCGGTGTAGTGGTCGATGAGAATAGCCAGGCCGACATTGAAGGACTCTATGCCATTGGTGAAACCTCTTATACCGGTTTGCATGGTGCCAACCGAATGGCCAGTAACTCACTTTTAGAATGTTTCGTCTACGGAATGAGTGCTGCAAAACATATCGAAAGCCAGTTCAACACAGATTATATCTCTCCAGATGTACCGGCCTGGGATGATTCTCAGGTGATGAATCCGGATGAAGATGTGGTGATTTTGCAAAACTGGGATGAGCTGCGCCAGACCATGTGGAACTATGTCGGCATTGTACGAACCACAAAACGTCTGGAACGTGCGCTCCACCGGATTGAAATGCTGAAACAGGAAATTAACGAGTATTATCACGATTATCAGGTTAGTAAGAACCTGATTGAACTGCGTAATTTAGTGCTGGTGTCCGAGATGATTGTGCGCTGTGCCATGGAGCGTAAAGAATCACGCGGTCTGCACTTCACCTTGGACTATCCTGAATTGGCGGATGAATTACGTAAAACTGTACTGATTCCACCCAGCTTTAAAGTGGAAACACCTTTAGTGAATACAGAAAGCCAGATTTAAGCCTAGGCAAAACCCATAAAAAGCCGAACAGAAATGTTCGGCTTTTTAACTCGGCAACACCCTGGAATCATCGCTGAGGTGGAATAGAATAAGTCCCCACCACATGGGCGATCGGTTCATCCGAATCAAGGGAATATAACCAGACATCACCGACAATCAGTGCCTTGCCCACTTTCATCAATCGGCAAACTGCACGAATATCCTGTTCTGCAGATGGCTTTCTTAAAAAATTAGTGGATAGATTGGTGGTCACTGCCAAAGCAACAATACCAATCTCGCCCAGAATTGCAATGTAGAGTGCATAATCGGCAGCAGTCATCATGGTCGGTCCTGATACCGTTCCGCCGGGTCTTAAATCAGCTGCATCTATATGATAAATAATGGATGCGCCTTTTTTAGTCACCGTTTCTATGTCACATTTTTCCAGACTTTGTGGAAATTCAGCCTGTAAAAAAGCAATGATTTCTGCCTTGGTACTTTTCATTTACCCTCAACCTTCTTCCCTGAAGATTTCAAATATAGAAGAACAATCAAGCTTAAGCACTGACTTTTTTGACCTTTTTTAATTCAGGAAATTAGTTCAGATAAGCTATGGCTTGCTGAAACACCTGTTTAGGACTTTGAGTGGCATCCAGACGTTTAATCCGTTCGCCCTGTTGTTCCCAAAGCTCATGATAGCCTGAACGCACTTTCTCAAAGAAAGTGGCTTTCTCCTGTTCAAAACGATCCAGTGCTCCACGTTCACGTGCGCGTGACATGCCCAGTTCCGTTGGTGCATCGAGCCAAAAAGTGATATTCGGCATATGCGAAACAAAATTAGAATTCAATAACTGCAATTTCTCTTTACTTAAGCCACGCCCTGCACACTGATAGGCAAAACTTGCATCGGTAAATCGGTCACAAAGTACAGTCTTACCCGCAGTCAATGCAGGCACAATCACTTGCTGCAAATGTTGCGCACGTGCTGCATACATTAAAAGCAGTTCAGTATCATGGGCCATACTTTCTTCATGATTCACCGATAAAAGCAGCGAACGGATTTGTTCCGCCATGGGTGTACCGCCCGGCTCGCGCGTAAGCACCACTTGCTGGCCTTGCAGTTCTAAATAGTCATAAATTTTACGAATGAGTGTGGTTTTCCCGACACCTTCAGTGCCTTCAAAACTAATAAACATCCCTCACTCCTTCTTCGATTTTAAAACTGACAAGTAATCCTGCACTGCACGATTATGCTCATCTAAACTTGCGCTAAATTTATGTCCGCCATTACCGGTTGCGACAAAATAAATATTGTTTGATGCATCCGGATGCATTGCAGCTTCAATGGCTTTTTGGCTGGGTAATGCAATAGGCGTTGGCGGTAAGCCATTGTTGGTATAAGTGTTATAAGCAGTCGGTGTACGCAAATCATTGCGGGTAATATTACCTTGATAATTTACGCCCATACCATAAATCACGGTTGGGTCAGTTTGCAGGCGCATGCCCATTTTTAAACGGCGCACAAACACACCCGAAACCTGTTCAAGTTCACGATCGAGACTGGTTTCTTTTTCAACAATCGAAGCCATAATCAGGGCTTCATATTTATCTTTATAAGGCAGGTCAGAGGCGCGATTTGCCCATGCGGCATCTAAAGATTTCATTTGTCGGTTATACAAATCCGTCAAAATCTTTTTATCTGTTTCGCCTTTGGCAAAGAAATAGGTATCCGGTGCAAACAGACCTTCAGGATGATTAAACGGAATATTCAACGCTTGCAGCATTTGATCATGCGGAAGATTCAACACTTCCTTGGTGACTAAATCATCTTTCTTTAAAATTTCAATTAACTGCTTAAAAGTGGTGCCTTCAATCACCAGAATACGGTTCATTTGTGCATTTTCAGAATTTGCGACCATATCCATCACTTGACGAATCGTCATGCCCTGACGCACTTCATAGACACCGGCTTTCATGGTGTCATGAATGATAATTTTTTGATAAAGCTTCAATATAATCGGGAAACTGACTTTCTCTTCTTTGGCTAAACGGCTAATAAAAGCTGAATAGGTATCCCCTGTTCCAATCGCCAGCATCTGCTTTTTGCCTTCGACAGGATAAGCCTTAAACAAACTTGACCATAAGATGACTGAAGCCATCACCACGAAACCCATGAATAGAACGATGAAACCTTTCAATGGAAATACTGTTGTGGCTTTCTTTTTTGAGTTTTTCTTGGTGGTGAACATATTAACGAATCTGATTCAATTGAAGGTTATTAAACAGTTCAATACACGCTTGAACATTCAAAGCTTGCTGATTAAGTTCAGTCACAACTTTCATTGGACTTAAGGCATTACAGAAAAACAGACTTTCAAATTTTGAAATTTCTTCCATATCAATAAAGCGCTGTTCACAGTGAATGCCATGTTGTTGCATACGCAGCAAAATTTCTGCACGCATCACGCCATGGACGCCATTATAACGAAGTTCTGGCGTAATCCATGTATTGTTTAAACGAATGAAACAATTACTGCTTACTCCTTCAACAACAGTGCCTTGCACATCGGTCACCAGCGCTTCAGCCCATCCACGCCCATCGGCCTCATTTTTTAATAATACCTGTTCCAAACGATTCAGGCTTTTTAAACCAACCAGACTGGGCATGGTTAGTCCCAGTGCCTGTTGCAGCACACCCGATTTTATTTTTTCAACTTGAAAATCATCAACCACTTTTGGATAAAAAAATACCCATACATCAGACGGATGATCGGGCAAGCTATATCCACGTTGCCCTTCACCACGGCTAATGATGATTTTAAGCGTACCATTCACTTCTAGAAATTGCTGTTGCAGTAAAGCTAAGCTTTTTTGAATCAAACTCAAATCAGCTTTTAACAGCAGCCGTTCACAACTCAAATGCAGTCGTGCCATATGCAAATGTTCTAGCTCAATTTTGCCATGCCGCACACGCGCCGTGCTAAAACAGCCATCGCCATAATGGAAAGCACGATCCAATAATGAAATTTCATTTATTTCCTGTGCATTTTTAAAACATGGCATATGCAAATGTCCTGTAAATGATGAGCTAGTTTAAAAATAGCCACGCTGAATTGATAGCAGTTTTATTCATATCAAATTCGTTTCTTCTTATTTTTTCACCCTAACAGATAACGCTATTCTCCGCCTTGTACAAAACATAAATAATTTAAATGTAAAGGATAGTAAAAATGCGCTCATTAAAAATCGGGGTTTTAGCAGCACTTATTTCGGCAACATCTTTTGGCGCTCTGGCAAAAGACTTCTTAAATGTTTCATACGATCCGACACGTGAATTGTATGAAAACTATAATAAAGAGTTTGGTGCATATTGGAAGAAGTCTACGGGTCAAGATATTACCTTCAAACAGTCACACGGCGGTTCGGGTAAACAGGCACGTTCAGTCATCGATGGCCTTGATGCAGATGTCGTGACTTTAGCACTTGCTGCAGATATTGATGCCATTGCAGAAAACTCAAATTTGCTGCCAAAAGACTGGCAGAAAAAGTTCCCTAATAACTCTACACCGTATACATCTACCATCGTATTTTTAGTCCATAAAGGCAACCCGAAAGGTATTAAAGACTGGGGTGATTTGGTTAAAACTGATGTCGGCATCATTACACCAAACCCTAAAACCTCTGGTGGTGCACGCTGGAACTATTTGGCAGCTTGGGCTTGGGCGAAACATCAGGCAGGCGGCAACGATGCCAAAGCACAAGAATTTGTACGTAAAATCTATAAAAACACCAAAGTACTGGACTCTGGAGCACGCGGTGCAACCACCACCTTTGCTGAACGCGGCATTGGTGACGTACTGCTTGCATGGGAGAACGAAGCACACTTAGCAATTCGTGAACAGCCGGGCAAGTTTGAAATTATCACCCCATCATTATCTATTTTGGCAGAACCGCCAGTGGCCATTGTTGAAAAGAATGCACAGAAAGATGGCAATCTCACCGTTGCTAAAGCTTACTTAAACTACCTCTATTCACCTGCAGGTCAAACCGTTGCTGCCAACAATTTCTATCGTCCGCGCAATGCAGCTGTACTGGCAAAATACAAATCGGTATTCAAACCTTTGAAGCTGGTGACGATTGACAAGGAGTTTGGTGGCTGGACTAAAGTTCAAAAAGCTCACTTCGATAATGGCGGCATTTTTGACCAGATCGTGAAGGCGAATAGCACGAAATAATCTTGGAAAATCAAGAGCAGCACTGGCTTTATTGATAAGGTCAGTGCTTTGAATGCAGAATAGGCTTATCTTATCTTTTTTATTCATATAAAATTCATTATTTATTATTTTTTATGCATAAAGAATGGCGCTATTCTGCATTCATGTTACAAAACAGTTAAAAATATTGAGGTTGGCATGAGCATTTCAGCAAAATTAAAGTTAGGGGTTTTGGCCGCAGTGATCTCTGCAACATCTTTGGGCGCTCTGGCAAAAGATTTTCTAAATGTCTCTTATGATCCAACCCGTGAACTTTATGAAGATGTTAATAAACAGTTTGGCAAATACTGGGAAAGCCGCACCGGTCAAAAGATCAATTTCAAGCAATCTCACGGCGGTTCGGGTAAACAAGCACGTGGAGTGATTGATGGTTTAGATGCTGATGTCGTGACGCTTGCTCTTGCTGCTGACATTGACGTGATTGAAGAAAAAACCAAACTTCTACCGAAAGACTGGCAAAAGAAACTTCCGCAAAATTCAACTCCCTATACCTCTACCATCGTATTCTTGGTGCGTAAAGGCAACCCGAAAGGTCTAAAAGACTGGGGCGACTTGGTTAAACCGGGTGTCGGCATCATTACTCCAAACCCTAAAACATCTGGTGGTGCACGCTGGAACTATTTAGCAGCTTGGGCTTGGGCGAAACATCAGGCAGGTGGTAATGACAAAACTGCACAAGAATTCGTTCGTAAAATTTATAAAAATACCAAAGTCCTCGATTCAGGCGCACGTGGTGCAACCACCACATTTGCTGAACGCGGCATTGGTGACGTACTGCTAGCATGGGAAAATGAAGCACATTTAGCGCTTCGCGAACAACCCGGAAAATTTGAAATCGTAACCCCTAGCCTGTCCATTCTGGCTGAGCCACCTGTTGCGATCGTAGAAAAAACTGCTGAGAAAAAAGGCAACAAATACCTGGCGCAAGGTTACTTGAACTTCTTGTACTCGCCATTGGGTCAAGAAATTTCAGCACGTAACTTCTACCGTCCACGTAATGCAAAAGTGTTAGCCAAATACAGCAATGTCTTCAAGCCACTTAAACTTGTCACCATTGACCAGGAATTTGGCGGTTGGGATAAAGTTCAAAAGGCCCACTTTGAAAATGGTGGCATCTTTGACCAAATTGTAAAAGCCAATAGCGCGAAATAATATCGTTCGATAGATAGGAGCATCGACATGATTCATACGGTAATTGTTCCAGGCGTAGGTGGCAGTGAACATACTCACTGGCAATCCTGGTTACAACGACAACTCATGTCATGCTCTCGTGTGCAACAAAAGGATTGGAATGATCCGGTACTTGAAACCTGGATCAGCGAATTTGTAAATACCGTGGCGCCCATTCAGGGAAAGATCCAGATTGTTGCGCATAGCTTTGGTTGCCTCACCACTGTTGCAGCACTGGCTCAGCATCCGGAATTAAATCAAAAAATTAAAAATTTGATTCTGGTTGCACCAGCGAATCCTGCACGTTTTGGTGAAGCGGGTTTCGCACGTGATAGCCAGCAAGATTATCAAGGTTATTTTCACCAGCTTAAAATTGCCGTTCCGACGACTTTACTGATTAGTGAAAACGACCCTTGGTTAAATTTTGAAGATGCCCAATGCTTAGCCCAGGCATGGAAGCTCAACCCGATTAACCTGGGTCAAGTCGGACATATTAATGTTGCTTCCGGTTTTGGTCCATTTCCTGAAATTTATGATTATTTGATTTCAGAAAATGTACTGCAACATATCAATTTTTCTGATGAGAGCAAGTGTTATTTTAAATTTGCAATTTGAAGTCTGCAAACTATGCTTGTGCCGAATTAAATTTTTATTTTTGCTGACTTTATTGGTCAGCATTTTCTCTTTTGAGGAGTAATCATGTCGCAGCGATCCCGAGTGCTGCCAGGATTTGGTCTGTCTCTAGGCTTTACCCTAGCGTATTTATCATTAATTGTTCTTATTCCACTCTCTGCGGTGTTTATTAAATCGCTGGGCATTGGCTGGGACGGTTTATGGGAAATTTTAAGTTCAGAACGTATTCTAAAATCTTTGCAGTTAAGTTTTAGTGCTGCACTCATTGCAGCCTTAATCAATGTGGTATTTGGCTTGTTACTGGCATGGTGTTTAGTACGTTACAGCTTTCCTGGTAAACGGATTATTGATGCTTTGGTGGATTTACCGTTTGCCCTGCCAACCGCAGTTGCCGGTATTGCACTGACTTCTCTATACGCACCTACAGGCTGGATTGGTCAGTACCTGGAACCGATCGGCATTAAAGTGGCTTATACCCCCATCGGGATCACGCTTGCGCTGATTTTTATTGGCTTGCCTTTTGTAGTCCGCACTGTACAACCCGTGCTGAGTGATTTAGAAACGGAACTGGAAGAAGCTGCATCTGCACTCGGTGCCAACCGTTTTCAGATTATTACCAAAATTATTTTACCGATTTTATTCCCTGCTCTTTTAACGGGCTTTGCATTGGCATTTGCACGTGGCGTGGGTGAATACGGCTCAGTGATCTTTATTGCCGGTAACCAGCCTTATGAAACTGAAATCGCGCCACTGATGATTATTTCTCGTTTAGAAGAATATGATTACGCAGGTGCAACCACGATTGCGGTGGTGATGTTGTTAATTTCTTTTACGATTTTATTCCTGATTAACTTGCTACAAGCATGGGCAAGCCGCCGTACAGGGAGAACAGCCCGATGAGCTTAACTACCAATAGCAATGCTTTAGCAGAAAAACTGCAATCCCGTGATGCAACCCGTGAACCAACATGGGTGCGTAATGTTCTGATCACCATTGCGCTGATCTTTTTCTTAAGCTGCCTGATTCTGCCTTTAATTCTGGTCTTTGTTGAAGCCTTTAAACAGGGTGTTGCGGTTTATTTCCAAGCCTTGATCAATCCAGACACTTTATCTGCAGTAAAACTGACTTTATTGACCGCTGCCATTGCCGTGCCCTTAAACGTGGTGTTTGGTGTCGCTGCTGCCTGGTCTGTTGCGAAATTCAACTTCCGTGGTAAATCCCTTTTAACCACTATTATTGACATCCCTTTCTCTGTATCGCCTGTTATCGCCGGTATGATGCTGGTGCTGATTTTTGGTACTCAAGGTTGGATGGGCAGCTGGCTGATGGATCACGACATTAAAGTGCTCTATGCCGTGCCTGCCATTGTGCTTGCGACCATCTTTATTACTGTTCCTTTTGTCGCGCGTGAACTGATTCCTTTAATGGAAGCACAAGGGACTGAAGAGGAAGAAGCCGCGATTGTACTGGGTGCTTCAGGTTGGCAAACCTTCTATAAAGTGACCTTACCGAATATTAAGTGGGGTCTAATTTATGGTGTGATTCTGTGTAATGCCCGTGCCATGGGTGAATTCGGTGCGGTATCGGTGGTGTCTGGACATATCCGCGGCGAAACCAATACTCTACCTTTACATGTAGAAATTCTCTATAACGAATATACCTTTAGTGCTGCGTTTGCGGTGTCCTCGCTGTTGGCTTTACTTGCCATTGTGACCCTGATTTTGAAAACATGGGTTGAAATACGCCAAGAAAAGCAAAACAAACGTAATGAAGATTCACAAGTTTCTTAAGGAATGACATCATGAGTATTCAAGTTAAAAATATTGAAAAACACTTTGGTGCATTCCATGCACTTAAAAATATCTCACTGGATTTTCCAGATGGTCAGCTGGTGGCATTGCTCGGTCCATCAGGCTGCGGTAAAACCACCCTGCTCCGCATTATTGCCGGCTTGGAATCAGCTGATGGCGGTCAGGTGATTCTTGAAGGCGAAGATGCAACCGATGTTCACGTTCGCGAACGCCAAGTCGGTTTTGTTTTCCAGCACTATGCTTTATTCCGTCACATGACCGTATTTGACAATATTGCTTTTGGTTTGCGTGTTCGTCCGCGCTCGACGCGTCCTTCTGAAGCAGAAATCAAAAAACGTGTCACCCGTTTACTTGATTTGGTTCAACTCGGTTTCTTGGCGGATCGTTTCCCGGCTCAGTTATCAGGCGGTCAGCGTCAACGTATTGCCTTGGCTCGTGCACTTGCCGTTGAGCCTCGCGTACTGTTACTGGACGAACCGTTTGGTGCACTCGATGCCAAAGTACGTAAAGAACTGCGTCGCTGGTTACGTACCTTACATGATGAATTGCATATCACTTCTATTTTTGTAACCCACGATCAGGAAGAAGCCTTAGAAGTAGCGGATCAAATTATCGTGATGAACAAAGGCAATGTAGAGCAGATTGGTTCACCTCGTGAAGTTTATGAAAAACCGGCAACGCCATTTGTGTTCGACTTTCTGGGTCAGGCCAACCGTTTCGAAGGTCAAAATCAGCAAGGTATCATCCATCTTGGCGAAGACCGCATTCAATTGCCACAAGTGAAAGATGCACCACAAGGTGAAATCATTGCATTTGCGCGTCCAAACGAACTCAGCATTCATGCGACTCCGCAAGAAAATGCCATTCAAGCCACGTTCTTACGTGAAATCTGGATTGCTGGCAAAGTGCTTGCTGAACTTCAGGATCGTCAAGGTAATTTGATTGAAATTTCGCTTAACTCTGAAGAAGCGAAACTACATCAATTCAAACCGAATCAAACTGTTTGGTTAAGCCCAACGGCATTGCATTTATTTGCCAATGACGTCGCTTAAGAACAAATAGATGGGGCAAAAAAAGCCCCATCCCCTTTTAAGGTATACAGAATCATGAATTTTCAACAATTAAGAATTATTCGAGAAACCGTTAGACAAAACTTTAATTTAACTGAAGCTTCAGCAGCACTTTACACATCCCAATCGGGTGTGAGTAAACATATTAAAGATCTAGAAGATGAACTGGGTGTGCAACTGTTTATCCGTAAAGGGAAACGTTTATTGGGTTTAACTGAGCCGGGTCAGTCTTTGCTGGGTATTGTTGAACGCATGCTGGTCGATGCAGACAATATTAAACGTCTTGCAGATGACTTTAACCGCGTCGATGAAGGTACGCTTACGATTGCAACCACACATACGCAAGCACGTTATGTGTTACCGCCAATTGTGAATCAATTTAAAAAAGAATTTCCAAAAGTACATCTGATTTTACAACAGGCCAGTCCAGTTGAAATTACGGAGATGTTGCTTCAGGGCGAAGCTGATATCGGTATAGCGACCGAATCTTTAACCACTGAAGATAACCTTGCCAGTGTCCCTTTTTATACTTGGCAACACAGTATTATCACGCCACAAAACCATCCACTGGCAAGCAAAATAGATATTACTTTAGAAGACTTGGCGCAATATCCTTTGATTACTTATCATGGCGGTTTCACCGGTCGTTCAAAAATTGACAAAGCCTTTGAAGAAGCAGGAATCGATGTTGATATTGTGATGTCAGCGCTTGATGCCGATGTCATCAAAACCTATGTTGAACTGAATATGGGTGTCGGCATTGTCAATAATGTCGCTTATGACGCAGAACGTGACTATCGTTTAAAACAGATTCCAACCGATATTTTTGGCGTGAACACCACCTGGATTGCGGTACGTAAAGGCCATTTATTACGTGGCTACGGTTATGAGTTTATTTCACTCTGCTCACCAGAAGCGGACATCAAGGCATTAAAAAGAGTTGCCTACCCGGAAGATTAAAGATCACATAATTATTTAAATCAGGGATATAAAATATCCCTTTTTTTTAATTTTAATTAACTGATCTTATTGTTTTACTTATCAGTAATATAAGATATTTTACCTGTTCAAGAATTAAAGTATAAATAATCTTAAATTAGGCTTGCCCATTCTAAATAAAACAGCATAAAGTACACCTGCTGAATAAGAAAAATTCAATTACATGCTGTGTCATCAGGTTTCACATACAAAACATATAAGCGAATTCATTATTTAATTTGGGGTTATTTATGAAAGCTACGGCATTTGGTATAAGTGTGTGCATTTTTTTGCCTACGCACGTATTTTCCGCAGCACTGGAAACTTCAAACCAAAGCGTTGCTATATTTTTACAACCAAAAAATTATGCCGAATTTTCAACCGTATTTGTTAATGCCAATATCTCAGGAAATACTTACCGGCCTGAAGCCAGTAATCCATCGATCTATACAGAAACCTCTACCCAAGACTTCGTTAATCACTTTTATCTATCCAACGTGGCCTTTAAATTACAACTCGATCCCAATTGGTCCGCAGGCCTGATTTATGAGCAGCCTTTTGCTACAGATATCGGTTATGCACTCAATCCCATTGTCATGAGTCCGGATGATTTAGTCAACGCTGTACGTTTTAAATTGGATAGCAATAATCTTACAGCTCTTGTCGGCTACCAGCCAAATCAATCTTGGAACATCTATACAGGCTTAAGTTATCAAAGCTTAAAAACACATTTGAAAATTTCAGGTCAATCAATGGGATTACTGGTCGATTATATCGGGGATCTAAAGAAAGATTCCGCGAGTGGTTGGCTTACAGGTGTCAGCTATCAACGGCCTGAATATGCCCTTCAAAGCTCACTGACTTACCGCTCTAAGATCCAACATAAGCAACGCTTTCAGGAACAAATCAGCACAGTTCCCGCCATCGCTTTACTCAATTTAGCATCCGACCAGAACACAACCATAAAAACTCCTCAATCTGTTAACCTTGAGTTTCAAACAGGTATAACAACCAATCATTTAATCTATGGATCAGTGCGTTGGGTCAATTGGCAAAATTTTAAAATTACTTCACCCTTGATCAGTTCAGATAGTGATACACCGGTCGCTTTAGTGGATTATCAAACAGATCAGTGGAGTACAACTTTAGGCCTGGCCTATGTATTTAATGACAAATTCACCTCTACATTGGATATAGGACTAGATTCGGGTAGTGGTAATCCGGCTTCTACCTTGAGTCCTTCAGATGGTTTTTATAGTTTTGGTGTAGGTGGTTTTTATAATATTCACTCTCATTTATTTATTGCCAGTGGCATAAGATACTTAAAATTTAATAAAGCAAAAATTCAGCAAGATCAAAATGGTTCAGGCAGTTTATTTGGATCTTTATCCTCAGTTAACAATAATGATGCTTTCGCTTATGGGATGAAAGTAGGTTATCGCTTTTAACTAAAGTGTTTAATCTGTAAAATTTAATGTTCATCTTCAAAAACAAAAAACGAGCCGAAGCTCGTTTTTTAAAGAATGATAACTTTAAATTACCAGTGGTAGCTTACACCTACTTTACCGACTGGCAACCATTCGTATTCATCATCTTGTTCAATGTTACGTTCATGCTCTTCCAATAAAAGTTGATCTCCAACTGTACCACCTACACCAGTTAAAGACGCTTTTGGATTACCCGCGTAGTAAGCACCGACTTCACCGAAAACACCCCAGTTTTTATTGATTTTTGGAGCAAAACCTAAACCTACATAAGGAGCAATGTCATTATCATATGAAACTTTACCATTTACTGAGGTAAAACTTGTTGGATTGTCATCGATTTCAATCGTACCTGAACCAGTTCTAGAGGTTAGCTCGTATTCGTTATCAAGATAACCTACACCCGCAGCCATATAGAAAGCTTGAGCCCAACGATTTTCACTAGCACCCCAAGGACGAATTTCTGCATTTAAGTATGCAAGTTTGTTATCCATATCAACGTCATATTTTACGCCGTCTACAGATAAATCATCCGACCAAGAAATGTCACCCCCATTATAACCAAGAGCTAAACCTACATATGGGTTTGCAGTCCAAAGTAACGCACCACCATAACCCGTTGTACCTACTTCAGCACGAACACCTGTCGGAATAAGTTGATTGCGATCAAATGCATAACCATCTTGTACTACTGCGTCGTCAGCCATCGCTGTTCCGGCAATAGCAGTCAGTACAGCTGCTGCTAAAATCGTACTTAAAGTTTTCATCGTGTCTCTCCTCAAAAGGGGTTATTTCATCATTAATGTTTTTTTCGTGTTTAAACTATAAAATATAAAGAGTGCAGGTTTTATTCGAAATTTGCGTGGTTTTTGTTAAATTTTGATACAAATAATCTTTATCGTTGATAAATAGTAATTATTTTTATAGAAATTTTTATAATATTTACTTAAATAGATACATCTAACTTAATAAGATATTGCCTTATTCACTGTATTGTTTGCGTTGTGTTAACGCACTGATGCTTGACAAAAATCTCGAATATATTGCTCACATTTTGTTTAGCAGCGCCATTCCCAGATCTTTAATAATTAATTCCGATCTAAAGCCACTTTTTCATCTATTTTTGTCTCAATATAGTGTAAAATCTTGGAAAATTTTTTTTGGAAATGGAAGATCATGTCTCAGCTTTCAACAATCATTGAACAGGCTTTTGAAGACCGTGCAAATTTCACAGCGGCTGATTGCCCTGCTGAAGTTCGCAGTGCTGTAGAAGAAGCTATTGCTGGCTTAGATAACGGCTCACTTCGTGTAGCTGAAAAAATTGATGGTGAATGGATTGTTCACCAATGGCTTAAAAAAGCAGTTTTGTTATCTTTTAAATTAAATGACAACAAGCCTATTGAGTCATGTGACCTTCGTTTCTATGACAAAGTAGATACTAAATTCAAGGGTTGGACTGAAGAACAGTTTAAAGCTGCTGGCGTACGTGTCGTACCCCCTGCTGTAGCTCGTAAAGGTTCTTTCCAGGCGAAAAATGTTGTATTGATGCCGTCTTATGTGAACATTGGTGCATATGTTGACGAAGGTACAATGGTTGACACATGGGCAACTGTGGGTTCATGTGCGCAAATTGGTAAAAACGTACACTTGTCTGGTGGTGTAGGTATTGGTGGTGTTCTTGAACCATTACAAGCGAACCCAACGATTATTGAAGACAACTGCTTTATCGGTGCACGTTCTGAAATCGTTGAAGGCGTGATCGTTGAAGAAGGTTCTGTGATTTCAATGGGCGTATTCATTGGTCAATCAACCAAGATCTTTGATCGTGCAACTGGCGAAATCCATTACGGCCGTGTACCTGCTGGTTCAGTTGTTGTGTCTGGTAGCCTTCCATCTAAAGATGGTACTTGTAATCTTTATGCGGCAATCATCGTGAAAAAAGTTGATGCGAAAACTCGTGCTAAAACCAGCTTGAACGATTTATTACGCGAAGACTAATATGTCTTAAGTCTGTTACGGAACTTTAACTGTTCCTCGTCTCTACGGTCAGACATGATCGTAGAGATTTTTGTTTTTGTACTCTCATGTTTTTTGGTGTGGTAATTTTTTGTTATGAATACTCTTCGATCTTCCGCTATTCCTGTTTCTGATCCGTCTGCGGGTTTACGCATCACGGAGATTTTCTATTCATTACAAGGTGAAGCCAATGCTGCAGGTTTACCCACGGTTTTTATTCGTTTAACCGGTTGTCCTTTACGTTGTACTTATTGTGATACCACCTATTCCTTTGAAGGTGGTGAACGTCAATCACTAGACGACATTATTAAAACAACACTCGATTTTAAAACACCCTATATTTGCGTGACGGGTGGTGAGCCGCTTGCTCAACCCAATGCCCTGCCTTTGATGCAACGTTTAGCCGATCTTGGCTGTGAAGTATCGCTAGAGACCAGTGGTGCTTTAGATGTGTCTAAAGTAGACCCTCGTGTTTCGAAAGTACTCGATTTAAAAACCCCAACTTCTGGTGAAGTTGCACGAAACTTGCTTAGTAATCTTGACCATTTAACTTTGCATGATCAAATCAAGTTTGTGATTTGTAACCGTGAAGATTATGAATGGTCAAAACAACAGGTTGAACAATACGAATTAAATAAAAAAGTCAGCACCGTCTGGTTCTCTCCGGCTTTTGCAGTCGAAAAAGGTGTGGTTCGTTTGCCTCAACTTGCGCGTGATTTAGCGCAATGGATTTTAGAAGACCATCTCCCTGTTCGTTTCCAGTTACAATTGCATAAATTGCTCTGGAACGATGAAACTGGTCGTTAATTTATTTCTGTTATTGAATACTTATATTTGTTTGGAGATTTGAATATGCGCCCTCGTGCCATAGTTTTGTTATCTGGCGGCTTAGACTCAACAACTTGTTTGGCTTGGGCGCAAGCACGTTATGAATGTATTGCTTTAAGTTTTATGTATGGTCAACGTTCGACCACCGAACTGGATGCGGCTCGTGCACTCACGCAACGTGCCGGTGTAGAACATCGTGTCATTAATATTGATTTAGGTAACCTTGGCGGCTCTGCGTTAACCGACCACAGCATTGATGTACCAGAACATGAACAAGAAGGTATTCCTGTAACTTATGTTCCAGCACGTAACACAATATTTCTGTCTTATGCGCTCGCTGCAGCGGAAGTTTTTGGTGCCGAAGCGATTGTCATTGGAATTAATGCCGTTGATTATTCAGGATATCCTGACTGTCGACCTGAATTTATTGATGCTTTTGAACGCATGGCTCGCCTTGCAACCAAGGTCGGCGTGGAAGGTAAATCTCTTAAATTTGAAACACCTTTGTTACATTTATCCAAAGCAAATATCATTCGCTTAGGTATAGAACATGGCGTAGACTACAGTCAAACGGTGTCTTGCTACCAAGCAGACGACCAAGGACGTGCTTGTGGCAAATGCGATAGCTGCCGTTTACGTAAACAGGGTTTTGCTGACGCGGGTATTGCAGATCCAACACGTTATATACCGTCATAACAGGGTAACAGTACATGAAAAATTTGAAATCAAACATTATTCTTTCTACATTAGTTTCAGCTGTAGCATTGATGACAACTGCTTCAAATGCTGCAGAAACAAACAAGCTCCAAGAAGCT
This sequence comes from Acinetobacter sp. F16, assembly GCF_052712855.1. Taxonomy (NCBI): domain Bacteria; kingdom Pseudomonadati; phylum Pseudomonadota; class Gammaproteobacteria; order Moraxellales; family Moraxellaceae; genus Acinetobacter; species Acinetobacter sp. F16. The sequence goes on from NZ_JBRATK010000019.1 coordinate 42,953, forward strand.
TATAAAAGCACTAATGTAAAATCTGCTTTAATTAATGTTTGTAAAAATGAAACAGGTAAAAGCAAAAAATTATCATCTGCAGAGGTAAGTAAATATTGTACTTGTGCAGTTGAAGCTGACGGTAAATTAACCAATGCTCAAAAATGGGAAATCCAAAGTACCATCAACCAAAAGAAAAGCCCTGCAACTCTAGCTTTTGTTCAAAAACAAAATAAAGATCTTCAAGCTTGTTTTGGTCCACAACTTACAGGCAAGCTTAAAAGCTTAACTGAAGAAGCAATGAAATCTGCTCAAGCTAAAAAATAAGCTGACTTAGATTGAATAAAAGCCTGCAGATATGCAGGCTTTTTTATATCTGGATCATGTATACACCATCCATGAAAACCCTACCCCATCTTTAAAATCTGTAGTTTCTTAAACTCCTTTCAAAAAACCGTTATCTGCTTTTAAGAATCAAAAAATTCAGTATTTTATGGAAGATATGTTGTTATTTAAATCACCAATTACTGTACCTAACGGTGATATTCTATATCATGAAAATTATGCCTTTTTAGCACTCAAATGAGATCGCGATTCAATTTAATCAAGGATTAAAGCATGACTGAAAGTATTCAATTGCCAAACCAGACCTTTATGACCACGACGGGTGAAGTTAACTTGTCTACACTCCCATCAGAATGGCTGATTGTGTATTTTTATCCAAAGGATTCAACCCCCGGTTGTACTACCCAAGCGATTGGCTTTTCTTATTTGAAAGATCAATTTGATGCTTTAAATACCACAATTCTGGGTATTTCACGCGACTCGGTTAAAGCACACCAAAACTTCACCGAAAAGCAGAATCTGACCATTAATCTCATCAGTGATAAAGAAGAAATATTGTGCAATCTCTTTGATGTAATTAAAGAAAAAAATATGTATGGCAAACAAGTGATGGGCATTGAACGCTCAACCTTTATTTTCCATAATGGCCAGTTAATCAAAGAATACCGTAAGGTCAAAGCTGCAGGTCATGCAGAACAAGTATTAGAAGACTTAAAAGCTTTCCAGGCAGCTTAATAGCCCTGTTACTGGATAGCTCTGTTACTGGATTTATTTATAAGAGCCCGAAAAATTTTGGGCTTTTATTTTGCCTCTTTTTTAAAGTCTTTTATGCAATCAAAATTCTTGTATTTATTCTGCCCTGAGGACTTTTAAATCTAGACTAAAATAAGCGTGCAGTACTCTATCGCCATCAATAGGATGGATAAAAAAATCTGTTAAACACTGGTCATTATATTCTTAGTTAGCTGCACATTGGCCAGAAAGCTCAAGATTTACTTTCTCCCCCACGCCTCCAATCCCTTTTCTCATACCAAAATCACTGCGGTTAATCACCGCAGAAGCCTGGACATCGAGTAAATTAACATTAGTCAAATTAGGTTTAAACGTCGTCACAAAAGTCACGGGCTTGGTCACACCACGCAAGGTTAAATGCCCCAAAACATTAAATTTACCATTTCCCAAGTCTTTAAATTGGGTACTTTTGAATCTTACAGTCTTGTATTTTGCTGCATAAAATAAGTCTTCACCCAAAATCATGCTTTTCAGCAAGGGTTTATTGAAGCTCAAACTGTCTACATCCATAACCAGATGGGTCGATGCATTTTGCGGTGCTTTAATATCAAATTCCATGCTGGACTGAACTTGATTAAATTTGGCTTTGACCACCGTAAGTCCCATCGACCTGATCTCAAAACCAACATTACTTTGGGGCGTTAAAATCCATGATTGGGCAAAGGACGAGCTGCTTACCGCCAAACCCATTGCTACGATAATAAGTCCATTTTTTATTGTTGTTTTCAAATTTAAATCCACCTTTTCTTGATTGCCTGTTGATCGGATTTAGACACACGGTCCAATCTTAGATTAAATTTGTCTTAAGTTTTCGAATTTTCATTTTAGTTATTTTTATACCAGTTTATTGAAGTTTTTGTAAAACCATTAATGACTAATGGACAAAATACTCGACCTAAGTTCTGTGTAACAATTGGCTCGATATCGTATTTTTAGTTAATATGATTTTGATTTTTAAAAATTTTAACTTTAAAAAATAACTAATTATTTTAAGTTCAATGATACCTTTAAAACTCATCAATTGCTTAAAAATATAGTAGCGTATAACACTAAAAAAATTAAAACGATGCTATAAGACTATAAAAATTCGGAAATCTAAAAAATACTTTAAGTCATTTTTTAAAGATGTGAACTATCGTTTTTTCCATTGTCCATTCACCTCAATATTCACTTGTTCACCTATACCACCGAATGCTTTTTTCATCCCAAAATCACTGCGATTCACCACTGCTTTAGATTCAACATCCAAAAATTGTGGATTGGTCGTATTAGGTTTTAAGACCGTATTTAGGGTTACGGGCTGGGTTACACCGCGCAAGGTCAAATCCCCTTTTATACTATAGTGATTATCGCCTAAAGCTATAAATTCATGACTATTAAAAGTCGCAGTTGGATATTTCTCTGCATAAAATAAATCTTCATCCAAAATCATGTTTCTGAGTGAAGGCTTGTTTAAGCTTAGGCTATTTATATCCAGTACAAACTCTGCTGAGGCGTTTTGTGGTACTTGTGGATCAAAGCTCATACGGGATTGAACTTGATTAAATGTACCTTTCACTATAGAAAAACCCATCGACCTGATATCAAAACCAACATGAGTCTGGGGGGTCAGTGTCCACTCCTGGGCATGTGCTTGAACCGCAATACTTAGGCTCATTACTCCCGCAATGAAAACACTTTTCATGGTGGTGGTGATATTCATCTTGTCCACTCCTAGGTCGTTTCAATTTCTTGCTCCGACTTAAAAGCTTACTAAGATTTTTCAAGATTGGTTTTATCTTGTGTCAGGTATTTGTGCTGCAATTGTTGATAAGTGGAGGTATTCCGAAATTTGTGTAAAAACTCACTGGTGCCCAGTGGAAAAGCAGATTCGATAATTTCGCCACGATAATACGCTTCACGCAGCGGCGTCGCTGAAATTGCTCCAACCAAGCTGGCAAGTTCTACCATCTCCCATTCTGGAAAAAGCTGCAGATAGTATGAAGATTCATCCTTAAAATGACCAATTAAGCCGACTTTAGTTTCTGGCTCTACCACTTCTGACACCAGGGATTGCACCAGTTTTTGCCATTTTTCATCGTCATAGACATCAATCACATGAACAAACTTGATCCGCTTTTGGTCTGCGGCTGAAAAGTTGGACAAAATCATCTGTTCACGTTCAGAAGCACTAAACGGATTTTTAATATTGCGTTCATTCTGCGCAGAACCGAGTGCCAAAATCACATTCTGGCTTTGCTCTAAAGCGATTTTAACCGTTTGCATATGTGCCAGATGAAAAGGCTGAAAGCGACCAATGAAAACCAGATAATCAAATGTATAGTTCATAACAGATCATATTTTTTATGACTCGTGAGTTGTGCCGCCCCAATAAATATGCGACATAATAAACGCCATAAAACTAAATTAAATTTTAAAGCAAGGATAGTACGATGACACTGAGCTGTATTCAACAACCTCATGAACATTTGGATGCGAATTTAGAAAATGGCGTACTGACCTTAGCCATTAACCGACCAAAAGCAAAAAATGCATTATATGGCGAATTATACCTCTGGATTGCCAAAGCTTTGGATGAAGCTGATCAAAATAAAGATGTTCGTGTAGTGATTTTACGTGGTGCTGATGCTGACTTCAGCGCCGGTAACGATATGCAGGACTTCATGAAGTTTATTCAAACACCACTTGCAGGCAAAGCTGGGGATGCTCCTCCATTTGTGGTTTTAAAATCTGCGGCAAAATTTTCCAAGCCTTTAATTGCAGCGGTTCGTGGTGTGGCCATTGGTATTGGGGTGACGCTTTTACTTCATGCTGACCTTGTCTATAGTGATCACACAGCCCTGTTCCAGATTCCGTTTGTAAGCCTTGGTCTTTCTCCGGAAGGTGCTTCGAGCAAGCTTCTTATTCAACAAGCGGGTTATCATAAAGCGGCTGAGCTGTTGTTTACTGCACAGAAATTTAACAGTGAAAAAGCCTTGAGTGCAGGTTTGGTCAATAGCATTGAAGAAGATGTTTATGCGACTGCACTTAAACAGGCACAGACTTTGGCAGCGCTTCCATTGGCTTCAATTAAGCAAACCAAAGCTTTAATGAAACATAACTTGCAGGAAATTCTGGACTGTGTAGATGATGAAGCTGAAATCTTTATGAAGCGTGTGTCTTCGCCAGAAATGGCTGAGGCGGTGGCTGCATTCATGCAAAAGCGTAAACCAGATTTTGCCCAATTTAATTAATTGTTTTTATTGTTAAATAAAAAGCCACTGAATGATGACACTATTCTGTGGCTTTATACTTTTTAATAGATCTAAATTTCAAGCTTTAAAATTTGAGTGAATAGCGATGACCGATTCAAACGAAACCAAAACTGAAAAGAAACGTTATTTTGAGCCAGCCCCGACAGATATTGATGTCGAAAACTTTAAAAAAGTCGTGCAAAGCCGTCGTTCGGTACGTAAATTTACTAAAAAACCTATTCCTGCTGAAGTGCTGGATGATTGTTTAGACCTTGCCTTGCTTGCACCAAACTCATCCAATTTACAGCCTTGGACCTTTTATGTGGTGCAGAACCCGACTAAGAAAAAGCAATTGATAAAAGCTTGTTTAAGTCAATTGGCAGCAAAAACAGCTTCGGAATTAATTGTTTGTGTAGCACGTACCGACCGTATTGATGAAATGGCGAAGATGAATATTTCTGAGTTTCCATTTACTGAAGCGCCTGCTGCCGTGCAGAGGTATTACAAGTTTATTCCATATAATTATAAAACGGGTTATTTCAATGCGCTGGGTAACTTTAAGAAAGTTGCTTTTAAAATTGCACGTACGCTGGATAAGCAATTGCCAGTGACTGCTTTTAACCCAGCAGATGCAAGACTTTGGGCAAGCAAAACCACAGCTTTGGCTTGTGAAAATCTGGTTTTAGCTTTAAGAGCTTATGGTTTTGATAGCTGCATGATGGAAGGTTTTGATGAGCCGATGGTTCGTGAAATTCTGAAATTAAATGACGAACAGTATCCAGTCATGGTGATTGGTGCAGGTGAACGTGCTAAAGACGGCGTGTTCTTCCCACAGTATCGTTTTGATCGTGAGTTATTTATTCAGAAGGTTTAAGTTGAAGCCTGGTATTTATAAACATTAAATATTTTAATCGGATAGATATGTTGTGACATGGATGTCACGTAATTTATTCTTTATTTGCTAAGGTCTGTAATGGGAGATAGATCTCAACCGAATCAAAGCCAATTAAAAAACAGCACTTATCTTTAAAAAGCAGTAAGTTGGATTAGGGTCTGTTGACATTTGTTGCTTAAAAAAATAGCGAGGTAGTAAAATTAAATCGCCAAACCCAATTTTACTCTCGCTATGCCTCGTACAATGCTGAAT
>NZ_JBRATK010000002.1:0-221406 GCF_052712855.1 Acinetobacter sp. F16
CGTGAAGACGTTCAACGTGGTCAAGTACTTGCTAAACCAGGTACAATCAAACCGCATACTAAATTCGACGCAGAAGTATACGTACTTTCTAAAGAAGAGGGTGGTCGTCATACACCATTCCTTAACGGTTACCGTCCACAATTCTATTTCCGTACAACTGACGTAACTGGCGCAATCCAATTACAAGAAGGCGTGGAAATGGTAATGCCTGGTGACAACGTTGAAATGTCAGTAGAATTGATCCACCCAATCGCAATGGACCCAGGTCTACGTTTTGCGATCCGTGAAGGTGGTCGTACAGTTGGTGCTGGTGTTGTTGCTAAAGTAACTGCATAATACGAAAAGTTAAAAATACAGCTCGGGGATTCTATTCCCCGATTTGTATGCTAGGTCAGTAGTTCAATTGGTAGAGCGTCGGTCTCCAAAACCGAATGTTGGGGGTTCGAGTCCCTCCTGACCTGCCATTTTTTTAAAAAAAAACTTGATGCTGTTTAAATTGTCATATAATAAGTCGCGAAGCCTACGACGAGTACAAAAATGTCGAATGATAAATCGCGTGACGCATTAAGCGAAGCGCCAATTCCACAAAGAAATAATCCTGCTGAAGTTGTTAATTCTGGGTCTCCTTTAGATATAGTTCTATGGGTTATCGCATTGATTTTATTAGTCGGTGCAGCCATGGCGGGTCAGTATTTGCCAGCATATTGGGCGCCTGCGAATAATGTCGGTGTGCGCGTTGCTGTGATTTTGGCTTGTATCGTAGTGGCTTTAGGTTTATTATACGCCACCCATCAAGGCAAAGGCTTTGTTCGTTTATTGAAAGATGCGCGAATTGAGTTACGTCGTGTGACTTGGCCGACCAAGCAAGAAACAGTGACCACATCTTGGCATGTTCTTGCAGTTGTTGTAATCGCTGCCATTGTTTTATGGTGTTTTGATTACATTTTAGGCTGGTTAATGAAGTTTATTATCGGGTAAGAGAGCTATGAAACGTTGGTACATTATTCATGCCTATTCAGGTTATGAAAAACAGGTGTTACGCTCGCTTAATGATCGAATCCAGCGTAGCGCTGTAGCCGATAGCTTTGGTGAAGTCCTCGTTCCGACTGAAGAAGTCGTAGAAATGAAGGATGGCAAGAAGCGTAAATCAGAGCGTAAATTTTTTCCTGGCTATGTATTAGTTGAAATGGAAATGAACGATGATACCTGGCACATTGTTAAAGAATGTCCAAAAGTATTAGGTTTTATCGGTGGTACGGCTGAAAAACCTGCACCTATTACGCAAAAAGAAGCTGATGCGATTCTTGCGCGTGTACGCAATACTGGTGAAGCACCTCGTCCTAAGACGATGTTTGAACCAGGCGAAGAATTACTCGTGACTGACGGTCCATTCACCGACTTTAAAGGCGTGGTGGAAGAAGTTCAGTACGAGAAGTCACGTTTAACGTTGACGATTAATGTATTTAACCGACCAACTCAAGTCGAGCTCGAATTTCGCCAAGTCGAAAAAGCGAACTAATTTAAGTTGGTTGGAAAACGCCCGGTTTGTTATGGATCGGGCATTGTTATTGTAACGGTTATCGTTACTTAGAATCATTGGGGAGCCTTCATCGGCGTTTGCACCCAGAGGTAATTTGAAATGGCTAAGAAGATTGACGGCTATATCAAGCTGCAAGTTCCAGCTGGTAAAGCGAATCCATCTCCACCGATTGGTCCTGCACTAGGTCAACGTGGTGTTAACATCATGGCATTCTGTAAAGAATTCAATGCTGCTACACAAAAACTTGAAGCTGGTCTACCAATTCCTGTAGTGATTACTGTGTACAACGATAAGTCGTTCACATTCATTATGAAAACTCCGCCTGCTGCGATTCTTCTTAAGAAAGCTGCTGGTATTCAAAAGGGTTCAGCTGTACCTAACAAAACTAAAGTTGGTAAGTTGACTCGCGCTCAATTAGAAGAAATTGCGACTACTAAAGAACCAGATTTAACTGGTGCTGATTTAGACGCACGTGTACGTACCATTGCTGGTTCTGCGCGTTCTATGGGCTTGGAAGTGGAGTTATAAGACATGGCTAAATTAACTAAACGTCAAAAAGCCATCGCTACTGCTGTTGAAGCGAACAAAGTTTACACTTTGGAAGAAGCAGTACAAGTTCTTAACACTATTCCAGCTGTTAAATTCAAAGAATCTTTGGATGTTGCAGTAAACCTTGGTGTTGACCCTCGTAAATCTGACCAAGTTGTTCGTGGCGCGACTACACTTCCTGCAGGTACTGGTAAAACTGTACGTGTTGCTGTGTTTGCTCAAGGCGCTGCTGCTGAAGCTGCTAAAGCTGAAGGCGCGGACATCGTTGGTTTCGAAGATCTTGCTGAAAGCATTCAAGCTGGCAACTTAGACTTCGACGTAGTAATTGCTGCTCCAGATGCAATGCGCGTAGTAGGTAAGTTGGGTACGATTCTTGGTCCACGTGGCTTAATGCCTAACCCTAAAGTGGGTACTGTAACTCCTGACGTAGCTGGCGCTGTCAAAAACGCTAAAGCTGGTCAAGCACGTTACCGTGTAGACAAAGCGGGTATCATTCATGCTGCGATTGGTCAAGTTGGCTTTGATGCTGCTGCGATCCGTCAAAACGTTGAAGCTCTTGTAGCTGACCTTAAGAAAGCAAAACCTGCGACTTCTAAAGGTATCTACATCCAAAAGATCACTTTGAGCTCAACTATGGGTCCTGGTCTTGTTGTTGATGTAGCCAACGTTTCTAAATAAGTCTCGACTTATTACAGAATTTTAAAGCCCTGAGTGAAAATCAAAGCACTGCTTTGATTTTCACGCAAGATGCGGATGTTGCTTCACTCGAAGCGTAGCTTCTCGTCTTGCGGGTCGGCAAAGCATGCTTTGCTGATCGCCTCTCAGGCAAACTTTGAATTGATAAATATTTGTTTATCAGCGTCAAAGACCTCGGGCGAGGGGGGTTCTTCGGGACTCACTTCTTAAAAGTCCAGTCCGAGTAGACGCGGTGGTGTGATTTGTTCATCCTCCGCGTGTAAATTCAGCAATGAATTTACGAATTGGGAGTGTGCTTCGCGTAAGCACATAAATCACCGTTAGGAGGTTTTACAATGGCTCTTCTTATCGAAGGCAAAAAACAGATCGTAGCTGAAGTAACTGAAGTTGCTTCTACTGCATTTGCTGCTGTTGTTGCTGACTACCAAGGTTTAACTGTTGAGCAATTAACTGCTCTACGTGTTGAAGCTCGTAAACTAGGTGTTGCTACACGTGTTGTACGTAATACTCTAGCTAAACGCGCTCTTCAAGATACTCCATTCAATATCTTGAACGACAACCTTGTTGGCCCAACAATCTTAGCTTTCTCGACTTCTGAAGATGACATGGGCGCTGCTGCTCGTTTGTTCGAAGAATTCGCTAAAACTAACAAAGCATTTGAACTTAAAGCTGCTGCATTTGATGGCAAACTTTATCAAGGCGACGAAGTTAGCGTTATCGCAAATCTTCCAAACCAAGAAAAAGCGCTTACTATGCTTGCAAATGTTCTTCAGGCTCCTATTTCGAAATTGGGTCGCTTACTTACAGCGCTTCAAGAGAAAAACGGATCAGAAGCTGCATAAGCTTAAATTCACTTTCACACCATTCAATACCCATTTGGAGTTACTCTCATGGCTTTAACAAACGAAGAAATCCTAAACGCAGTTGCTGAAAAAACTGTTCTTGAACTTGTTGAACTTATTTCTGCTTTCGAAGAAAAATTCAACGTATCTGCTGCTGCTGTAGCTGTAGCTGCGGGTCCTGCTGCTGCTGCTGCTGAAGAGCAATCAGAATTCAATGTTGAATTGACTTCTTTTGGCGCGAACAAAGTTGCTGTAATTAAAGCAGTTCGTGAAGTTACTGGTCTTGGCTTGAAAGAAGCTAAAGATCTAGTTGAAGGCGCTCCACAGGTTCTTAAAGAAGGCGTTTCTAAAGAAGAAGCTGAAGAACTTAAAGCTAAGCTTGAAACTACTGGTGCTACAGTTACTGTTAAGTAATTTAGCCAGGGGTCAATTTTTAAATTGATCCCGAAATTTGGCTGATGGCTCTTGGGTCATCAGCCTTTTTGCGTTACAATTATCGGCTCGATTTTTGTTTGATTGATGTAAAAACCGTCAATTATTATAATAAATCAATAAAATCAAATGTTTACCAATATTTATCATATTTGAAAATATTGCTAAGCGTTTTAATACCACTAAAAATTGCAGCATTTGTAAAAAGTGGTGGCCATATCGGCCTGTGTAATTCCTTCTAGGCTCGTTCTGCAGGCGGGCTTAGTTTACTTTCCGAGGACTCCAGATGGCATACTCATATACCGAAAAGAAACGGATCCGTAAGAATTTTGGTAAATTGCCTAGCGTCATGGATGCTCCGTACTTGCTCGCGATTCAAGTCGACTCGTACCGAACATTCTTACAAGATGGCAAAACACCAAAAAACCGCGAAGATATCGGTCTCCAAGCCGCATTTCGTTCAGTTTTTCCTATTGAAAGTTATTCTGGCAATGCTGCTTTAGAATTTGTTGAGTATAGTCTTGGTAAGCCTGAGTTTGACGTACGTGAATGTATTTTACGTGGTTCGACTTATGCAGCGCCAATGCGTGTAAAAATTCGTTTGATCATCAAAGATCGCGAAACCAAATCAATTAAAGACGTACGTGAACAAGAAGTGTACATGGGCGAAATGCCGCTCATGACTGAAAACGGTACCTTTGTGATCAATGGTACTGAGCGTGTAATTGTGTCTCAATTACATCGTTCACCAGGTGTATTCTTTGACCACGATAAAGGCAAAACTCACTCTAGCGGTAAAGTTCTTTATTCAGCACGTATCATTCCTTACCGTGGTTCATGGTTAGACTTTGAATTCGATGCAAAAGATTTAGTCTTTGTGCGTATTGACCGTCGTCGTAAATTACTCGCGACTGTTGTTCTTCGTGCATTAGGTTATAGCAACGAACAAGTCCTAGACATGTTCTATGAAAAAGTACCTGTCTATCTTGACATGGGTAGCTACCAAATTGACCTTGTGCCTGAACGCCTGCGCGGTGAAATGGCTCAATTCGACATTAATGATGCTGACGGCAAAGTGATTGTTGAACAAGGTAAACGTATTAATGCACGTCATGTACGTCAAATGGAAGCATCTGGCTTAACCAAGCTTTCTGTTCCTGATGAGTATTTGTATGAACGTATTACTGCTGAAGACATCCCATTAAAAGATGGCGACGTGATTGCTGCAAACACAGTATTGAGCCATGAGATCATGGTGAAGATTGCAGAAGGCGGCGTGAAGCAGTTTAATATTCTGTTCACCAACGATATCGACCGCGGTTCTTTCGTTGCGGACTCTTTACGCGCAGATACGACTTCAGGTCGTGAAGAAGCACTTGTAGAAATCTATAAAGTAATGCGTCCAGGTGAGCCACCAACAAAAGAAGCTGCTGAAAACTTATTCAACAACTTGTTCTTCTCATCAGAACGTTATGACTTGTCTCCAGTGGGTCGTATGAAGTTCAACCGTCGTTTGGGTCGTCCTTACGAAGTGGGTACTGATCAGAAGTCTCGCGAAGTTGAAGGTATTCTCTCGAATGAAGATATCACTGATGTACTAAAAACATTAGTTGAAATCCGTAACGGTAAAGGTGAAGTCGACGATATCGATCACTTGGGTAACCGTCGTGTTCGTTCTGTTGGTGAAATGACAGAAAACCAATTCCGTGTGGGTCTGGTTCGTGTAGAACGTGCTGTTAAAGAGCGTCTATCTCAGGCAGAAACTGACAACTTGTCTCCGCAAGATTTGATCAATGCGAAACCAGTTGCTGCTGCAATCAAAGAATTCTTTGGTTCAAGCCAGTTGTCTCAGTTCATGGACCAAAATAATCCATTGTCTGAAATTACACACAAACGTCGTGTATCAGCACTTGGACCCGGCGGTTTGACTCGTGAACGTGCAGGCTTTGAAGTACGTGACGTACATCAAACTCACTACGGTCGTGTGTGTCCAATTGAGACTCCTGAGGGACCAAACATTGGTTTGATTAACTCGCTTTCTGTTTATGCAAAATGTAATAACTTCGGTTTCTTGGAAACTCCATACCGCAAAGTTATTGATGGCCGTGTAACAGATGATGTTGAGTATTTATCTGCGATTGAAGAAGTAGGTACTGTAATTGCACAGGCCGATTCTGGTGTAGATAAAGACGGTAACTTAACAGAAGAATTCGTATCAGTTCGTCACCAAGGTGACTTCGTACGTATGCCTCCTGAAAAAGTAACGCATATGGATGTATCTGCTCAGCAGGTTGTGTCTGTTGCGGCATCACTTATTCCATTCCTTGAACACGATGACGCCAACCGTGCGTTGATGGGTTCAAACATGCAACGTCAGGCTGTTCCTACGCTGATTGCTGACAAACCACTTGTCGGTACCGGTATGGAAGCAAACGTAGCGCATGACTCTGGTGTATGTGTTCTTGCGAAACGTGGCGGTCGTATTGAATTTGTTGATGCGTCACGTGTGGTTATTCGTGTAAACGAAGAAGAAATGATCGCCGGTGAAGCAGGTGTAGATATCTACAACCTGATCAAATATACACGTTCGAACCAAAACACTTGTATTAACCAAAAAGTTCTTGTGAACCTGGGCGATAAAGTAGGTCGTGGCGACGTATTGGCTGATGGTCCATCGACTGACGGTGGTGAATTGGCACTTGGTCAAAACATGCGCGTAGCGTTCATGACCTGGAACGGTTACAACTACGAAGACTCGATCTTGTTATCGGAACGTGTTCTTCAAGAAGATCGTTTGACTTCGATCCATATTCAAGAGTTGTCATGTGTTGCTCGTGATACCAAGTTAGGTGCAGAAGAAATTACTGCCGATATTCCTAACGTGGGTGAAGCTGCGCTGTCTAAGCTTGATGAATCAGGTATCGTTTATATCGGTGCTGAAGTAACTGCTGGTGACATCCTAGTAGGTAAAGTAACGCCTAAAGGTGAAACGCAGTTAACACCGGAAGAAAAATTGCTTCGTGCAATCTTCGGTGAAAAAGCAGCTGATGTTAAAGACTCATCATTACGTGTGTCTTCAGGCGTTAAAGGTACAGTCATTGACGTTCAAGTGTTTACACGTGACGGTCTTGAAAAAGACGAACGTGCTCAAGCAATTGAAAAAGCGCAATTAGATGCTTACCGTAAAGACTTGAAAGAAGAGTTCAAAATCTTCGAAGAAGCTGCACGTGAACGTATTGTGCGCTTGTTGAAAGGTCAAGAATCGAACGGTGGCGGTACTACTAAACGCGGTGACAAACTGACTGAAGATTTGTTATCTGGTTTAGAGCTTGTTGATCTACTTGAAATTCAACCTGTTGATGAAGGCATTGCTGAACGCTTAACTCAAATTCAAGTGTTCTTGAAAGAGAAAGGCATTGAAATTGACGAGAAATTTGCAGAGAAAAAACGCAAACTTTCTACAGGTGATGAGCTTACAACTGGCGTATTGAAAGTTGTTAAAGTTTACTTGGCTGTAAAACGTCGCATCCAACCGGGTGATAAAATGGCGGGTCGTCATGGTAACAAGGGTGTTGTATCTAACATCTTGCCAGTAGAAGACATGCCGCATGATGCCAACGGTGTACCTGTTGATATCGTGTTGAACCCACTAGGTGTACCTTCACGTATGAACGTGGGTCAGATTCTTGAAACTCACTTGGGTATGGCTGCAAAAGGTCTTGGCGACAAAATCGACAAGATGTTGCAACAACAGCGTACCATTGCCGAACTGCGTATTTTCTTAGACAAGATTTACAACAAAGTTGGTGGCGAGCAAGAAGATCTTGATAGCCTGACTGATGATGAAATCTTGGCACTTTCTAAAAACTTGCGTAAAGGTATTCCTTTAGCAACTCCTGTATTTGATGGTGCGGATGAAAGCCAAATCAAAGAGTTGCTAGAACTTGCAGACATTCCACGTTCTGGTCAAACCGTATTGTTTGACGGACGTACAGGTGAACGTTTTGACCGTCCAGTAACTGTAGGTTACATGTACATGTTGAAACTGAATCACTTGGTTGATGACAAGATGCATGCGCGTTCTACAGGTTCTTACTCACTTGTGACTCAACAGCCATTGGGCGGTAAAGCTCAATTCGGTGGTCAGCGTTTCGGTGAGATGGAAGTCTGGGCGCTTGAAGCATATGGCGCAGCTTATACGCTTCAAGAAATGCTTACTGTTAAGTCGGATGACGTTGAAGGCCGTACTCGCATCTACAAGAACATTGTAGATGGTAACCATTATATGGATCCGGGCATGCCTGAATCGTTCAACGTATTGACTAAAGAGATCCGTTCTTTAGGTATCAACATTGAACTGAAAAATGGTGACTAAGAATCTCCATTAAATCTCCCCTGAGGAACACTGTTCCGCAAGCTCTTCTGAAAAGAGGGGCTTCCCCCTTAACAAAGGTGGAGTGAGGGAGATTAGATTCAGTTAAAAACAATATTTGTGACCCAGTCGGGGAGGAGAAAAACTCCTCGACACACGGAGAAAAAAATTGAAAGACTTGCTCGATATCATGCGCAAAAAGACGGATTCAGACGGTCATGCTCCAGTAGAGTTTGATCGCATCCGCATTGGTCTTGCGTCACCAGAAATGATTAAGTCATGGTCTCACGGTGAAGTTAAAAAGCCTGAGACAATTAACTATCGTACGTTCAAACCAGAACGTGATGGTTTATTCTGTGCCAAAATCTTTGGTCCAGTAAAAGATTACGAATGCTTGTGTGGTAAATACAAGCGTATGAAATACAAAGGCGTCATTTGTGAAAAATGTGGCGTTGAAGTAACAACTGCGAAAGTACGTCGTGAGCGTATGGGTCATATTGACCTTGCGTCACCGGTTGCACACATCTGGTTCTTGAAATCATTACCATCCCGTATCGGTCTTCTTTTAGACATGACTTTACGTGATATCGAACGTGTATTGTATTTCGAATCTTACGTTGTAACAGATCCGGGTATGACTCCAATGGAGAAATACCAACTTCTTAACGATGAAGAATACTTCACAGCGTTAGAAGAACACGGTGATGAATTCAGCGCGAAAATGGGTGCAGAAGCGATTCAAGACCTGTTGAAAGACATCGATCTTGAAGCTGAAATTGCACGTCTTCGTGAAGAAATTCCACAAACAACTTCAGAAACTAAGCTTAAGAAAGCTTCTAAACGTCTGAAGTTGATGGAAGCATTTAACGATTCGAACAACAAGCCAGAATGGATGGTGTTGACTGTACTTCCAGTCCTTCCACCAGATCTTCGCCCGTTGGTTCCGCTTGAAGGTGGTCGTTTCGCGACTTCTGACTTGAATGACCTTTACCGTCGTGTGATCAACCGTAACAACCGTTTGAAACGTCTTCTTGACCTTTCAGCTCCAGACATCATCGTACGTAACGAAAAACGTATGTTGCAAGAGTCTGTAGATGCATTGCTTGATAACGGTCGTCGTGGTCGCGCAATCACGGGTTCAAACAAACGTCCTCTTAAATCTTTGGCAGATATGATCAAAGGTAAACAAGGTCGTTTCCGTCAAAACTTATTGGGTAAACGTGTCGACTATTCAGGTCGTTCGGTAATTACAGTAGGTCCGACTTTACGTTTGCACCAATGTGGTCTTCCTAAGAAAATGGCACTTGAATTATTCAAACCATTTATCTTTGCGAAACTACAAGCGTCTGGCCAAGCAACAACCATTAAAGCTGCGAAGAAAATGGTTGAACGCGAAACTCCAGAAGTTTGGGACGTTCTTGCTCATGTGATTCGTCAACATCCAGTGATGTTGAACCGTGCGCCAACACTTCACCGTTTGGGTCTTCAAGCATTTGAACCGACCCTGATTGAAGGTAAAGCGATCCGTCTACACCCACTCGTATGTGCTGCGTTCAACGCCGACTTCGACGGTGACCAAATGGCGGTACACGTTCCATTAACACTTGAGGCTCAGTTAGAAGCTCGTGCGTTAATGATGTCTACAAACAACATCTTGTCTCCAGCGAACGGTGAACCAATCATCGTACCGTCTCAGGACGTTGTCTTGGGCTTGTATTACATCACGCGTGATGCAATCAATGCCAAAGGTGAAGGCATGGTGTTTGCGGATACTGACGAAGTAAACCGCGCATTGGCGACTGGTCAAGTGAACTTGCACGCTCGCGTAAAAGCACGTGTACACCAGACTGTGATTGATGAAGATGGTAACCGCGAACAGCAAACCATTATTGTTGATACAACGCCTGGCCGTTGCTTACTTTGGGAAGTTGTTCCTGAAGGTATGGACTTCCAGCAAATTAACGTTGAGATGACGAAAAAGAACATCTCTAAGTTAATTAACTCTTGCTACCGTAAATTGGGTCTTAAAGATACCGTTATCTTTGCTGACCAGTTGATGTACTTGGGCTTCCGTCAAGCGACTCGCTCTGGTGTATCTGTTGGTATGGAAGATATGCTTATTCCGCCAACCAAATATACGATTATTGAAAAAGCAGAAACTGAAGTTCGTGAAATTGAACAACAGTTTGAACAAGGTTTCGTAACTGCCGGTGAACGTTATAACAAAGTTGTCGATATCTGGGCACGTACCAATGACCAAGTAGCGAAAGCGATGATGGACAACTTGTCTTTCACCACTGTTAAAAACAAACAGGGTGAAGACGAGAAGCAAAAATCATTCAACAGTATCTACATGATGTCTGACTCTGGTGCCCGTGGTTCGGCAGCTCAGATTCGTCAGCTTGCAGGTATGCGTGGTTTGATGGCGAAACCGGATGGTTCGATCATTGAAACCCCGATTAAAGCAAACTTCCGTGAAGGTTTGACAGTACTCCAGTACTTCATTTCAACACACGGTGCGCGTAAAGGTTTGGCCGATACAGCACTGAAAACAGCGAACTCTGGTTACTTAACTCGTCGTTTAGTAGACGTAGCGCAGGATTTGGTAATTACTGAACCTGATTGCGGTACTTTAAGCGGTCTTGTCATGACTCCATTCATTCAGGGTGGTGATGTCATCGAGAACCTTGGTGCTCGAGTATTGGGTCGTGTTGTTGCTGAAGATGTGAAACGTGCGGGTTCTGACGATGTCATTCTTCCACGTAATACGCTTATTGACGAAAAACTTGCTGCCTTCATTGAAGAAGCGGGTGTCGACGAAGTTAAAGTACGCTCAGTGGTTTCTTGTGAATCTACCTTCGGTGTATGTGCGAAATGTTATGGTCGTGACCTTGCACGTGGTCATCAGGTAAATCCTGGTGAGTCTGTAGGTGTTATGGCGGCACAATCAATTGGTGAACCGGGTACCCAGTTAACCATGCGTACATTCCACGTGGGTGGTGCTGCAAGCCGAACTTCTGCTGCAAACAGTGTTCAAGTGCGTAATAAAGGTACTGTACGTTTCCATAACGTGAAAACTGTACAGCATGCCAAAGGTCACTTGGTATCGACTTCCCGTTCAGGTGAAATCGGTATTGCGGATGACTTGGGTCGCGAACGTGAACGCTACAAAATCCCATACGGTGCGTCTATCGTACTGAAAGATGGCGAAGCTGTAGCAGCTGGCGGTATCGTTGCAACTTGGGATCCGCATACGCATCCACTTGTTACCGAAGTTGCAGGTAAAGTACGTTTCAGCCAAATCGCTGATGGCGTAACTGTTACATCGAAAACTGATGATGCAACCGGTATGTCGACTATCGAAATCTTGCCAGTGACTTCACGTCCTGCGTCAGGTAAAGATATGCGTCCTGCAGTGGTACTGGATACTACAGATGGTGGCGAACAGTTCTACTTCTTGCCACAAAACACCATTCTTTCTGTCCGTGATGGCGAAACAATTGGTGTGGGTGACGTTATTGGTCGTGTACCACAAGAAACTTCACGTACCCGTGATATTACCGGTGGTCTTCCGCGTGTAGCTGACTTGTTCGAAGCACGTAAACCGAAAGAACATGCAATCCTGGCTGAAATTTCAGGTGTTGTAAGCTTCGGTAAAGAGACCAAAGGTAAAAACCGCTTAGTGATTACTCCAGACGACGGCTCTGAAATTTACGAAGAGTTGATTCCGAAATGGCGTACCATTAACGTGTACGAAGGCGAACATGTAAACCGTGGTGAAACAGTTTCTGACGGTCCACAAAATCCGCATGACATTTTACGTCTGAAAGGTGAAGTGGCGTTGACTAACTACATCGTGAACGAAGTGCAGGACGTTTACCGTCTGCAAGGTGTAAAAATCAACGACAAGCACATTGAAGTTATCGTGCGTCAAATGTTGCGTAAAGTTGAAATCACTGATGGTGGTGATACCAGCTTTATTAAAGGCGAACAAGTGGATTACATCCGCATGGTTGCTGAAAACCAAGCTGTACTTGCTCAGAACAAGTTCCCTGCGAAGTATGAACGTCAATTGATGGGTATTACTAAAGCATCGCTTTCTACTGACTCGTTCATCTCTGCTGCATCGTTCCAGGAAACAACTCGTGTGTTAACTGAAGCTGCTGTAACAGGTAAAGAAGATGATCTACGCGGTCTGAAAGAGAACGTTGTTGTGGGTCGTTTGATTCCTGCAGGTACTGGTCTTGCGTATCACTTAGAACGCCGTCGTCAAGAAGCTGAAGCTGCAGAGCATGAGCTTGTAAATGACTTCTCTGATGTTGATCAAGCATTAAGCCAAGCATTTAATGATGAGTTTAACGGTCTGTAATCAGACGGTTTAAACAAAAAAGCCACCTTCGGGTGGCTTTTTTTATCTCAAATAAATGAAAAATAACGCTTTCCTCAAGTCCTATAATTTCCTATATTAAAAACAGAACAGTTAAAAACTTTGATTTTATTTAGATATTTAAAAACATAACGGGGCAAACTGATGAAACTGACACAACAACTTTTAGCACTTTCACTTTTATCTATTTCTGCTGCTGTCATTGCTGCACCCATGCCAAATACGATTGTGGTCGAAGATAAAGCCGTTGTTCCGATCTTAAAGACTGAAGTGATTCGTCGAGTTGCAGGGCAAGAACCCAAGCGCAGTGTCGATGCCACAATTTTTGAAGTGACCAATAAAGGCAAAGATATTGTTGCGCGTGAAGTTCATTTAGAAGATAACCAAACGCAATTTTCTGAAAAGCAGCTTTCTATTCCTGTGATTCAAAAAGGCAGTGTGATTGTGCCGACCTCAAAAATTGAATTGAATACCACGATAAAGCAAGACGGGAAAATACTTTCCCAAACAAAGCAAATTGATGCAGAAGGTGTCGAGTTTAAACAAGGGCAACAGCCTGTTCACCGGACCTTAAAGCTGGATCAGAAAAAGAATTTAGAAGATAGCACTAAAACCTCACATGCAGTTTTCACTGAAAATGGTGTCACCACACGCGATATTGTGCTGCTGAGTGAAGATGAATAAACTTAATTTATAAAAACTGTGAAATATTTCATGACTTTTTACAAAATGCAGCATTTCAGTGCGGATGGGTAACATTTTGCATTTATTACTCTCTACAAATTAGGCTTAAGCTAAGCTTAAGAGAAGTGAGACCAGAAGGAAGTCCCATGAAAAAATTAATGAGTGTAATGGCAGTAGCGACCTTATCCACTTTTATGTTAGCGGGTTGTGACAGTATGTCCACTAGAGACCAGCGAATCGGTGCAGCAGCTCTGGGTGGTGCAGTGGGTGGCGGTGTAGGTAATAAAGTCGGCGGTGGCGTTGGTGCAGCAGTTGGTGGTGGTGCAGGTGCAGCAGTCGGCAGTAAAACCCAAGGCGGTTCTAACCGTAATGCCACTTATAGTGGTGTAGGCGGTGCAATTGGTTCTGCGGTCGGTAAAGGCGTGTTCGGCGGTAATGCGGGCGCTGCAATTGGTGGCGCAATTGGTGGCGGTGCCGGAGCTGCCATCGAACAGAAAAAACGTTAATTTAACCTATTCATTTAAGTAAAAGCGCTTGATCGACAAGCGCTTTTTTATTGTCGAGTGGCGGATTTTGGATTTTTTTCTACGGATATAGACCGTTTTTTCAACTTCTGTAATGCGGATGCCTGCATCATCAAAAAATATTGACTGTGTATTTGCGATGTACTGGAACGTAATTGGCCGTAAGCTCTTTAATATGAATTATTTCAGCAGGATCTAAGTGAATATTGGCATAAACAGTGTCACGTCCTGGCGAGAGAAAATGAATGTTTGCCGATTTATCCCAGACGATCTATTTTGATCCGAGATGATGCATTAGTAAAAGTATAAAAAACGGATCAACCATGCAGTATAAGCTGCCGCCAAAATTCACTCCAACCACATTTTGATTTTTACGTATTAAAGGCATTTTCACACGAATATGATAATTTTCCAGATCCATTCTTTCAATCTTAATGCCTGCCCCGGGCTAAGGTGCATAGCGATTGATCGTGAATTTGGAGATCGCGAGTATTGTCTGTAGTTTTTTTTAAAGGCGCTGATGGGTCAATTATTTTTATAGCTACCCAGACCATACTAGAGCAGAACTAAAATTGAGGCATTGATCAGGTTGCCTAATCATCAATATAAATAATCAATAAAAAATGGGACAGAATTATGCAAGCGAAAACCCAGTGGGTAAACACCCAAGATCAGCAGAGACTCTATGTGAAAACATGGGGGAGTGATGAAAAACCGGCTTTAGTTTTGGTGCATGGTTATCCGGATAATCAAGAGGTATGGGAACCGGTTATTCAGGAGCTGCTTCAGGATTTTTATATTGTCACTTATGATGTGCGTGGAGCAGGGCAATCCTCTATTCCAGCACGTATTCGCGACTACCGCTTGGCACAGTTATGTTTAGATTTAGAAAGTGTCGTGAATGCCGCATTAAACGATCGCCCTTTTCACCTGGCAGCGCATGATTGGGGTTCTATCCAGTCCTGGGAGTCGGTTACCGAAGCTAAATTTAAAGCGCGAATTTTATCTTATAGTACGATTTCAGGGCCGTGTTTAGACCACGCTGCCTTCTGGATGCGTCATCAGTTTAAACAGCACAAGAGCAAGTTGTTTAAGCAGCTCACCAAGTCTTGGTATATCGCAGTTTTCCAGCTGCCATTGCTGGCACCGACAGTCTGGAGTTTTTTCAGTCCTGAAAAATGGGGCAAAGTGCTTGAAAAGTTAGAGCACAAAAAAAACTTGCCTTCAAATCCTCATATCGCTTCAGATGGCAAACATGGAATCGGGCTGTATCGGGCCAATTTTGTGCCATGCTTAACTCGGCCACGTCAGCGTTTTGCAGTTTGTCCAGTCCAGGCGATCGTGCTGAAACAGGACATTTTTGTCAGTCCTGAAATGATTGATGAAATGCCAAAATGGGCGGAAAATTTTCAGCGTGTTGATGTAGATGCCAATCATTGGGCAATATTAAGCCAACCCAAATTGGTCGCAGATTATATCCGAAGCTTTGCACTGCAACAGATTTAAATCTATTTGCTTGCAATTAATTGTATGAATTTAAATGAAAAAGTTGATGCTAGATAAAAGCGATCAATTTACAGTTTCAAAAGAGTGAATCTGATAAAATATCGACTTTTCATCTTTTCCTCAATTAATTATGTTCGCAATTATTGCCGCTATCGGAGTCATGTTCGGACTCTCATTAGCTCGTGTACCTGTGGTATTTGCATTGGTGATCGGTGCTGTTACCGGTGGTTTGCTGGCCGGTCTAGGTCTGCAAGGAACGCTAGATGCATTTAATAATGGTCTAGGTGGCGGGGCTAAAATTGCCTTAGCCTATGGTGTTTTAGGTGCATTTGCGCTTGCTTTGGCACGCTCCGGTTTGCCTGATTTACTGGCTTACAAACTGGTTTCCACCTTAAAAGGAGATGCCAATGTTCAATCGCAAAATAAAGTTAAATTTTTAATTTTCTTTACGATTGTGGCTGCCGCGGTATCTTCGCAAAACCTGATTCCTGTTCATATTGCTTTTATCCCGGTTTTGATTCCACCTTTGTTAAGTGTCTTTAACCATTTAAAGTTAGACCGCCGTGCTGTGGCCTGTTTATTGACTTTTGGTTTATGTGCCACTTATATGCTGGTTCCGGTCGGATTTGGCGCCATTTTCCTGAATGATATTCTGGGCCAAAACATCAATACTTTTGGTAAGCCATACGGGTTTGAAATTAGCTATGATCAAATTCCATCTGCAATGGCAATTCCCGTTTTTGGCATGTTTATCGGGCTATTGGTTGCGCTGTTTTTTACTTATCGCAAGCCAAGAATTTATAAAGAAATCAAGATTGAGCCAAGTCATCATAGTATTTCGGGCGATGTCGTTAGCGATGCGAATGCCAAGCCACAAATCGCAAAATTCACCTTGTTTATGGCCGCTTTTGCAGTCATTGCCACCCTAAGTGTACAGCTTTATTCAGATTCGATGATTCTTGCCGGTTTGGTGGGTGTGGCGATTTTAAGCTGCGCGGGTATTTTTAAATGGAAAGAAGCGGACGATGTGATTATTACCGGTATGCGAATGATGGCATTGGTCGGTTTTATTATGATTGCCGCACAAGGTTTTGCATCTGTCATTGAGGCCACCAATCAAGTTCCTGCTTTGGTCAATGCATCTGTTGAGTGGATTGGTAACAGTAAAGGTTTGGCTGCATTCTTAATGTTGCTGGTCGGTTTGCTGATTACTTTAGGGATTGGTTCATCGTTCTCTACGGTGCCAATTTTAGCCATTATCTATGTGCCTTTATGTATCCAGTTCGGTTTTAGCCCTGCCGCAACAATTGCTTTGATTGGTACTGCCGCAGCTTTGGGAGATGCCGGATCTCCAGCCTCGGATTCAACTTTAGGTCCAACTTCAGGTTTAAACATGGATGGTCAGCATGACCATATGAAAGACAGTGTGGTTCCTACCTTTATCCATTTTAATATTCCTTTAATGGTATTTGGATGGATTGCTGCAATGGTTCTTTAATTCAAACGCATATTTTTATTTAGTTTGAATTTATTTTATGTATAATGCTAATAGATGTATTTAAAATAAATCTTTTAAATGTTTAATATAATAAAGCTGATTAATATACTCGGAATATAATAATAAAACCTGATTAACTTGGTTGGTATTTAAAACCAACCAAGTTGGTCTATTTAAAATAAATATTTAATATTATCAATCACTTAAAAATAAAAATAATTATTATTAATTAATCGCTATTGCATATTAATTTCTCTCGTGTTTATTATTAATTAATGTTTATTTTTTATTGTTATTATTCTTCCGTGGAGTATTTAAAATGTTAAAGCAAACTGCTTTTATTGCATTATTGGGGATGTCTGTTTCAGCAATGGCTGGTGATTGGCAAGTTAAATTAGGTGCTTCTGCATTGGCACCACAAAATGATGATAATGGTATTATTGCAGGCGGTAAGGCGACTGTAAGTAATGAGGTAGGTTTTACCCCTTCCGTAGAGTATTTTTTTGCTAACTCTCCTATTTCTGTAGAATTATTATTAGCGACTCCTTTCAAGCATGATGTAAGTATTGAAGGTGTGGGTGAGAATGTAGCGAGTTTTAAACATTTACCGCCAACAGTGACTGCTAAATATAATTTTAAAAATTCAACTCGCTTTACGCCATATGTAGGGGTAGGGGCAACAGTTGTTATCCCTTGGGATGAAAAAGTAAAAGGGAATTTGGAGGGCGCAGGTAAATTAGAAGCTGACGTAGCTTATGGTGTTGCGGGGCAAGTGGGTTTTAATTTTCAGCCTGCAGATGCTAAAAACTGGGGGGTATATGCCGATGTGCGTTATGCGCAAGTTGAAACAGACTTGGAGTTAAATGGTACAAATATTGGTGAATTGGAAGTAAACCCTTGGGTTTATACCATCGGTTATAGTTACAAATTCTAAGGCCAAAATAAAAAATTAGCGTAAAGAAACCTCATCTTTATAGAGGGGGTTTTTTAATAAAAAACTTACAATAAATCACAGAGATTGAGCACTTTGATACTATTTAATAAGCCCAAACTTGTTTAAGTTGATTATAGAAAATAAGCTAAAAAGAGAAAATAAATCATGAAATTATTCAATTTATACGGTGTGGTCTTTTTTAGCCTATTCAGTGGATCTGTGTATGCAGCAAGTTTCAATTGTGATCATGCCCGAACCCAAACAGAACATGCCATTTGTGAGCATCGTGCGGTAAATGATGCCGATGTGAAAATGGCAACCACTTATAATATTGTGAAACGTTTAGTGCCTATGGGGACTCGGGGTGTTATTCAGGATGAGCAGGTGAAGTGGTTACAATTACGTGATCAATGTGTTAACTCGAGCCGTTGTTTAACTGAAGTGTATAAAATGCGCCAGCAAAAACTGGATATGTATATGGATCGTGTTTATAAACAAGGCCCTTTTTAAAAAAAAATTATTCCTCGCTATTGAAAATTTCCCAAGTCACTCCATTCATTAAGCATTCAATAAAAAGTGTTCAATGAATTTAAGGAGCGACTGATGAGCGAACAAAGTACACAAAAACATAGTTTCCAAGCGGAAGTAGCCCAACTTTTACATTTGGTGACGCATTCACTTTATTCAAATCCGGAAATTTTCTTACGCGAACTGATTTCGAATGCTTCGGATGCATGTGATAAGTTGCGCTTTGAAGGGATCAACCATCCTGAATATTATGAAAATGATCCTGAACTGCATGTTCGTGTCAGTCTCGATAAAGACAATAAAACCATCACCATTTCAGACAACGGGATTGGTTTAAGCCAACAAGAAGCCATTGATAACTTAGGTACCATTGCCAAATCTGGTACCAAAGACTTTATGTCTAGACTGTCAGGTGACCAGAAAGCCGATGCGCAATTGATCGGTCAGTTTGGTGTCGGTTTCTATTCAGGTTTTATCGTTGCCGAAAAAATTACTGTTGAATCCCGTCATGCTGCGGCAGATGCTGCTGATGGCGTACGCTGGATCAGTACCGGTACAGGTGATTTTGAAGTTGAGCAAATCAGCAAGGCTTCACGTGGAACAGATATCATTTTACATTTACGTGATAATGCACTGGATTATTTAGAGTCTTATAAAGTTAAGCAAATCATCAATAAATATTCTGACCACATTAGCTTGCCGATTGAAATGCAAAAAGAAGTCTGGCAGCAAGAAGAAGCGGCTGAAGGTGAAGAACCTAAACCCGGTCAGATGGTTAAAACGGATGAATGGGAAGCGATTAATTCAGCCAGCGCACTTTGGACCC
The DNA here is from genome assembly GCF_052712855.1 of Acinetobacter sp. F16. Lineage (NCBI taxonomy): Bacteria > Pseudomonadati > Pseudomonadota > Gammaproteobacteria > Moraxellales > Moraxellaceae > Acinetobacter > Acinetobacter sp. F16. The sequence goes on from NZ_JBRATK010000002.1 coordinate 19,319, forward strand.
GAAATAAAAATGAGATCACTGACGAGCAATACATTGAGTTTTATAAGAACTTAAGCCACGACTTTGAAGCACCATTGGCTTGGGCACATAATCGTGTTGAAGGTAGTACCGAATATACCCAATTACTGTATGTACCAAGCAAAGCGCCGCACAATATTTTCACACGTGAAGCGAAAGCGGGCATCAAGCTGTATGTAAAACGTGTGTTCATTATGGATGAAGCGGATAATCTGATTCCAAACTATTTGCGTTTCGTGCAGGGTGTAGTCGATAGTGCTGATCTTCCACTAAATGTCAGCCGTGAACTGCTACAGGAAAGTCGTGATGTTAAAACCATTCGCGAAGGCAATACCCGCCGTATTTTGACCATGCTGGATAGTTTGGCGAAGTCGGAAGATGAAAAAGACCAGGAGAAATTCAAACAGTTCTATGCTGAATTCGGTTCAGTAATTAAAGAAGGCTTGGGCGAAGACTTTGGCAACCGTGAACGTATTTTAAAATTATTACGTTTCTCTACATCGACCAATGATGAGATTGCAACTTCATTGGCAGATTACAAAGCACGAATGAAAGAAGGGCAAAAAGCCATTTATTACGTGACTGCCGATAGTTTAAGTGCTGCGAAAAACTCTCCACAATTGGAACTGTTCAAGAAAAAAGGCATTGAAGTGCTATTGATGGCGGACCGTGTGGATGAATGGGCGATGGAGTTCGTCAATGAGTTCGATGGTACGCCTATGCAAAACGTGGCTAAAGGTGCAGTAGACTTGGGCGATTTGCAGGATGCTGAGGAGAAGAAAGCACTTGAAGCTGCCGCTGAACAATTCAAACCAATCGTTGAAAAATTGTCAGATTCATTGAAAGCCAAAACCAAAGAAGTGCGTGTAACCACACGTTTGGTCGATTCTCCGGCATGTTTGGTGACGGGTGAAGGTGAGCTTTCTCCACAACTGATTCGCATGTTAAAACAGGCAGGTCAGGCTGTGCCGGAAAGTAAACCGATTCTGGAAATTAACCCTGAGCATCCTTTGGTAAAAAAACTGGAAGGCTCAATTCAGTTTGATGACCTGGCCAATGTAATCTTTGATCAGGCAGTCATTGCAGAAGGGGGTTTACCTGATGACCCGGCTGAATACGTGAAACGTATCAATAATTTATTGTTGAAATAAGCTGGCTTCTCATGAGCCAAAAAAAACCTCCTTCGGGAGGTTTTTTTATTGAGGAGGATCGCAATGCGGGAGTAACAGTTATGCCTAAAGGAGATTAAAACAATGCTTCCAAACGCACCGATGTACTAATAAAATGGCTACGATCATCCCGATGATTGTTAATATAATTCAAATTGCCTTGGACATAGAACCATTCACGCCATAAAGGCTGGCGCCAAGAAACAAAGGGACCCCAGCTATTTAAACGTAAGTCATTATTATTTAAAAAACCACCGGTATAAAGGCCATAACTAAAGCTATTTTCATGGAAAAATTGATGTTGCCTAAACAGGTTGTTATCCCAGGTTAAGTCATCATCTTGATCATCTGCATAAGTCAGGCTGAATTGATTGGATAAAAATGCCTGATTAGGCCGGGCATGGGTAAGTTCCGTATTCGTTCTCAAATAATTTTTGCTATCAATGCCATAGCGATAAATTTGTTCAGCATGGAAACTGAAATCGTTATCCAGCTGCCAGTCTTTGGAGGCTTTTAGGCGCAGATACACATCATCTCCTGAACGGAGACCCAAATCTGCATCGGTTTCGAAAGGCAGGCGCTTAGAGAAATCTGACCATCGAAATGCAAATGAACTGTTATTTTCACGGGTACGTTGTCGGTCTAAAGTTTTATCATTATTATTGACCGAATTTTCATTAGTAATGGCAACGTTATTATCCAATTCATTATCTAAAGAATCATCACCAAAGACTAGGCTCAGTTTACGCTCTAAAGTTGGAAGTTTTACTTTACCGCGAATACGCGGTTTAATTTCATAACCATCATGTTTATTCCAGCTATTATCTACAATCACGCGTAATGTCGCAGATGCCGGTTTTTCTGGATCGGTTTTGCCAAACCAATTGTCAATTTTATGCGAGGTATGATCTGCCCAGTCTCGAATTTTAAGCTGGTTACGGTCTAGCCAAGTTCGGTCTGCAGTTTGTAAAGCCGGAGGAACACTTGGTTCATTCGACTGTTGTGGCAAAAATGTCGGTAGAGCATCAATCCAGTTTGGAATTTGATAAAGCAAATTATTATCTTCATTCTCAGCTAATGCTGAACTTGTGGATGAATCAGTGCTTTGTTCCGCACTCTCAGATCCATTTGAGGCGCTCATGATCCCAAACAACAGTGTAAATAAGAGGGGTTTTGATAAACTTATTTTCTTTTGGGGCATATCCTTGCTCTTAAATTCTGATCATTCGATAGTCTCGTAAAAATAAGGACTAAAAAGCAAGCTTTGGCTACAAAAAAATAAAACTTAATCTGAAATATGCTTTTGAATTGTCTCATATAATTGATAACAATCGATGGGTGATTCCAGCTGGGCAACAGTATTCTGAATTAATTGCCAGCTCACACCGTGATGACGCTCTAATAAAAGATAAGGATAAGCCAATTCCGTTCGAGACAGAATTAAGCGTTTCTTTCCATGAATAACCCGAATTTTTTGCCTTTCTTTTAATAACAGCAGCGGTGTTTTAAAGTCAGCAGGGCTTTCTTTAAATTGAATAAATTTTTGTCTTTGGAAAAGCTGGGCAGGGATAAAAGGAAGATAGTTTTCATTCTTCCAAATTGAGACTGCTTTTCCTGTATAGCTATAAAATAAAGCTTCAAAATCAGTGAAGTGTTCTGCTAGATCATGCCAGGAAATTTCTTTTATCGCAGCTATGCAATGTTGATTTTGCTTAGAAAATACATTCACTAAATGAATGGCTTGCGCTTGATTCTCTGCACCCAGCAACATTAAGTATTTGATGAAACAGCCTTGCGAATTGATTTGTTCAGCCAGATAAATGGGGCGTTGTGGCCAGTCCTGCACATCTGCAGCATATATAAGCATATCGAGATGTTGAGAAATTTCTGCAAGGTCTGGAATCTCTAAAACATGCAACTCTTGTGCGGTAGCATTTTCCTCAGCAAGAGGATGAATATGCGCAATATATGGGCCTAGTTCTAAGCTTTGTGGAAAATCTTTTCTGATACTTTTTTGAGTGATTATTGCAGGAATTACCTGTTGATCATCTGCTAATTTTTGCGGCAATTGATCAATAATATACTCATCTGACTGGATTAAATCTGGCTCATTGATTTGATTTTGTTCTGGTAGAGGAAGTGTAGACAGCGTTAACTTTTTCTCGGTCTCGGTCTCGGTCTCGGTCTCGGTCTCGGTCTCGGTCTCGGTCTCGGTCTCGGTCTCGGTCTCGGTCTCGGTCTCGGTCTCGGTCTCAATTAAAATAGGTACAAATGGCTTTTCTAAAAGAACAGGTTTCTGTCTTAATTCATCGTCAGTTTTTAGGCAGCTATAGCGTTGCTGCTGTTCTAGCATCCACTGATAAATGTCATCCAGACTTCCCCATTGACTGATCAATGCACTACGGTTTGGCGCTGGAATTAACCAGATTTGCCAGCCTTGTGCCGGATGATACAAAATGGCCCAACCTGATTCAGTATTTTGGTATAGCGCCTGTTGTAAAGTACGTTGCTGCCGGAAAAGACCACGATAAGAGAGTTTAAATAGGGTGTAATCTGCAAAATCTGTTGCGGCTTGCTCTGGTTGAGTTTGAGACTTAAATTTCAAAATTTGTTTTTTAAAAATCGGTTCATCACATAAGCGAAAAATTTCGGTTAAACGCGATTTTGATTTTGCCGTTTCAAAAAAAGATAAAGAACGATGTTCCAAACCTTCCAGCAGTTGATTTAATTCTTTAATCAGTAGCGCTTTTTCTAAGGCATTCATGAACTGACCTCTAGAGATGTTTTTGTGCTTTTTCTAGATAACTTGCCAATACAATATTAATAGCAAGTTCAAGTAATTTGTATTCTGTAGACGTGGGTGTCGGGTGGCGTTCAGCGAGCACAATCAAACGATCAATATGGATGGTTTGCGGTGGAATTTTACCTTGAATCAATGCTTGAAGTTCTTGCATAAGAAAACGGTTTCATTCAATGAATTATTAATTTAATGCTTTGATTATATGGATTTAAAAAGAAAAAGCATGAAAAAATATTGTCATGTTTTGAGCATTTATAGACATAAATAGCAAAAAATGTAGATTTTAGATAAAAAATATTCAAATTTTTTCAGCAGGATTTGGAAAAACAGATTGTGATTTATCGTTTGGCTTTTCATCATATTGAAAATAAATAGATTAACTTATCGTTAAAATCTGCTGTCGATCCTGAACAGGAAGGAAGTAAATAAAATGATTTTTTTCATCATTAAAAAACAGACTGAATTAGACTAGTCTGTTTTTTAATGGAATAAGATAACTTTTTAAGCTGCTTTTTCAGTGGCAGTTTTATCTTGAATGACCGCTTCCGAAGTTGCAACTTTTTGGTCGGTATTTACGGTATTAACTGCTTTTTTAGCAGGAAAATCTGGAATAAAAACAATTTGAGCAGATACATTTGCAGAAAAAGCCACAACAGCGATAGCCAAAACAGATTGAATACGGTTCATCATCATTTCCTTTAAGTGAAAGGATGCCCGAGAAAACAGGGCAAGGGAGAGAAATAAAATAAATTTCACGTAAATAATATCAAAAAATAATCAAATTAAGGAAGTGATAAAGGGTGAAAAAAGATGAACGGTGAGTTTAAATTATTATATAAATCATGTATTTAGAGTTTTTACTCTAAGACAGGTTGTGTTTGAACAACCTGTCTTAAAGAGTTTGAAAATACAAGGAAATATTAATTTTTATGGCCTTTGTTCTGGCAATTGCTTTGACATCTTTTCTCGTAAACCTTACCAGAAATGCCGCCAATAATAGCGCCACTCACGGTACCAAAGACAGGAAGTATACTACCTGCAACTGCACCGACTAATGCACCTGTTACGGTTGGAGAAAAAGGTGATTTCATGCTTGAGCGCTGGTTAGGGGTAGAGTCGACAGTTGAATCAGCACTAGAATTTTGAGTATCAGTATTCATATTTACCTCTTATAAAGTTGCATGATTGAGAACTTAAATGTCCCGTATACCAGCCTAGCGAATTGTGCATCTGCTTGTGTCAAAGGCTTGTATATATAAGTTGTGTTTTGTAAGAAGCAAATTGCTGATATTGGTATTGTTTCTTACGTGTAAGTTTTTGCGGTGTAATGTTAAAACCCAAAGTTTTGTTTAGAAAATATCCTATGATCAGGACTCACAAGAATAAAACTCGAGGTTAAAAAAAATGGCTATCGCAAAAATTGTTGAAGTGAATTCCAGTAGTAATAAAAGTTTTGAAGATGCAATTCAAACAGGGATTGAGAAAGTAACCGAAACAATAAAAAATGTGCAGGGTGCTTGGATCAACGAGCAAAAAGTAGTGATTAAGGACAATAAAATTACTGAGTATCGCGTGAATTTGAAAATTAGTTTTTTGGTCGACTAGATTGATGAATGATAAAATAAAAAAATCCCCTGATATGGGGATTTTTTTACGAGCAGTTGCAGTAAATCTAGGTCCTTAATCAGAAAATAGATTATTTTTCTGGAACATCGCAGATATCATCTTTACAGATTGCTGCGTCTTCAGTTTCCATTTTCGCTTGCGGTGCTTCCAAGGCTTTTTCAAAGACTTGCAAAAACACTTCACGCGGTTGTGCACCGGCTAATGCAATACGTTGATCAAAAACAAAGAACGGTACACCGGTCACTTTTAATTGATCTCGCGCCACTTCTTCATCAAATTTGACAAAATCTGCATATTCTTCTGAATTTAAAACATCTTCCACTTCCACTGGATTTAAGCCAATGCGTGCAGCAACATCTTCAATTGTTTCACGTTCGCCAATCGGTAAACCTTGGGTCATATAACTATAAAAAAAGGCTTCTTTGGCTTCTGAACCCAAGCCCTTACTTTGAGCCAGGTGAATAATGCGATGTGCATTGAAGGTATTACCCGAGTTGGCATTTTCCCAATTGAACTGGATGCCTTCTTCAGCGGCCATAGCGGCAATATTACGTTGCATCTCTTCAACGTCTGCAACTGTACGGCCATATTTTTGCGCGAGACGTTCAGAGTTTGAAACTTCCTGACGGATGGGTGCTTCTGGATCAAGTTCATAACTATGCCAATGAACTTCAAGTTCTAAACCTGCTTGTTCAGCAGCAGCTTCAAGACGTTTTTTGCCAATATAACAAAAAGGGCACACCACATCTGACCAAATATCTACGCGCATGGGAAATCTCTAATCTTTTATTGCCTATATTGATGGGGGTGCGGAGCAAAATTTAAAGCATGAAAATTGAATTAAAGCTGAATGGAGCGAGAAAAACCTAATAAGTTTGAGCTGAATAAATAACCAGAAGGGTTCTGAATCGGGTTATGCTATTCAAAAGTCAGTAGAACGGAGTTTTACGTGCCAAGGATTTTTCTCATTTTAGGATTGGCGACATGTGCCGTATTTGGCTGGATGTTTTATCAGTATTCAGTACAGCAAAATGACCTGGGCCAACTCCATAATTACCAAACTGTATTGTATGAAAAGGCTGAACTCATTTATGAGCAAGCCCAAGACTGGTCTGAGCCGATTGATGTCAATGTGGCAGATAAGCGTTTACAGGGCGATTATAAAGTGATGGCAGATTTTGTGCTGAGTCAGATGATTCAAAATGCTGAAGCCAGGAATGAGTATCTACGCCAGCTTAAAGCGATCCATTGGGATGAGTTTTTAAATATCGACCGCTTAGACAAAGACCGTAAACAGAAGTATGTAGAAACGGAACAGATGCTGAAACAGGCCCATCTTCTGGCTGCGCAGTATCAAGAGCAAACCCAGCAACGTGAAGAAGATACCTTGGCAAGAGCCAAACATTTATCAATTAGATCTAATCTGCGCCATCAATTAACGGACAGCCTACGCGAAAGTCGTGATAACGATAAAACCCACGCTTTATTTGCTTTGGAATTGCAAATGTTAACTAAAGCCGATGCTCTGTTTGAAATTCTGAAAAATAATAAATGGCAGAAAAAGAACAAAACCTTTATGTTTTATGAAGATCAGCCTTTAAAGCAGTTTAATGCCTTGTATCAAGAAGTGTTGCAGTTAAATGCAGAAATGGAAAAAATTAAAAAGCAAAATCGCAAGGCGGTTGAGCAGCGCTTATAACATTTGAGTTGGGTTTTATCTTAAATAAATCATTAGTGAATTTGATATTTCAAGATAGATACCAATGACTTCAAGTTATAAACTTGCCTGTTTAGCAGTAACGTATCAATATTTTCATAACTTTGGTTATGGGTATGACGACATCGGTCATGGCTCGCTTCTATTCTTCGGCAAGTCTGCAAAGTTTAGATGATGAGGGTTTGGCCTGGATTTTAGGTCAAGACGACTCAATACAGACTGCGACGGATCCGCATCGTTTATATGGATATAAAACTATTAAAGTCTTGAATTAATGGGTTGATCGAGAAATCGATGGAGATTTAAATCAATTCAGCAATATATTTTATACCAATGAACGGGGGCTAGAGTTTTTCAGATAAATCGTGATGTTGTGAGTATAGGCATTCTTGAGTTTTCATTAACCATTCATGGTCTCACAGAGATGGGTAATGCAATCGCTGATCAGATGAAATTTGATTAAAACATGCTCATAAAAAAACGCCCCTCGGGGCGTTTTTTTATGAGCATTCAATTAAGCAATTTTAGCTTCTGCTTGAGCTGCTAGCATATGACCAGTTTCTTCAAAGTTAGAGTGCCATGAAAGTGCTTCACGAAGAAGGTGAGGCGTGTGGCCACCTTTTGCACATGAACGGTCAAAGTAATCATTCAATGCATCGCGGTACATTGGGTGAGCACAGTTGTCGATGATGGCACGAGCACGTTCACGTGGCGCTAAACCGCGTAAGTCTGCAAGACCTTGTTCAGTCACAAGAATATCCACATCATGTTCAGAATGGTCTACGTGTGACGCCATTGGCACGATTGAAGAGATGTCGCCACCTTTTGCAATCGACTTGGTTACAAAGATTGCCAAGTGTGCATTACGTGCGAAGTCACCTGAACCACCGATCCCGTTCATCATTTTAGTACCGCAAACGTGAGTTGAGTTTACGTTACCGTAAATATCAAACTCGAGCGCAGTGTTGATGCCGATAATACCTAAACGACGAACCAATTCAGGGTGGTTTGAAATTTCTTGTGGACGAAGTACCAACTTGTCTTTGTACGCTTCAAGGTTGTTAAATACTTTTTCGCCATATTTAGCAGAAAGTGTAATAGAAGAACCTGACGCAAATTTCATTTTACCTGCATCGATCAATTCAAAAGTACAGTCTTGAAGGACTTCTGAATACATCACAAGATCTTCGAAGTTAGAGTCTTTAAGACCGGTCAATACCGCATTGGCAATCGAACCAATACCTGCCTGTAATGGGCCAAGATCTTTCGGTAAACGACCTTCAGCAACTTCTTGTTCAAAGAAATTGATCAAATGGTTGGCGATCCCTTGAGTTTCATCATCCGGAAGGGTCACAGTTGATGGGGAATCGTGGTAATCGTTGTTAAATACGATCCCTGCGATTTTAGAAGGATCGATATTGATTGCATGCGTACCAATACGTTCATCGACTTGAGTCAAAGGAATCGCTTGACGTGTTGGACGGTAAGTCGGGATATAAATATCATGTAAGCCTTCAAAAGCAGGGCTTAAATTAGTGTTAATTTCTACAATTACTTTTTCAGCAAAAATGGCAAAGCTTGCAGAGTTACCCACAGAGGTCGTTGGAATGATGCCGCCATCTTCAGTAATGGCAACTGCTTCAATGATTGCAATATCCGGTTTTTTAAGCTGAAGGTTACGCATTTGTTCAACGGTTTCAGACAAATGCTGATCGATGAACATGACTTCGCCTTTGTTGATGGCTTTACGTAAAGTACTATCTACTTGGAAAGGTAAACGGCGAGCAAGAACACCAGCTTCAGTTAATTGTTTATCTAAGTCGTTACCCAGACTGGCGCCAGTAATTAAAGTAATTTTCAAAGGATTACTGTGAGCTTGTTTTACAAGTGCCAAAGGAACAGCTTTTGCTTCACCTGCACGAGTAAATCCACTCATACCTACAGTCATACCATCTTGGATAAAAGTAGCAGCTTGTTCTGCGCTCATGACTTTGTCATGAAGTGACGCTAAACGAATACGATCTAAAGACATGGTTTACGCTCAATTCTTGTTCAAAACTAGACGGATTGTACCGTCCCAAAAAGGAATTGTGCATGCCTGTTAGGCTAAGGTCTAATTTTTTGAAAAAATGTGGGTATAACAATTTTTGATGGTTTTTAATTGATTGATTTAAATCATGTAAAAACCAAGAGCTTAATAGTTAAACAAAACTGTTTGTTTATTAATTAATCAATGGCTAAAAGTGTCCGGTGAAAGTTTGCTTAATTTTTCCCAAGGCACTGTGGGGTACATTTTCCTCAATTTCATCGTGAAGTATAGGTAAACAAATCACTGCTTCTAAACCACCCTCAGGGCGATTGTGAATGCTAAGTTGCCCTTGATGCATGTCGACAATACGCTTCACAATGGCTAAACCCAAACCGCTGCCTTGCACCGTACGCGCTTCATTACCTCGCACAAAGGGTTGCATCAAGTCTTCAATCTGATCTTCAGGAATACCTTCCCCATTGTCTGCAACACGAATAAAAATTTGCTCATCTTCCACTTTCGCTGACAATTCAATCGGTTCAGCGCCATAACGTCTCGAGTTGTTAATTAAATTGCCAATCATACGTTTTAAAGACTGGCTACGTGCCTGAATGATCGGAACATCTTGGACGGTAAAACGGATATCTAAGGGTTTGAACTGAATGACTAATTCTTGTAATAGCATATTAATATCAGTGTCTTGAAGTTCCTCATCTGAGCCATCTCGCATGTATGAGATGAACTGATCAAGAATCGCATCCATATCTTCGACATCATAAATTAAGCCTTCTTTCAGAAAGTCTTCATCCGGCATCATTTCGGCGCTTAAGCGAATTCGGGTCAGTGGTGTTCGCAAGTCATGGGAAATCCCGGCCAGCATAATACGGCGGTCACGCTCAGTCTGATCCAGGGTATAAATCATATGATTAAAGGCTTGGTTGACTTCGCGAATTTCTTGGGGACCATGATTGGTTTCGAGATAAGGTGCAGAACCCTTTTTACTATAATTGTTTGCCGCATGTTGCAGGCGGCGTAAGGGGCGATTTAACTGGCGAACCAGAGTCAAAATGATGGCAGCGGCAATAAGGGGTACACCCAGCAACCAGCCAAACACCAGTTCAGGACTATAATTGGCATAGGTTTTTAACGGTTCGCGCACCCAATGTCCGTTCATTTCCGGGGTCTGAATCCAAATACGCGGGCTGGGTTTAAACTGGAAATAAACCGTTACTTGCTTAACTTTCAGTTCCTTGGCTAACTTTTTTTCAATTTGATTGGTAAAAAATTCGGCAATGACTTTGTCACGAACACTCGGATATTCTTTCGGATCGGTAATGTATTCAATCCCAACCCGGTTTTTTAGCCAGGTATCGACATCCACTTCGGCATCATTATGAAAAATACGTAAGTCGGGGTTGTTGAGGATTTCCAGTTCAACACCTAAATATCGGGCGTGTTGCTGAATTTCTGGAAGATATAGGGTGCGCCAGAAGAACCATAACGACATAAATAAACTGAAAAATACAATGAATAACACGAGCACTGTGGTACGCATTGCAGCAGAACGCGGCTTGATTTTGTCAAAAAAGCGTTCCGAACGGGTGCGCTTCTTTTCCGAATAAGTCTCAAAATCAGTAAATTTCTGTGGGTCGATGGGTTCGAGTTTCACACCAGCTTCCTGTAGGTATTTTTTAAATTGAGCAGTAATAATATTCGCGGTGTGGAATTTGACTGCCTGTACCTTCGATGGAAGGAGCTTGTTGTGTTACTTTTAAAAAGTAACCAAAAACTTTTGCCATTCACAAAACCTGTTCACTGTTATCTGTTTACTCAGCGCATCGCAGAAACAATATTTATCGAATGAAGGGCGGTTGTGAATGGCGTGCATGCGTATCTAATCTCAGTTTGAATAACAAATAGCTTTGTATTCAAACATAGTAGTCATTATTCCGCACCATCTGGAACAAAGACATAACCTACGCCCCAAACCGTTTGGATATAACGTGCGCGGGCAGGGTTTTCTTCAACCAGACGACGTAAACGGGACACCTGAACGTCAATAGAGCGTTCCATTGCACCCCACTCACGACCACGCGCCAGATTCATCAACTTGTCACGCGTCAACGGTTCACGCGGATGTTGTACCAGTGCTTTAAGTACAGCGAACTCACCCGTAGTCAGTGTCACCACTTGACCTTCACGCGTCAGCGTACGCGTAGACAAATCTAGTGACCATGGGCCAAAGCTGACCACTTCCATTTGCTGGCTAGGCGCACCCGGAACTTCACGTACTTGACGACGCAGTACTGCACGAATACGCGCTAACAGCTCATTTGGATTAAATGGTTTAGGCAAGTAGTCATCAGCGCCGGCTTCAAGCCCTGCAATGCGGTCAGAGTCGCTGCCACGTGCAGTCAGCATGATGATAGGTGTATCGATATTGGACTGGCGTAAACGACGGCAAATGCTTAAGCCATCTTCCACAGGTAACATGAAATCGAGCACGATCAGGGAGAAAAGTTCGCGCTGTAATAAACGATCCATTTGTGTCGCATCGTGTGCAGTTTTGACCACGAAGCCTTTATCTTCTAGAAAGCGCTGTAATAACGTACGTAAACGCACATCATCATCTACAACGAGAATGCGTTCGACGCGATCAGTTTCGTTTTGTACTGGATCTGTTTTTTCAGCAGGTACAACTAAACTCATGATGTGCTCCTTTATTCTTTATTGTCATCGTAAACAAAAGTTCGGATAGCCTTGAGTATACGATTCATTTGCATCTGTTTACTATGCTCTAAAGCAACAAATATAGCAGGTAAAATCAAGACATAGATACCAAATGTATACATCTAAATTAGGGTAAATCCCGCCCAATATGCCCTTTAAAAAACGACTTATCACTTAATTTTGTAGGGAATTATGAAAATGCCATGAATTGGCAATATTGACCACTTATAAATTTAATAAAAACAATTGTGGATTTTATGGTCTTGGTCTTTATAATCATGCCATTTAGTACTTATCCTTGTGGGATCAAACACGATGACTGACTTAGTTCAGCAGTTAGCAAAAGAAATTGCCGTACGTCCAAATCAAGTAGAAGCTGCCATCAAGCTGATTGATGAAGGTGCAAGCGTTCCATTTATTGCACGTTACCGTAAAGAGGTAACTCAGGGCTTAGACGATACGCAGTTACGCCAACTCAATACGCGTTTATCGTATTTACGCGATTTATTTGAGCGCCGTGAAAAAGTAATTGAATCTCTGAAAGAACAAAATAAATTGTCAGATGATTTACTGAACCGCGTAAACGCTGCTGAAACCAAGAATGCTTTAGAAGAACTTTACGCACCGTACCGTCCAAAACGTACCAGCAAGTCGTTTAAAGCCAAAGAAGCAGGTTTAGGTCCAATCGCGGCAAAAATCTTTGCTGAAGCCATTGATCCAGCCGAAGCTTTAGCCGGTTTTAGCCATGAAAATTATCCTGATGTGGAAAGTCAGTTGGATGCGATCCAGCACATCCTGATTGATGACTGGGCGCAGAACATTGCTTTAACCACAGAATTAAAAGCAACCTTTGCCAAAACAGCAGTATTAAAAAGTGCAGTTGCAAGTGAAGAGAAAAAAGAAGTTGGCAAGAAATTCCGTGATTACTTCGATTTCTCTGAAAACTTCAACAAAGTCCCTTCACACCGCTTACTGGCAATGTTACGTGGCCGTCAAGAAAACGTATTGGGCTTAAAGGTTGATGGTGAAGATGATGCACTATTGGCGCGTATTGAAACTGAATACAATCTTGATTCGGTTCAACCACAAGCGCGTGCAGATTACTTGAAACAGACCGCTAAACTGTTCTGGTTAGGTAAGGTTCGTCCACAAATCGAACATTCATTACTGACTGAAAAACGTTTGGCTGCTGAAAGCGAGGCGATGGAAGTCTTTGCAGAAAACTTGCGTCATTTATTGCTTTCTGCACCAGCAGGCGCGCGTACTACTTTGGGTGTCGATCCAGGTATCCGTACCGGCGTGAAACTGGCTGTAGTCAATGCATCAGGTGATGTAGTTGCCCATAGCACCATTTACCCCTTTGCGCCAAAAGAAGACAAAGAAGGTTCAATTGCTGAACTTGCACGTCTTTGCCGTGAATTCAATGTCGATTTAATCGCAATTGGCAATGGTACCGCTAGCCGTGAAACTGAAGCAGTTGTTGCTGAAATGATGGCTGCAAACGCAGACTTAAACTTAACTCGCGTTTCAGTATCTGAAGCGGGTGCATCGGTTTATTCAGCGTCTGAATTGGCATCACAAGAATTGCCAGAGCTAGACGTTTCAATTCGTGGTGCAGTTTCAATTGCCCGTCGTTTACAAGATCCATTGGCTGAACTTGTGAAGATTGATCCTAAGTCGATTGGTGTAGGTCAATATCAACATGACGTGAACCAAACAGGCTTGGCGAAAACCCTTGAAGCTGTGGTTGAAGACTGTGTGAACTCGGTTGGTGTGGATGTAAATACCGCATCTCCTGCAATCCTGTCGTATATCGCAGGTTTGAACAAATCGATTGCGCAACAAATTTATGAATACCGTAAAGAAAATGGCCGTTTTGACAACCGTCAGGCCTTGAAAAATGTACCTCGTTTAGGTGAGCGTACCTTTGAACAGGCAGCGGGTTTCTTGCGTATTCAAGACGGTTCTGAGCCACTGGATGCATCTGCGGTTCACCCTGAATCTTATGCTTTGGTGAGCAAAATTGTTGAAGCAAAAGCAACCACTGTAAAAGATATTATTGGTAATTCTGAAATCATTCGCCAAGTCGATGCTGAAGCATTTGCAGATGACAAATTCGGTCTGCCTACCATTCAAGACGTACTGAGCGAACTGGAAAAACCAGGTCGTGACCCACGTCCAGAATTCCGTACTGCAAAATTCCGTGAAGACATTACCGAAGTATCGCAATTGACTGAAGGCTTGCAACTTGAAGGCGTGATCACCAATGTGACCAACTTCGGTGCATTCGTGGATGTCGGCGTACATCAAGACGGTTTAGTGCATATTTCTGAACTTGCCAATGAGTTTGTATCGGATCCACACAAAGTGGTGAAACCGGGTCAAATCGTTCAAGTACGTGTATTACAAGTAGATGCTGAACGTAACCGTGTCAACTTGTCTATGCGTCCTGAAGGTTCAGAAGCACCGGCGAAAGCACTACGTCAGCCACGCCGTGAGCAAAATGCTCATACTGAACAACGTGGTGAACGTAAGCCACAAGCGAAGCGTCCACAAAATGCACGTCCTCAGGGTGATCGTCCACACGCGAAAAAACCTCAATCTGCTAAACCACAAGAGCAAAAAATTGGTGGTTTGGGTGCATTGTTATTACAAGCGGGGATTAAAGGTTCTAAATAATTTTTAGAGTTCTTTAAGATTTAAAAAACCTCCCTTTAAGGGAGGTTTTTTTATACCAGCTTTGGCACAATCCAACTACAAATAATCAGCATAATGCCTAAATGTCCCAACTTGCGGCTCACTTTTTCTAATGTTGAAACTTGCACAGCAGGCTGTTGAGAAGTCCCTTTCAGTTTTATCGATGCCATCGACTTATTGAAATGTAAAAATATAGCCAGATCGATACAAATTAAAATACTGCCGACATCACTGACGATATCCATCAATTGATAATCTTGTTGATAGAGAGAAGTCGCTATTTGGTAGCAAAGGAACAGGGCAAAAGCCAAACAGGCACATTGAAAAATAACAGCAGCAATCCGCATAAAAAATCTAAAAGCAAAAAATGATGTGTGTTTATAACATAAAAAAGCCAGTCTAATGACTGGCTTTAATATTGCACAATCTTACCAATGTTCACCCGGGAACAAACGTGCATACGCTTTTTGAACCCAATTCAATTTCTGTGGCTGACCTACCGAAGCTGAAGAGCTTGGGAACAGGTTATAACCAATCGACATCAATTTATTGTTGATGTCTGGCGCAATAGAGTAAGTGATAGAAGCCAGACGGCCTAAGTGAGTTGCCACTTTCTTCGGACGTTTCACAATTGCATAAGCAATTAAATCTGCTGCCTGTTCAGGAGAAAGGGTTGGCACATATTTATAAATTTTGGTTGGTGCAATCATAGGTGTGCGCACCAACGGCATGTAAACCGAAGTAATCGCAATTTTATGTGAGTGAACTTCAGCAGACAGACAGCGGCTGAATGCATCCAGTGCGGCTTTAGATGCGACATAAGCGGAAAAACGGGTCGCATTGGCCAATACACCAATCGAGCTGATGTTAATGATATGGCCATCACGACGAATCATCATCTGTGGCAAGATATTCATCACTAAACGGATGGCACCGAAATAATTTAGCTGCATGGTGCGTTCAAAATCATGGAAGCGGTCTGATGATTCATGTACTGCACGACGAATAGAACGTCCTGCATTGTTAATTAAAATATCAATATGATCGACAGACGCTAAAATTTGTTTAGAGACTTCATCAATGGATTCCATGTTATTTAAATCACATGGATAGACTGAAGCCTGTCCACCTTTTGCTTCAATTTCTTGTTTAACTTGATCTAATGTGTCTTTGGTACGTGCAACCAATAAAACATGTGCGCCGGCATCGGCAAGTTTATGTGCAGCAGTTAAGCCAATACCACTGGATGCACCTGTAATTAAAACCACTTTACCGTTGACTCGGTTTCGAAAGAGTTTCTCTAGTCTTGAATTCACGCTGTTTTTTCCTGATTTAAATAAAACTAAATTCTAGATTATGTTTTTTGTAGTTGATTATTTGGCTCAAAATATTGGGGAATTGAGCTCTTCTCATCTGGGTTATGATAACCAATGTTGAAAAAAAATCTATAAATAAGTTATTGAATTTACAAATATAATTAGAGTAATTGCTCTATTATTGTTCTTCTTATAACTTAATTTTTACCACGAATTCAAAACAAAGCAAAGAGAAATAAGCACAAAGTAATTAAGAAATAAAAAACCTTCTTCCCGATGAGGAAGAAGGCCAGATTTAAAATGGATGACCAAACATTAAACTTGAGCAAGCGCCTGTTCTAAATCTGCAATTAAATCATCAATATGCTCAATTCCAACTGACAAGCGAACCATATCCGTGCTGACGCCAGCCGACTTTAATTCTTCTTCATTCAACTGGCGGTGGGTTGTGGTAGCCGGGTGGCAAGCAAGGCTTTTTGCATCGCCAATATTCACCAGACGGGTGAAGAGTTGCAGCGCATCAATAAAGCGAGTGCCGCCTTCAAGGCCATCTTGTACACCAAAAGACAGAATCGCAGATGGTTTGCCTTTCACATATTTTTGCGCCAAAGCATGCTGCGGATGATCTTTTAAGCCAGCATAATTGACCCATTTCACTTTTGAATGCTGCTTTAAATACTCCGCTACTTTTTGCGCATTTTCAGTATGGCGTTCCATGCGTAAATTCAAAGTTTCTAAACCTTGCAGGATAAGGAATACGCTGAGAGGACTAATCGCGGCACCGGTATTGCGTAATGGCACCACACGGGCACGCGCGATATAAGCTGCTTCACCTAAAGCTTCCACATAATTCACCCCATGATAGCTTGGATCAGGTGTATTCAACACTTTAAAACGCTCAGGATATTTGCCCCAAGGGAATTTGCCGCTATCTACAATGGCGCCGCCAATCGAGTTGCCGTGACCGCCAATATATTTGGTGAGTGAGTGCACCACAATGTCTGCCCCATGTTCGAAGGGTTTCAGCAGAGCAGGGGTGGCAACCGTATTATCGACAATAACGGGTACGCCATATTCATGGGCGATTTTCGAAATGGCTTCCAGGTCAATGATATTGCCAAGGGGATTACCAATCGATTCCACAAACACCAGTTTGGTTTTGTCATCAATTAGACCACGTAGCGCTTCAGGATCTTGATAATCGAAGAAACGTACTTCAATGCCTTGTTTTTGCAAACTGTGTGCAAACAAGTTGTAAGTTCCACCATATAAAGTGGACACAGAGGCAATATTGTCACCGGCTTCGGCAATGGTCTGAATGGAATAGGTAATGGCTGACATGCCCGAAGCCAAAGCCAATGCGCCAATACCGCCTTCAAGCGCAGCCAGACGTTGCTCTAAAACAGCTGTAGTCGGGTTCATAATACGGGTGTAGATATTTCCCTGAACCTTTAAATCGAACAAATCGGCCCCATGTTGCGTATTGTCAAAGGCATAAGATGTGGTTTGATAAATCGGTACAGCCACGGCTTTCGTTGTTGGGTCCAGGCTATAACCGGCATGGATGGCCAGGGTTTCGTCTTTATAAGTCATGTTTACATCATCTTCGTGAGTTAAATATTGATCGAGTTTAGCATTTCTATATATAAGTCAAAGTGCTATTTAAGTGAAATTGTTATCTTAAATATTCATATGATGCTAATTTTAGTACAAGCTGAACAAAATTAACTGTGTATGAATATGTTTAAAAAATAAACATGCCCTGAGTTGTAACATTCTATTGAAGATGCAAGCTATGCCTTATTTTTTCGGCACTTTCATCGTATAATGCCGGCAATTATTTGTTCGCATAATATTATTGCTATGCGAATGTTGTTTTTTCTATAGAGGAGTCCTACGTGGCCCAATATATTTACACGATGAACCGTGTGTCGAAGATGGTTCCGCCTAAGCGCGAAATCCTGAAAGACATCTCTTTATCATTTTTCCCAGGCGCAAAAATTGGTGTGCTTGGTTTAAACGGTGCAGGTAAATCTACCTTGCTTCGTATTATGGCGGGCGTAGATAAAGATTTCTCAGGTGAAGCACGTGCTCAACCGGGTATTAAAATCGGTTATCTTGAGCAGGAACCACCATTAGATCCAAATAAAGACGTTCGTGGTAACGTTGAAGATGGTTTGCGTGAACCGCTAGATGCCTTGGCGCGTCTGGATGAAGTATTTGCAGAATATGCAGCAGAAGATGCTGACTTTGATGCACTTGCAAAAGAACAAGAGAAACTGGAAGCGATTATCCAGACTTGGGATGCACATAACCTAAGCAACCAGATGGATCAGGCAGCAGCTGCATTAAACCTTCCAGCTTGGGATGCAGACGTAGCCTTGCTTTCAGGTGGTGAACGTCGTCGTGTTGCACTTTGTCGTTTATTGCTATCTAAACCAGACATGTTGCTTCTTGATGAACCGACGAACCATTTGGATGCAGAATCTGTATCTTGGTTGGAACGTTTCTTGAAAGACTTCGCCGGTACAATCGTTGCGATTACGCATGACCGTTATTTCTTGGATAACGTGGCCGAGTGGATTCTGGAGCTTGACCGTGGACATGGTATTCCTTACCAAGGCAACTATTCTTCTTGGTTGGAACAGAAAAATGCCCGTTTAGAGCAAGAAAACAAGCAGGAAGAATCTTTTGCCAAAGCATTGAAGAAAGAACTTGAATGGGTTCGTTCGAATGCTAAAGGTCAGCAAAAGAAAAACAAAGCACGTATGGAGCGTTTTGAAGAGCTAAACTCTAAAGAGTTCCAGCAACGTAACGAAACCTCTGAAATCTACATTCCACCTGGTCCACGTTTAGGCAACAAGGTTGTAGACGTTGAAGGAATCAGTAAATCGTTTGATGGTCGTTTGCTCTATGAGAACTTAACTTTCTCTGTGCCACCAACTGCGATTGTGGGTATTGTTGGTCCGAATGGTGCAGGTAAAACCACATTGTTCCGTATGATGACGGGCGAGCAACAGCCAGATACCGGTACGGTAACGCTGGGTGAGTCGGTTAAAGTGGCTTACGTGGGTCAGTTACGTGATACTTTAGATGACAATAAAACCGTTTGGGAAGAAATTTCTGGCGGTTTGGATATCTTGAAAGTGGGCGATTACGAAATCGCATCACGTGCTTATATCGGCCGTTTCAACTTTAAAGGTCAAGATCAGCAAAAACGTGTTGGCAGCTTGTCTGGTGGTGAGCGTAACCGTCTGCAACTTGCAAAAATCTTGCAGCAAGGTGCAAACGTAATCTTGCTGGATGAACCATCGAATGACTTGGATATTGAAACTTTACGTGCGCTTGAGGATGCAATTCTTGTATTCCCGGGTACGGTAATGGTGGTATCGCATGACCGTTGGTTCCTGGACCGTATTGCGACACACATCTTGTCATTTGAAAATGAACAGCCTGAATTCTACGCGGGTAACTATGCTGAGTATGAAGCATATCGCCAGTCACGTTTGGGTGATGCTGCTGTACAAAAGCGTTCTAAATACAAAAAAATCGGCGTTTAACCGCTTGTTTTTGTATGACTAAAAAACCAGCCTGCGGGCTGGTTTTTTTGTTGGTGATTTTTATTGATAATTTTTAGGAAAATGCCAATTGGCTATATGCCTTTTCTAAGGTCATTTGTGCTTCATGATGGCCTTGCTTAGCCGCTTCTTTTAGCCATTCTTCCGCAAGGGTATAATTTTTATCTAGGCCTGATTGCCCATGCAGATAAGCTACACCTAATTTATATTGCGCCTCACTATGACCTTGCTTAGCCGCTTTTGTTAGCCATTCTTGCGCATGGGTAGGGTTCTTATCTAGGCCCAATTGCCCCTGAAGATAACCTAAACCTAATTTATATTGCGCTTCACTATGGCCTTTTAATGCAGCACTTAAAAAGTTCCACATTGCATTTCGATTATTATGAACGGATTGATCATGATCAAGCATGTAATGATGTTTGATTGCAAGCTGCTCGAAAACTTGGCCTTGTTCAAATGCCAGATTTGCTTCATTTATTTTTATATTTTGCATACCTTGCGAAGGTTGATCTGAAGGACTAAGTAAACTATTTACTATTTTTTTTATCTTATTCACGATCATAATCAACTCCTCTTTAAGCATTGAATTATCATAATCTAATTATTTTAATGAAACGGTTATTTTTTATTCTAAGCACAAGCTGTTTGTAAGTAAATGAATTTTTTTTGTTAATTCAAAAAAATGAAAAGGGTTCAATGTTGTTTATTCATATAATATCAAAGTGAATAGTTTTCATATTTTACATAGATCTTTTTACTGCCTGTTAAAGATATTAGACCCTGCTAAAGAGATCGATTTATAGGGGATGGATGCTAAAAAAATAGAGCATTCATCTATGTGCTTACATAAGTTATTGACATAAATAAAAATAAACAGGAGGTGCAATGGGTGAACATCATGGACATGACCATAGTCATGCGGTTGTGACCGAAAATAATGCCAGAAAATTAAGCTTTGCCTTGTTGCTGACCACCACGTTTTTAATTGTTGAAGTGGTCGCAGGCTTTATCACGCAAAGTTTGGCTCTACTTTCCGATGCAGCCCACATGTTTACCGATGCTGCCGCGCTTGCGATAGCGCTTGTCGCCATAAAAATAGGCAAACTTCCGGCCGACGATAAACGCAATTTTGGCTACCAGCGCTTTGAAATTTTAGCGGCCCTGTTCAATGCATCTATGCTGTTTGTGGTGGCGATGTATATTTTGTACGAGGCTTATCAGCGTTTTTCAAACCCGCCTGAAATTCAAAGTATCGGCATGATGATTGTCGCGATGATTGGTTTGGTGATTAATCTGATTTCGATGAAAATCCTATTTTCAAGTAGCCAGGAAAGTCTGAATGTAAAAGGCGCGTACTTGGAAGTTTTCAGTGATGCTCTGGGTTCTGTAGGTGTGTTTATTGGGGCAGTGATTATTTATTTTACTCACTGGGTCTGGGTCGACAGCTTCATTGCGGTGCTGATCGGTTTTTGGGTGTTGCCTAGAACATGGGTTTTACTGAAGCAAAGCATCAATATTTTGCTTGAAGGTGTACCGGAAGAAATTGATATTGAAAAATTGCGGAATGATCTTTTGGGGTTGAAAGATGTTGAAAGCATTCATCAACTCAAGGTTTGGGCAATTACTTCAAAAAATGTGCATCTGACTGTGCATTTATATGCACCACAGGCAGACCGTAATGCCTTGTATCAGCAAGCTTTGGAAATGTTAAGCCATATTCATGGTATCACTGAAATGACGCTACAGATTGAAGAAGATGAATGTCTTGCACATTCACATTGTCAACCAGATACCCAAGCAAAGCATCCCCATCATCATGCTGAAGATTCACATCAGCACCGAGACAGAACCGGGGACTGATGTGAAATGAATTTTATTTTAAATTTCCCACTCGTGGTTGCACTCACGACATTTCCATTTCTTTTGTGACTGCATAAAGCCTTGCATCGAAATTTTAAAATCGGGCAGATCGCGGTAGAACATAAAGCCTGCAATCAGACACAGCACAAATACAACCACAGTTGCAGATTGTAGTGTTGTTCCTGCACCATCACCAAAAATCCACATTGCAATACTAATTAAAACCAACAGCAATAAGATGAAAACAGCAGGAATTAACAAGACTAAGCTTTTAGGTACCACTGGTCGTACCGCAGGTCCGCCGGATTGTGCAACAGGCATAATTTTAGGGCTTTGGCATTTTGGGCAACGGTATTGCATTACAACTCCAGAATTTTAATCTATGGGTTATTCTAATCTGAATGTCACGGAAAGCAAAAATACCGCTCATAAAATACCGTGAATAAAAAATTTAGACAATAAAAAAGCCACTGAATAGGTCAGTGGCTTTTTTGAATTTGGCGTCCCTACGGGGATTCGAACCCCGGTTACCGCCGTGAAAGGGCGATGTCCTAGGCCTCTAGACGATAGGGACTTATCGAGGCAACACAGGTAAAACATGAGATGGTGGAGTCAAGGAGGATCGAACTCCTGACCTCTACAATGCCATTGTAGCGCTCTACCAACTGAGCTATAACCCCCAGTCTGTGTGAGCGCAATATTAGGGGCATTGCGCTCATACGTCAACTATAAAATCAATTATGCTTCATCAACTGCGTCATTTTTCGGCAATTTTAAGCTTTCATTGAGTTTTTCCCAAACTTTTGCTTCTTTTTTGCTCGGACCGCCGACAATTTCAAGCGCATGGCGTAAACGTGCGAAAGTTAAGTCAGGGCCAATTGTCACCATAGATTGCATAACCGGAGTCGAACTGGTCGAACCCGCAATTGCAATAAAGAAAGTTGGCATGAAATCACGCAGCTTAACTTCCATCTGGCTTGCCAAGTCCATTAAAGTTTGGCTAACCGTGTCATTATTCCAAGTAAATAGGCTTTCCAGGCGCCAAATCGCGAATTGCAGGCTTTGACGCACTTGTTCTTCAGACAGTTTTTTGCTTTCAAACTGTTCTTTTGACAGCACAGGGAATTGGTTAAAGTAGAAACCGGCCCAGTTGACTGCTTCAGACAACAAGTTGATACGCGGTTGAATCGCAGCAGCGATATCTTCCAGAGTTTTACGGTCTGATTTCCAAGCCAACAGTGTATTTAACAATTCAGCAGGAGAAAGCGCTTTAATCCATTGGCCATTCAACCAGTTGAGTTTTTCAACGTCGAAGATTGGACCACCAAGGGATACGCGCTTAATGTCGAAATGTTCAATCATTTCTGCCAAAGTGAATTTTTCACTTTCATCCGGCATAGACCAGCCCATACGACCCAGATAGTTCAACAACGCTTCTGGAAGTACACCAATGTCTTTGTAATAATTGATTGAGGTTGGGTTTTTACGTTTCGATAATTTTGATTTATCCGGATTACGTAATAATGGCATGTGACAAAGCACAGGCATATCCCAACCAAAGTACTGGTATAACAACTGGTGTTTAGGTGCAGATGGAATCCATTCTTCACCACGAATCACGTGAGTAATTTCCATTAAATGGTCATCGACCACATTGGCCAAATGGTAAGTTGGCAAGCCATCTGTTTTAAGCAGAATTTGCATATCAACTTGTGCCCATGGGATTTCCACTTCGCCACGTAGCATATCGTCAAATTTGCAGCTGCCTTCAGCAGGCACTTTCATGCGAATCACATGTGCTTCGCCTGCAGCTAAACGACGTTGAACTTCATCTTCAGATAAAAGTAAACCACGGCCGTCATAACGCGGGCTTTCACCACGGGCTTGCTGTTCAGCACGCATTTGATCCAGTTCTTCACTCGTTGCGAAGCAGTAAAATGCATGACCTTTTTCAACCAGTTCTAAAGCATATTTTTTATAGATGTCCATTCGTTCCGATTGGCGATATGGCGCATGTGGACCACCGACATCGGGACCTTCTGACCAATTCAAACCTAACCAACGTAATGAATCTAAAATCATTTTTTCAGATTCAGGGGTTGAGCGAAGTTGATCGGTGTCTTCAATACGAAGAATAAATTCACCACCATGCTGTTTGGCAAAACATAAGTTGAACAAGGCAATATATGCAGTGCCTACATGTGGGAAGCCTGTAGGAGAAGGGGCAATACGAGTACGAACAGTCATAATCAATATTTTTCAGAATGTGAATGGAAAGTATTATAACGAAAAAGCCTAATCACTTAATGTTAAATTCAACATTGCAATGATTAGGCTTCATCTAAACTTCTTAAAGGGGCAAGAAGTTCGGTATTAAATTAAGAATTATTTTGCGGGAAGAAGACTTGAACAAAACGGGTAAATTTTTGATTTTGTGAAGCAAAAAAGCTTTGTGTAGGGGCAACTTTAATTTCAGTCAGGACTTTTAAATCATTGTCGTTACGAAAAGTGTTTGTGCCTTGCTTTTGCTGTTGCAATGCTTTTTCAATCAGTGAAGATTTTTCAGGTGAAAGACTGAGTTTGGTATCGGTGGCTTTAATGGCAGCCGCGTGTCCGATTTGGGCCATCAACCCTAAAGTTAGACTTAAACTCAATGCTGTAATAACTGGTGTAAATTTCATTTCCACATTCCCCTTACTGGTGTTGGAATTCCCTAGATATTATTTTTCTATTCTAGAGATACCATTTAAACACATAAAAAAATACAAAAGTAGAACTAGGTCACACTTTATTACAAAATGATAAGAAACTAATTCAATGTAGCTACTTTGTATCAAAAAACTATGGAGACAGCATGGAGAACCAGGCGAAAGATGGAGATATGCAGCAGTTTATGCATCTTTTAGTAGTAAAAATGCGTAGAAAAGCATTTTAGTGAATATCTCTAAAACTGATTTTTAATCAATAAAACAATATAAGCATATGATTGTTAAAATTTTTTTAGATTTATATAGTGCTTTGATCATTAAGTATGAGCTTAAAGCGCATGAAAAAAATAATAGCATCAACCATTTTTGCGGTGTTAGGGGGAATCACTTCACATAGCATCGCTGCAAAAGATTTTCTCAATGTTTCCTATGATCCGACGCGTGAATTTTACCAGGAGTATAATCAGGCTTTTGGTGAATTTTGGAAACAGCGCACTGGACAAGAAGTGAATTTTAAACAGTCACATGGCGGTTCAGGTAAACAAGCGCGTTCAGTGATTGATGGTTTGCAAGCCGATGTGGTGACTCTGGCTTTGGCCAACGATATTGAAGAAATTGTAAATGTGGGATTGATCAATAAAAACTGGCAAAAACAGTTCCCGAATAATTCAGCACCTTATACATCAACCGTAGTGTTCCTGGTACGTAAAGGCAATCCTAAAAGGATTAAGGACTGGAATGATTTAACCCAGCCGGGTGTTGAAATTATCACGCCAAATCCTAAAACTGGTGGCGCGCCACGCTGGATTTATCTTTCGGCTTGGGGCTTATGCGCTAAAACAACCGGGCGGTAACGATGCCAAAGCCAAAGAATTGGTGAAAAAACTTTATCAAAACGTGAAGGTGCTTGATTCGGGTGCACGTGGTTCTTTAACCACTTTTGCTGAACGCGGTATTGGAGATGTATTACTGTCTTGGGAAAATGAAGCCTTACTGGCGACTCAGGGCTTGGGTAAAGATAAATACCAAATTGTTTATCCATCCATTTCAATCTTGGCAGAGCCATCGGTCGCGATTGTCGATAAAAACGTGGATAAAGACGGTAACCGTAATTTAGCCAAAGGTTATCTTAACTATTTATATTCACCCAAAGGACAGGATTTGACAGCCCAGTATTTCTTCCGTCCACGTAATCCGCAAATTGCAGCAAAATATGCAGCACAATTTCCAAAAATTAAACTGTTTAGCATCGGTGATGTTTTTGGCGGTTGGGCAAAAGCACAGAAAACCCATTTTGTGAATGGTGCGATTTTCGATCAGATTTACAGTGAGAAAAAATAAACTGGATTGATGAGTAAAGATTTTTACAAGAAACAGATAATAATGTTTATCCGTTTTTTTGCATATGTAATTCAGAAAACAGTATATATACGGAATAAGTAAACTGTTTAATTTATTTTGAATAAAAACATGAATTTAATATGCGAGAGAAGTATTTGGTTGAATGCTAAAGGGTTTAATTCATTGCGATTTATGATTTTATTTCATATATTTAGCAGTAATGAAGATAACTTGTCTGTACTGTGATGAAAACTCAATTTAAAGCGTTATTCAGTGCGGCATTGCTGGCAACCGGCATTGCTTTTACTGCAACCACTGCTCAGGCAGCAGATCGTGAATTTTTAAACGTATCTTATGATGCAACTCGTGAATTTTACGATGAATTCAATAAATCATTTGGTGCTTACTGGAAAGAACGTACCGGCCGTAGCGTAAATTTCAAACAGTCGCATGGTGGTTCAGGTAAACAAGCGCGTTCAGTCGTGGATGGCTTGAAAGCTGACGTGGTGACCTTGGCTTTGGCCAATGATATTGAAGAAATTGTAAAATCAGGTCAAATCCAGCCCGGTTGGCAAAAAGAATTCCCGCATAACTCTGCGCCTTATACCTCTACCATCGTATTTATGGTACGTAAAGGCAATCCAAAGCATATTAAAGACTGGTCTGACTTAACCAAACCGGGCGTACAAATTATTACCCCAAATCCAAAAACTGGCGGTTTACCACGTTGGGTATATTTATCCGCTTGGGGTTATGCACTTAAACAACCGGGTGGTACTGACGTTAAGGCTAAAGATTTTGTCGGTAAAATGTACCACAACGTAAAAGTCATGGATTCTGCTGCGCGTGCATCGATGACGACTTTTGCTGAACGTGGCATTGGTGATGTGTTGTTGACTTGGGAAAATGAAGCTTTAGTCACTCAAAAAACCATGGGTAAAAACAAGTTCGACATTGTCTATCCTTCTATGTCCATCTTAACTGAACCTTCAGTAGCAATCGTGGATAAAAATGTCGAAAAAGATGGCAACAAGTGGTTAGCCAAAGGCTATATCAACTACTTGTATTCACCATTGGGTCAAGAAATGGCAGCAAAATATTTCTACCGTCCACGTAATCCGGAAGTGCTCGCTAAATATTCTGCTCAATTCCCTAAACTTAAAACGTTTACCATTGATGAAGTATTTGGTGGCTGGGCTCAGGCACAAAAAACTCATTTTGTGAATGGTGCGACTTTCGATCAGATTTATAACACACGTAAATAATTGATTTATGATTTAAAAAGTCTCCTGCATTGGGGGCTTTTTTATTTCTGATAAGATTTGTTTTTAAAAAAAATTTTGAATTAAAAATATAAATTTTCTTTGCTTAATCGTGGTAGAGCACTTTATTTTAATAAACAATCCGCATCAGTATTAAGCATTTTAAAATGCTCTAAAAGCACATGAAATATGACATGAACTTGAGTGGAATAAATCCAGAAACGGTTTTCCCCATGAAAAGTAATATTTCCCTACAAAAAGTCGTTTGGAGCTTTGTCAAAACAAGGTAATAATGTGCAGTTAAATTTTTCCTAGTCTTGATAGAACCCTTATGTCGCATATTTCTGTATTACTTCACGAAACTGTTGATGCCTTATTGGCAGATCGAAATACAGGAATTTATGTCGATGGCACTTTTGGCCGAGGGGGGCATACCCGTTTATTGCTTTCCAAATTAGATGAAAATGCACGGGTATATGGGTTTGATAAAGATCCACAGGCGCTGGAAGCTGCGGCCATACTGGAACAGGAAGATTCACGTTTTAAAATTATTCATGCCAGTTTTGCTGATTTAAAACAAGAACTTGAAGCTCGAGGTATAGGTCTGGTTGATGGCGTGATGGCAGATTTAGGCGTGTCATCTCCACAGCTTGATCAGGCTGAACGTGGCTTTAGCTTTATGAAAGATGGCCCGCTTGATATGCGCATGGACAATTCAAAAGGTCCGACTGCGGCTGAATGGCTGGTGAATATTGAAGAAGAAGCCTTGGCCAATGTTATTTTCCAATATGGTGAAGAACGTTATAGTCGCCGTATTGCCAAAGCCATTAAAGCTGCTGGCTATATTGAAACGACTGCACAACTGGCTGAAATTGTGAAAGTTGCCCATCCGAAATGGGAAAAAAATAAACATGCGGCAACCCGAACTTTTCAGGGGATCCGTATTGCCATTAATAAAGAATTAGAAGATATTGAAGCATTCTTGCCGCAAGCGGTGGATGTGCTAAAAACTGGGGGGCGTTTAGCTGTCATTAGTTTCCACTCGCTGGAAGATCGTTTAATTAAACAGTTTATTCAAAAAGAATCGACTTTAGCGGAAGATACCAGTTGGGGTATGCCACAAGAACGGGAAGATACCCGTCGTTTAAAGAAAATTTCCCGAGTACGTGCCAGTGAAGAAGAGATTAAAGCCAATTTTCGTTCACGTAGTGCATGGCTTAGAGTTGCAGAACGCTTAGCTTCAAAAGGCGAATAATGAAAACTGAAGTTGTTGAAAAGAAAACAGAAAAATTGGCGATGAAAAAACTCATCAGTTATGTCGTTTTACTGGTATTGGTCTTTTTTAGCGCAATTATGGTGGTGTTTCAAGTCTTTGAATACCGTCATGATTACCGTGAATTAAGTGCCTTTAACCGAGAAAAGGATGATCTGAATGCAGAGTGGGGGCGTTTGCTCATCGAGCAGCAAACCTTTGGTGCGACAGCGCAAATTGGCACACGTGCTGTGACCCAGTTGCGGATGTATTCGCCACCTGCAACACAGACGGTTGTGATTTCTTTACCAATGACTTCAGAAGATAAAAAATAAGGCTAGCTGTAATATGGTGGACAAGAGAAACAAGCAAGTGCGTAAAAAACAGCAGTCTATTACGGATAAAAACACCCTTAGCGTGGATATGTGGCGTTTTTATTTGATGTGGAGTGTGGTTTTACTCTGCTTTTTAGCTTTGGTCGGTCGTGCATTTTATGTGCAGGTTATCAACAAGGACTTTTTGCAAAACAAAGCCAATGCCAACATTTTAAGAACGGAAAAAGTCAAGGCGATGCGTGGCGTGATTTATGATCGTCATGGGGTGCCTTTGGCGATTAGTACACCGGTCATGAAAGTGGTGATTGATCCGCGTGATTATTTTGAAACTAAGAAACAGTTTGATGACATTACTGCTGAACTGGCCAAAGACCCGACTAACCGTAAATTAAAACGTCAATTACCGAATAAAAACTTAAACCTGGATGAACTTGCCGACGCTGTGGGCATGGATCGTGCCGAGTTGAAAAAGAAAATGAACGAGAAACCTCGTTCACGCTATCTGGTTCTGCAAAAAGAAATCCCACCGCAGCAAGCTGAACTGATTGCCAAACGGGAGTTCCAAGGGGTTTATACCGAGAAAAACTATAAACGTTACTATCCTCAGCCGCAGCCGAATGCACAGATTATTGGCTTAACCAATAGTGAAGGGATGGGGATTGAAGGTCTGGAAATGCAGCTCAATACTGCTTTATCCGGTCAGGATGGTGCACAACAAGTGGTGCGAGATAAAAAAGGCAATCGTTTTAAAGATCCTGAAGTGACTAAAGAAGTTGAAGCAGGGGAAAATATCACCTTAAGTATTGATTCACGTCTGCAATATATTATGTACCGTGAATTGACGGCGGCCGGTGTGGCCAATAATGCCCGTTCAGCAACAGCCATTGCGGTAGATGTGAAAACCGGTGAAATTCTGGCAATGAGCAGCTGGCCTTCTTATAACCCGAATGATAAAAAAAGTCTGGGGAATAAAGATGCCATGCGTAACCGTGGTGCCGTCGATTCCTTTGAACCGGGTTCAACCATGAAACCGTTGACTGTGGCGATGGCTTTGGAAAGTGGCAAATACACTGCGAATTCCATAGTGAATACTTCACCGGGCAGTATGCGTATTGGTAACCATACCATCCGTGATACGCATAACTATGGCGCGCTGACTTTAGGCGGCATTATCCAGAAATCATCTAACGTGGGTGTTGCTAAACTGGCACTGTCCTTGCCTTATGCTACCTTGCCGACTTTTTATAAGCGTGTAGGAATGGGCCAGCGTTCAGCAGTGAAATTCCCAGGTGAAAGTGGAGGCTTAATCTTGCCGCCCAGCAAATGGAATGTCTCTGAAGTGGGCACCATGGCTTATGGCTATGGCCTGAATGCGACCGTGCTGCAAATTGCGGATGCCTATGCCATGCTTGCCAATAAAGGTGTCAAGGTTCCTTTAAGTTTATATAAACTGGAACAGCCACCCAAGGGTGAGCAAATCATTGATGCGAAAATTGCCGATCAAGTGCTGTTGATGATGGAAACAGCGACATTGCCAGGCGGAACGGCTACACGTGCCACTATTCCGGGCTATCGTGTGGCCGGTAAAACAGGTACCGCACATAAACTGCGTGCTGACCGAAAAGGTTATTCAACCAGCGAATATCGTGCTTTATTTGCCGGTGTGGCCCCAGTGAGCGATCCGCGTTTGGCCATGATTGTCGTGGTGGAAAACCCTCAAGGTTCTTACTATGGGGGGACGGTATCTGCGCCTGTATTCGCACGCGTAATGCAAGAATCACTACGTTTAATGAATGTGCCTTTAGATAGACCTTTAGATATTCCCAAAATTCAGTAATAGGTGATGAATGTCCATTACATTTCAAGATCTCTACACCGCTGACAAAATCACTGGATGGATGACCAAGCCATTCAGTGGCTTTGGTTTAGATAGTCGTAACGTTGAGCCAGGGCAAATTTTTATTGCCCTGAATAGTTTTTCTCAACCGGAAAAAACCTTGCAATTTGCACAGTCAGCTTTGGCGAACGGTGCCTTGGCTGTGGTCAGCGAAGCCGATTTAGGCTTGGATAATAGTGTTGTTGTGCCGAATGTCCGTCATCTGATGGGAGCGTGGCAAAAGCAATATTTACAAGCGACTCAGCCCATACCAGCGGCACGAATTCTTGCAGTCACCGGGACCAACGGTAAAACCACTATTTCACGACTTGTTGCTGAATTATTAATGTTGCAGGGAAAAAAATGTGCAGTGATGGGAACCACCGGAAACGGAATTTTACCGAATCTGGAAGCGTCTTCGCATACCACTTTGGATGCATTGCATTTGCAAAATGCCTTGCATGATTATGCAGAGCAAGGTGCTGAATTTGCCGCGATTGAAGCCAGTTCACATGGTCTGGAACAAGGCCGTTTGAATGGCTGTGATATTGAAATTGCGGCCTACAGTAATTTAAGCCGTGATCATCTGGATTATCACGGTACGCTCGAAGCCTATGCGGAAGCCAAGTCGCGCTTATTTAAATTCCCGGGTTTAAAAGTGGCGATTATCAATATCGATGATGAGCATGCCCAGGTCATGATCGATGCTGCGAAAGCCAATCCTGCGCAACCGAAAATTCTGACCTATTCAACCACGCAAACTGCCGATTATCAGGTTGAAGATATTCAATACAGTTTGAATGGTGCAAACTTTAGATTGATTACCAGACAAGGTGAATTTGAAGTTCAGAGTCCATTGCTGGGTCATTTTAATGTGGAAAATCTGGTTGCAAGTTTGGTGAGTGCAGAGCAAGCCGGCTTTGATCTTGCAGCACTGATTTCGACCGTTGCACAATTGAAAGGTGCACCGGGCCGTATGCAGGTCATCCGTGATGCAGAGCGGTTATTTGTGGTGGATTATGCGCATACGCCTGATGCCTTAATTCAGGTGCTGAAAACCTTAAAACGTCATGTATCCAGTCAGTTGTGGGCCGTATTTGGTTGTGGTGGCGATCGTGATCGTGGCAAGCGTCCACTGATGACTCAGGCAGCGCTAGATGGTGCAGATGTTGCCTTGATTACATCAGACAATCCACGTACCGAAAACCCGGAACAAATCTTTGCGGACATGAAAGCTGGCATCGATTTTTCAGCCCATGCTGTGCATGAAATTCATGACCGCCGTGAAGCGATTAAATTTGCCGTGCAAAACGCCCAGGCAGGCGATATTGTCGTTATTGCAGGTAAAGGCCATGAAAATTATCAAGAAATTGACGGTGTGCGTCACTGGTTTGACGATGTGATCGAAGTGCAATCAGCAATCGATACACAGCATCACACCCCAGATTCAGCTTATCCGGCTCAATAGGAAACAACAATGCATACATCGACTACCAGTACAGTGCCTTTAGAGCCATGGACAGCTGCACAGCTTGCGGATGCCACTCAAGGTTACTGGTTGAATGAGAAAGTGCCTCAAGGCAACATTAAACGGATTTTGACAGATTCACGCAATGCTGAAAAAGCCGATGCTTTTTTAGCGCTGCAAGGTGAACGCTTTGATGCGCATGATTTTGTTGCTCAAGTCGCAGCCAAGGGCTGTGAAATTGCCATCGTCAGTCATCCGGTTGACGCAGATATTTGCCAACTCGTGGTTGAAGACACGCGTTTGGCCCTCGGTCATTTAGGGGCTTATCGCCGCGCACAAAATTCACAGTTGAAAGTGATTGCGCTGACCGGCAGTAGCGGTAAAACCACCACTAAAGAAATGCTTGGCAGTATTTTATCGCGCTTGGCACCCACCCTAATTACTCGCGGTAACCTGAACAATGATTTGGGTGTGCCAATGATGTTGCTTGAGCTTCGCGCTGAACATCAGTATGCCGTGATGGAACTCGGTGCAAGTCATCAGGGTGAAATTGATTACACCTCGAATCTGGTTCAACCGCATGTGGCAGGGATCATTAATATTGGTACTGCGCATTTGGGAGAATTTGGCGGCCGCGATGGCATCTGCCGGGCTAAATCTGAAATTTATGCACATATTGCCAAAACCGGTACCTCGATTGTTCCTGCTGCAGATGATTTTGCCGATACGATTCGCCAAGCCGTACAAACCGGACAGGTCTTAAGCTTTGGTGAAAATGGGGATATTTTTGCTACAGAAATTGAATTACATCCGCAATCCTCCAGTTTTACTTTAAATACCCCGCAAGGTGTACGCCAGGTCAACCTGCCGTTTGCTGGTGAACATAATGTGCAAAATGCCACTGCTGCGACTGCTTTTGCCCTCGCCATCGGCGTTGCTCTAGACGATATTGTGGCGGGTTTAGAACAGGCGAAAGGTGCCAAAGGTCGCTTGAATTTCATTCAGGCAAAAAACCATTTATTTATTGATGATACCTACAACGCCAATCCAACCTCGATGCGTGCAGCAGCTGAAGTGCTTGCGCAGCAAGACGGGGTAAAAGTGATGGTGATTGGCGATATTGGTGAGTTGGGGACGAGTGCGGCGCAACAACATTATATGTTGGGCCGAGATCTGGTTGCGACAGGCGTCAATTTTGTAGTGGCTGTGGGTGAATTTTCACCTGCCACTCAAGAAGGGGCACGCAGTACCCAATATGGTAAAAAAATGCAGGCTTTCCTGAATCAGGAACAAGCCCTTCCTTTTTTACTGAGTCTAATTGAAACACATCAACCTCAATCCATGAGTTTCCTGTTTAAAGGTTCTCGTTATACCCATATGGAAACATTGATGGCTGATTTGATGGAGAAACTTTAATGCTGTTATGGCTATTTGAACAACTGGCGGGCTACCACAGCTCGTTTCAGGTGGTTCGTTATTTAACATTACGTGCTTTGCTCAGTGTCTTAACCGCATTGACTATTGGACTGGTCTTGGGTCCGGTGATGATCCGCAGGTTGCAAGCTCTCAAATACGGCCAAGCAGTCAGTTCGTTTGCTCCTGAAGGTCATGCCAAAAAAATGGGTACCCCAACCATGGGTGGGGTATTGATCCTGCTTTCAATTGGTATTTCAACCTTGCTTTGGGCTGATTTATCCAATCCCTATGTCTGGATTGTACTTGGGGTTATGGTGATTTTCGGTGCCGTGGGCTGGGCGGATGACTGGATTAAAGTCCGTTATAAAGACAATGCTGGACTTCCTGCACGCAAGAAATTCTTCTGGACTTCAGTCGGATCATTGGGTGCTGGTATTGCGCTGTATGTGATTGCGACCCAACAGGCCAATCCTGTGCATACCGCGAATATGCTGGATCTGCTGATTCCATTCTTTAAAAATATCAGTATTCCTTTGTCCGCAATTCCTCTCGGTATCGGTTTTATTATCTTTACTTATCTGGTGATTAACGGTGCATCCAATGCGGTCAATCTGACGGATGGTCTGGATGGTTTGGCGATTATGCCAATCGTGCTTGTAGCAGCAGGTTTAGGGGTATTTGCCTACCTTGCAGGTGATGTTCGTTTTGCCAATTATCTGCATATGCCTTATGTAAAATATTCATCTGAATTGGTGGTGATCTGCGCAGCAATGATTGGTGCGGGCTTGGCCTTCCTTTGGTATAACGCACATCCAGCTCAGGTATTTATGGGTGATGTCGGTGCATTGTCTTTGGGTGCGATGCTGGGAACCATTGCGGTCATGGTTCGTCAGGAAATCGTGTTTGCGATTATGGGCGGTGTATTTGTGGTCGAAGCCATTTCTGTGTTCCTGCAAATTGGTTCACTGCGTATGCGAAATAAACGTGTATTCCTGATGGCGCCTTTACATCACCATTACGAGAAAAAAGGCTGGCGTGAAACTCAAGTGGTGATTCGTTTCTGGATTATCACGATTATGCTGGTAGTTTTAGGCTTAATGACCTTAAAATTGCGTTAAGCAAATATTCGAAAAAGCCGGCATTTGCTCCCACATCTGCCGGCTTTTTTAACGCCTGATTTTCAGGCACTGGAGAAAATATGAATCTGCTGATGTGTCCTGTATGTCGTGAAGCGCTGAAACTGACCGAGAAAACATGGCGCTGTGCCAATAACCACAGTTATGACGTGGCAAAACAGGGGTATGTGAACTTGCATGTGGTGCAGCATAAACACAGTAAAAACCCGGGCGATACCGTGGAATCGGTGCAGGCACGCCGTGCATTTTTAAGTGCCGGATTTTATGCACCGCTACAACAGGCGGTGGTCGAAAAAATTCGTGACTTACGCATTGAAAACCTGCTGGATATTGGCTGTGGCGAAGGATATTACACCAATGCCATGCAGGCAGAAGTGCTGCAATGTGTCGGTGTGGATATTGCAAAAAATGCGGTTCAGGTTGCGGCTAAGTTGAATAAAAAAGTGACCTGGGTGGTGGGAACCGGTGCAACACTTCCTGTTTTAGATAGCTCGATTGACTTATGTACCAGTTTGTTTAGCCCTATTCCCAAGCAGGAAATATTGCGCGTACTGAAGCCGAATGCCTATTTGATGGTCGTGACCCCTGCGACTGAACACTTATATGCGATGCGTGAAGCCTTGTTTGAAGAAGTGAACCCGCATGAACCACATAAGTTTGTTGATCAATTGGCAGATGCTTTTGAATTAATAGATGGAAGTATTGTTGATGCGCCTTTTACTGTGCAACAGGCAGATTTAAAAAACCTGGTTGCGATGACACCGTATGCTTATAAAGCAAAACCAGAACGCCGCCAGGCGCTAGAGCAGAATGAGCAATTCGAGTTAAAAGGGCAGTTTCAAATTTATTTGTTTAAAAAGAAATAATCCAAATAAAAAGCCCTCATTTGAGGGCTTTTTATGAGTTTATTCAAATACATCAATTAAACGTTCAAGCGCATCCGGCTTATTGTTTTGCTTTTGCGTGTTTGAAGAGTCTGCAGGATCTGGAGTCTGTATTTCTTCTCCAGGCAGGTCGTCAAAGTCACGTTCTGGTGCTCGTACCGGTGCTACTGGTGCAGGGCGGTACAGTGGGCGAGCCAATGGGGGAGAAGAGCGATCCCCTCTGACTGGTTCACCAACAGTGATAGTCTGGGTGTGGTTGGTCGGTGCTTTGGCATTTTTATCGAAATGAACCCATGCTGCTGGTGTGCCTTTTAAGGCATTGCCCATAAAGTTGGTCCAGATTGGTAAAGCTGCAACACCCCCATATTCACGACGACCCAGTGTAGTCGGTTGGTCAAAACCGACCCATGCCACAGTCACCAGCTTGCCATTGAATCCGGCAAACCAGGCATCTTTAGCATCGTTGGTGGTTCCTGTTTTACCGCCAATATCGCCACGACCAATTTTAAGGGCTGCACGGCCTGTACCTTGCTGAATCACATCACGCAGAATATTGGCCATGTCATAAGCAGAGCTGGATTTTAAAATACGCTGTGCCTGACGATATTGACTTTTCGATTCATCCAATTGCAGTTTCGCCAGTTCTTTTTCTGCTTGCAACGTTTGATTGGTGACTTCAATCACTTCATCATCTGGAGTTGCGGGTTCAGCTGATTCCTGTTCTGGATCATTTTGATTGATACATGAAATACACGCATATTCTGGATTGCTTTGATAAATCACTTTGCCATACGCATCTTCAATGCGATCAATAAAATGCGGCTGAATACGGTAACCCCCATTGGCAAAGGTTGCATAACCGGTTGCCATTTGAATAGGGAGAACTTGCGGTGTGCCTAGCGCAATAGTGTAATTCCGTGGAATTTGATTTTCGTGCAGACCAAAATCCATGAATAATTGGCGTGTACGTTCTATCCCGACAGTCTGTAACAATCGAACAGA
Organism: Acinetobacter sp. F16; assembly: GCF_052712855.1. NCBI lineage: Bacteria > Pseudomonadati > Pseudomonadota > Gammaproteobacteria > Moraxellales > Moraxellaceae > Acinetobacter > Acinetobacter sp. F16. The sequence goes on from NZ_JBRATK010000002.1 coordinate 55,539, forward strand.
AACCGTATTTCGAGATAGGTACAAAGCACGACGTAAAGGAATCATGCCTAAATAACGCCCATCCGAGTTCTTCGGCGACCATTTGCCAATGGTAATCGGGCTGTCATTGACCATGCTATAAGGCGTCATGCCACGTTCGAGTGCCAAAGCATAAACAAAGGGCTTAATGGTTGAGCCCGGTTGACGCCAGCCTTGTAGCGCACGGTTGAATTTAGATTGGTAAAAATTGTATCCACCAACAATGGCTTCAATTGCACCGTTATTTGGATTGATCGCAATCAGCTGCCCTTGCGCTTTAGGAACTTGTATCAGTGCCCATGAGGTTTTATTGTCATTGGGACGTAATCGAATAATATCTTTAAGTTTAACAATCTGAGAAGCCTGACGTGGGGCAGGGCCGACACTGTTGGCATTTCTATAAGGATAAGCCCATGACATCCCTGACCAGGGCACAGTCACGGTAGAGCCATCCTGCATCAGTGCATCAAAAGAATTGCTGTTTACTTTAATCACTTTCGCGGGATAAGTGTTTGCGTAAGCGCTGAATTCGCTAAGCGGTTTGTCATTTGCTTCAGCACCGCGCCAGCCATGGCGACGATCATACGCCTCTAAGCCTTCTTGTACCGCCTGTTCTGCATAGGCCTGACGTTTGCTGTCAACGGTTGTATAAACTTTATAACCAGAATCAGTGGCTTGTTCGCCAAATTTTTCAACCAGTTCCGAGCGAACCATTTCCCCGACGTACGGATATTTATTATTAATGCCGCGGTCTGGCATATCCAGATTAACCGGTTCGGCAATGGCTTTTTGATACTGCGACTGGTTGATATAGCCCAATTGCAGCATACGTCCAAGAATCCAGTTGCGACGTTCCAGCGCGCGTGTTGGATTGGCCACAGGATTATATTTAGACGGTGCTTTGGGTAGGCCTGAAATCATCGCCATTTGGGCAATGCTCAGCTGATCCAGGCTTTTGTTGTAATAAATTTTCGCTGCGGCAGCAATACCGTAAGCATTTTTCCCCAAGAAAATTTTATTCACATAAAGGGTTAAAATCTCTTCTTTGCTTAAGTTTTGTTCTATTTTTCGAGCAAGGAAGATTTCTGTGAGTTTGCGTTTGAGGGTGCGTTCAGGACTTAAATAATAGTTTTTTGCCACTTGCATGGTGATGGTTGAACCACCTGTTTGCACGTTCGATCCTGTGATTGTTTCACTGACTGCTCGTCCTAGGCCTTTGAAGCTAATGCCGCTATGTTCAAAGAAAGAGGAATCCTCAGCTGCGAGAAAGGCAGAAACAAATGGTTTGGGAATTTGTTTGTACTCTACAGGCACAGATAACTTGCCACCATACTCTGCAATAAGTTCATTATCAGCACTATACACTTGTAAGGGCTTGAGTAACGGCGCCTTTTTTAAAGTGGTCATTTTAGGTAAAGATGGGGCAATATAGAGATACATGCCATAGAATCCCATCGGAATTGCGACCAAGGCTATAATTATGATCAAAAAAAATGGATGAACATGGCCCGAACGAGATAGCTTTTTCATAACAAGTAAGTTTTAATAAGAGCTAATGGCAAACTAATTGGCGGTCAGTATAGCCTTTACACATACAGATTGTTAGATGCGTTATTGTATCTGTATAAAATTATAGACCAAGACTGATTAGTAGGTTACTTTTATTGGGGATAAAAAAATAATAGGAATTATATAGTGCTCAGGTTATATCGTAAGCCGAATAAGGGGTTAATTGGAGTAGATATTAGTTCTACTTCTGTTAAGTTGTTAGAACTTTCTGTTAAAAGCGGTAACAGGTATTGGGTGGAGAGCTATGCGCTGGTGCCTTTACCTGAAGGCAGTGTTGTCGAAAAAAATATATTAAATCCAGAGGCGGTCGGGGATGCATTAGAGCGAGCACTCAATCTAGCCAATACCCAATCTACAGCTGCAGCACTTGCAGTTCCAACTTCAATGGTCATTACCAAAACAATTGAGATGGATGCGGACATGACGGACGATGAACGAGAAGTTCAGATTCGTATGGATGCCGAGCAATATATTCCTTTCCCATTAGATGAAGCGAGTCTTGATTTTGAGGTGTTGCCTGAGCGTTTGGCAAACCCGAATCGGGTGAATGTACTTTTGGTTGCGACCCGTCTTGAAAATGTTGAAGCACGTTCTGAAGTGTTGGAACTTGCTGGTCTAACCCCAAAAACTGCTGATGTTGAAAGTTTTGCAATCGAAAATGCGTATCAAGTATTTTCCGATACTTTGCCTATGGGGGTAAATACTGTCGGTATTTTAGATATTGGTCATACCATGACCACCTTATCTGTAATGCAAAACAATAAAGTCATTTATACGCGTGAACAGGTGTTTGGCGGGAAACAACTGACTCAAGAAATTCAAAATCGTTATGGTTTGTCTTTTGAAGAAGCCGGCCGTGCCAAGAAAAGTCGTTCATTACCTGATGATTATGATGTTGAAGTTCTGGAGCCCTACTTGGAAGCGGTGGTTCAGCAGGCAGCACGATCATTACAGTTCTTTTTCTCATCTTCACAATTTAATGAGATCGATCATATTTTATTGGCAGGGGGGAATGCTAATATTCCGGGGCTCGCGAAGCTCCTACAACAAAAACTTGGTTACCGTGTAACTATTGCCAACCCATTTTTACAAATGGGCTTTTCTCCACAAATTGATATTAAAAAGATAGAGAACGATGCTTCCTCACTCATGGTGGCATGTGGTTTGGCATTGAGGAGTTTTGATTAATGGCGAGAATTAACCTGCTCCCTTGGCGTGATGAGCTAAGAGAGAAACGAAAAAAAGAATTTATTACAATTTGTATAGGAATGGCATTAATCGGGGCTTTAGCAGTCACATTGGCATGGTTTTATTATGGCCATAAACTTGAAGATCAAGAACAAGCGAATCAATTGATTACCAGTACCAACCAAAACTTGGATGTGCAATTAAAATCCCTGGAAGGGTTGGAAGCTCAACGAAATGCCATTATTGAACGCATGAAGTTGATTCAAGGTTTACAAGGGCAACGACCGATTGCGGTTCGCCTGATTGATGAAATGGTACGTGTGACACCAAGCAATTTGTACATTACCAAATTTGTCCGTACCGGTGATAAATTCACCCTTGAAGGCAAGGCAGAAAGTCCGAACACGGTTGCAGAATTTTTGCGTAGTTTAGAAGCATCAGCCTGGTATAGAAATGCCTTTATGAATTCTTTTTTAGCCGTTGAAGAGCCAAAAGACAAGGCACCTAGTTCTGTAGTTCCACGTATTGAAGAGCGTTATGGCGCATTCGTGATTACTGCTGACTTGGATCAAATCGCACAACCGGTAACGCCAGAATTACAACAAAATCCAGCTAATTCAGCAGCGGGGGCAGCACAATGAGTCTCGACGAATTTGATGAATTAAACCCAAATGAAGGTGTTGCTGCTCCTAAAAAGAAGATGACCTTAGATAAGTTTCTTCAGCAGTTCAATACCTTGGATATGAATAACTACGGGAGCTGGCCATTATCCGTTAAAATCACTTGCTGGATTTTAATTGTGATGATGATTGCTATTCTGGGATATTTTGCGCTGATTAAAGGTCAGATAGAAGCGATTTCCAATGCCAGCGCTCAAGAGCAAAACTTGCTCAATGAATTTCGTGAAAAAGATTCAAAGCTGCGTAACTTGCAACAGTTGCAAGCGCAGTTGCAGGAAATGGAAGCGAATTTTAATCAGCAACTTGAACAATTACCTAAAGAAACTGAAATTCCAGGACTGGTTGAAGATATCAACGTCAGTGGGGTGAATTCAGGTCTGAAATTTAAAAATATCCGTTTAGAAAATGAAATTAAGCAAGAGTTCTTTATTGAGCAGCCTATTTCGATTGAAGCAACAGGTGATTATCATGCCTTTGGTTCTTTTGTGAGTGGCATAGCGGCACTTCCACGAATTGTCACTTTGCATGATTTTGATATTACGGGAACGGAAAATAAAGAGAAAAAAACCGATATTCCTCAAATTACCTATAGCGTTAAAGCCAAAACCTATCGTTATATCGGTGCTACGGATACTCAAGCAGCAGATGCGAATTCAGCTGCTCCGGCTGGAGGAGCACAGTAATGAAAATAGAAAGAATGACTTTGAGCCTGATGTTAGGCTTGTTATTGGTGGGGTGTGATTCTCGTATTGATGCAGTCAATGAGCAAATGGCCAGTATTCGTAATCAGCCACCATTACCGATTGAACCAGCCCCAGTTTTTCCACCTGTACCAACATTTGACTATGCAGCGCATCAGCTGAAAAGCCCTTTTTTGCCGAGCTCACTGGCTGCTGAATTAAGGGTTATGGCAGGAAAACGTGTCTATCCTAACCTGTCACGTCAACTGCAGCCTTTAGAAAGCTATGCCATCGAATCCTTGAATATGAAAGGAAGCATGCGTAACCAGTCGGGGCAGATTCTGGCATTAATTCAAACGCCAGATGGTGAAATAGAGCGTATACAACGTGGTAGCTACATGGGTGTGAATCATGGTCGTGTGGTGCGTATCACGCCAACACAAATCGATCTTATGGAAATTATTCCAGATGGACGGGAAGGATATGTAGAGCGTCCAAGAAGTCTGATATTAATTGGACCCGCGCCTTAAGTTTAAAGGAATAAAAATGAATAATAGTTTGAAAGATTTTATATTTGGGGATGGCAATACAATGAACCATTTGTTCCGTCAATTTTCTATGGGTGCTGTGGCAATCGCAGTAATGCAAGTTGCCAATGCACAAGTCAGTATTACCAATATTGTACCTATGCAGGTTGCAGGTCAGGGTACAGAAATTCGTGTCATGTTTAACGGCTTGCCGCCACAACCACAAGCTTATCAATTGGAACAACCATCACGTCTGATTCTGGATTTTGATAAAGCACAGCACAATTTAAAACAAAATAGCATTGCAGTTGCAACCAAAGAAGCGAGTTCTGTTGATGTGAGTTCTGATGCTCAGCGTTCACGTTTAACAGTGAATTTAGCGGATGCCGGTGCCTTTACCACACGCATGGAAGGTAATACTTTTATTTTAAAAATTAATTCTGCCGCGGGCAATGCATTCGCTCCTCAGCAGGTTGCAGCTCAGAGCCAAAGATCAACCCAAGGCATTTCCAATATTGGCTTCCAGCGCGGTGGTCAAGGTGAAGGGCAGGTTGTGATTGATTTGCTCGGCACAAACACACCAGTTGATGTGCAGCAGCAAGGCAGTAAAGTTGTGGTGCGTACTTTAGGAAGCAAAGTTCCTGCACATTTGGCGCGTCGTTTAAATGTGAATGATTTTGCAACGCCAGTTTCTACGATTGATGCAAATAATAATGGTGGAAATGGTGTAATTACCATTCAAACTGCTGGTAGCTATGAATATATGGCCTATCAGGCGGACAATAAACTGACCATCAGTTTAAAACGACCTGAAGATAAGAATCCGCTTAAACCGAAAGCAGCCAATAGCTATACTGGTAAAAAGATTTCTCTAGATTTTCAGGATATAGAAGTACGTCGTGTGCTGCAGTTGTTGGCAGACTTCACTGAAATTAATATGGTGACCGCTGATAGTGTACAAGGCAATATTACTTTACGTTTAAAAGATGTACCTTGGGATCAGGCATTAGATATTATTCTAAAAACCAAAAATTTAGATAAACGTCGTAATGGTAATGTCATCTGGATTGCCCCAGTTTCGGAATTAATCAAAGCAGAAGAAGAGCAGGCGAAGGCCATAGAGCAAAGTGTCAAGTTGGCGCCAATACAAACCGAGTATATGCAACTCAGCTATGCAAAGGTGGCTGATATTGAAAAACTGATTACGCAGACAAAATCTTCAAACAATGCTAATTCTGGGAATAGTGGTAACAATAATAATTCTAGTGAAAGTTTATTAAGCTCACGTGGCACAATCTCCGCTGATGCACGTACCAATACACTGATTATTAATGATACTGCCCAGAATATTGATAAAGTCCGCAAAATGGTCGATTTGTTAGATATTCCAGTCAAGCAAGTGATGGTTGAAGCGCGTATTGTCCGTGCTTCAACAGAGTTTAGTAAAGAGATGGGTGTGAAGTGGGGGATCTTGTCGCAAGGCATTAATCAAAATAATGATTTGTTAGTCGGCGGTAGTGATCAAACTTTATGGGATTTAAAAACACCTGATGATGACGGTAAATATACGATTGAACGTCCACAGAACTTAAATGTGGATTTAGGTGTAGCTAATGCAGCAGGTAAAATTGCCTTTGGTTTAATCAGCTTGTCTGACTTTATGTTAGATTTGGAACTCTCTGCATTACAAGCAGATGGTTATGGTGAAGTAATTTCCACACCTAAAGTCTTAACTGCAGACAAACAGACGGCTAAAGTTTCATCAGGTACGCAAATTCCATATCAATCTTCAGAAGGTGGCGGTGCAAATGCAGTTTCAACCACTGAATTTATTGACGCGACACTAAGCTTGGATGTAACACCAAGTATTACGCCTGATGGCAAAGTTCAGATGCTACTCAACATCACCAGCGATACACCAGGAAATCCGACACCAACCGGCCAATTGACGATTAATAAAAATCAAATTAATACCAATGTCCTGGTTGATAATGGAGAAACTGTAGTACTGGGTGGTATTTTTGAACAAGAAACCCGTAATGGTCAAACCAAGGTGCCATTCTTGGGTGATATTCCTTATGTAGGCCGTTTATTCCGTAAAGATATCAAGTCTGACAATAAACGTGAGCTATTGATTTTTGTTACACCACGAATTGTTAATGACAGTGTTTCAAGAAATCATTAATATATTTTGAATTTAGCAAAACAAATAGGTGACTCCTTGCCAAGCAATGAGTTTGAAACCCTGCCAAATATTTATTTGGTAGGGCCAATGGGGGCTGGGAAAACAACTGTTGGTCGACATTTAGCGGAACTGTTAGGTCGAGAGTTTCTTGATAGTGATCATGAAATTGAACGCAAAACAGGAGCGACAATTCCTTGGATTTTTGAAAAAGAAGGTGAAAAGGGATTTCGTAACCGTGAAACCATGGTGATCGATGAACTCACTGCTCGCACGCAACTGGTTCTGGCAACTGGTGGTGGCGCAGTGACCCAAGCGCCCAATCGCGAATTTTTAAAACAACGCGGAATCGTTGTTTATCTCTATACTCCTGTCGAAATTCAATTACAGCGTACCTACCGGGATAAAAACCGTCCTTTACTGCAAGTTGAAAATCCTGAACAAAAGTTACGTGATTTATTGGCACTTCGCGATCCTTTGTATCGAGAAGTTGCGCATTATATTATTGAAACCAACCAGGGGGCTGCTCGTGATTTAGCCCAAAAAATCTTACATCTGATAGTTTCTCAAGAAGCAGATTTAGTCTAATTAACGGTTTTAATTTCATGCAAACTTTACATGTTGAACTCGGCGATCGCCGCTATCCTATTTTTATTGGCAGTGATTTAAATCCACAATCATTACTTGAACCTTATATTAAAGCTAAGCAAGTGATGATTGTGACCAATACAACGGTTGCGCCTTTGTATTTAGAACATTATGTGAGTGCGATTGAAGCTTTAGGGAAAACAGTTGCAACATGTATTTTGCCTGATGGTGAAAAATATAAAAATATTGAACATTTAAATTTGATTTTTGATGCCTTGTTAGAAGCCGGATTTAACCGCGATGCTACCGTTCTGGCACTGGGTGGTGGCGTAATTGGAGATATGGCTGGTTTTGCATCTGCCTGTTTCCAGCGCGGCGTGTATTTTATTCAGGTTCCGACCACGCTTCTGTCACAAGTGGATTCGAGTGTGGGAGGGAAAACCGGTATTAATCATCCTTTGGGTAAGAACATGATTGGTGCTTTCCAGCAGCCACAAGTGGTATTGGCCGATATGGCGCAATTAAGCACTTTGCCTGATCGTGAACTGTCAGCAGGTCTGGCAGAAGTGATTAAATATGCCTTGTTGGGTGATTTGGATTTCTTGGTTTGGCTCGAAAAAAATATGGATGGCCTGGTTGGGCGTGATTCGGCATTACTGGCTGAAGCAGTTTACCGTTCATGTGCACATAAGGCACGTATTGTTGCGAATGATGAAAAAGAACAAGGAGAACGGGCTTTATTAAATCTAGGTCATACCTTTGGTCATGCTATCGAGTCTTACTTAGGATATGGCGTTTGGCTTCACGGTGAAGCGGTCGCAACAGGTATGGTGATGGCTGCGGATTTATCGCAACGCATGGGCTGGATTTCAGCGGAAGATTTAGAACGTACAAAAAAAATCATTCAACGTGCCCATTTACCCGTAAAATGCCCCGCTATTCCACTGGATGAATTTCTCGCATATATGGCACATGATAAAAAAGTGCTGAATGGACAGTTACGTCTGGTTCTAATGAAATCTTTAGGGCAGGCTGTAATTAGCAAGGAATTTGATGTGGAATTGATGAAACAAGCGATTTTAGCGAATCAAGAGAAGGCATAAGTCATGGCAACCCTCCGTACACAATGGCAACGTATTCAAAACTATATCTGGCTGGTGTGTGGGTTGGTGTGCCTGTTTGCAGCACTTATATTTTGGGCAATTACCGATAGTGATGCTTTGGTAGAAGTAGAAAAATCTGCTGAAACTGAATCTGAATTGCAAATTCAACCGGAAAAAGTTGCTGCAACCAGCCTTCTTGGCGCACTTCAAGAAGAAGTACGTCCTTTGGAAATGACCACACGTGTGGTCAATACGGGAAGCTATGAACCTGAATTCCGTGGCAGTAAATTTATCAGTGACAATAAAAATGCCACCACGATTGAACTGTTTCGAGCAAGCAAAGACGATGTAATTCGAAGTTTTCTAAAAAAACAGTCTGATCGTAAGAACTTTTTCTACATTCGCTTAAGTGGCGAAAATCAAATTGAACAATATGTTCTGCTTTATGGGATCTATCGGAATAGTGATCAGGCAAAACAGGCCCTTCAACAATTGCCGTTCCAGTTTCCCAAGTCTATTCAACCTCAAGTTTATGACATTAAAGATTATGCTGCCTTAGTCAATGATATGGGCGCAGATGAAATGGGCTCAAATAGCAAACTATATGCCGTCAATTTGAAGTCTGCACCATTGCCTCGCATTGATGAGAGTCTGTTGGTCGTACCTAAACCCAAACCGACTGTACCTGTGGTTGATCCTAAAGCAGCAACGACAACCACCACTGTTACGCGTCGTGATGAAGAAGGAAATGTGGTTGATGTTCAGCAGTCACATTCCTCAGTTGAACCTGCGCCGAAAAGAAATGGCAATAAAGCAGCAGAAACTGAAATTAGCGATCCATTTAATTAAAAATAGAGTTCTAAAATAGAGCAAATTAAGCTATAAAAATAATTCAATGCACAAAAATAGTGCGAAAAATGCTGCCAAAAAAATAAACTAAACCAGATGAAGCTTTAATGTTTCTATATTTAAAACATTTAGCTTTATCTTTTCTTAATTGGCATCATTTTTGCTTTATTGGTGCATGAATTGAGTTATTGTCCCTATTTTGGCGCGAAAAGATTCAAAGATTGTGCGAAGTTGCTGAATTTACCTGCTTTAAAAGAGTGCGTAACATCAGTAAAAACATTTTTGTAATTGATCCATGCATAGAAGATGAAATGCGATTATCTTAAGTATGTGAAGAAAATGATTCTGCCCAGTCTTGATCTGCGTGTGAGTAAATTGGACTAAATCGCAAAGAAGATATTTGATTGTTAGATGCCCGCTTTATGGGCCATGTTGAAAGAAGGGTACGCTATGCACATGCCATCGCCTAATACTGTAGCTCCCGCTCAAGGTTTATACCAACCGGATGAGTTTAAAGATAACTGTGGTTTCGGTTTAATTGCCCATATGCAGGGCGATGCAAGCCATGATCTGGTCAAGACCGCGATTCATAGCTTAAGTTGTATGACCCACCGTGGTGGTATTGCCGCAGATGGCAAGACAGGGGATGGTTGTGGTTTATTGCTGGCTATGCCGAAAGCATTTTTCCGTGAAGAAGCAAAAAAACTCAGTGACATCACTTTAAGTGAAGTCTTTGCAGTCGGTACGGTATTTTTAAATCTCGATCCTGCAATTGCTGCGCATTCAAAACAGGTTTTAGCCAAAGAAATTGAATCTGAAGGCTTAAAAGTGCTTGCTTGGCGTGTGATCCCAACCAATGTTGATGCTTTGGGTGAAATTGCACTTCAATCGATGCCGGCATTTGAACAAGTTATTGTCAATTGCCCAATGGGTGTGACTGAAGTTGAATTTAACCGTAAGCTATTCCTTGCGCGTCGTCGTGCGGAACAATTGCTGAGCAATGATTCCTCATTCTATGTCACAACATTGTGTTCAACAGTCATCACCTATAAAGGTTTGATGATGCCTGAAGCAATCGCAGACTTTTATACCGATTTAGCAGATCCGCGTCTGGAATCACACATTGTGGTCTTCCATCAGCGTTTCTCGACCAATACATTGCCGCGTTGGCCTTTGGCACAGCCATTCCGTTATCTTGCACACAATGGTGAAATCAACACGATTACTGCAAACCGTAACTGGGCAATGGCACGTGTGCCAAAATTTGAAAACCCGTTACTTCCAGGTTTAACCGAGCTCAATCCAATTGTGAACCGTACCGGTTCGGATTCTTCAAGCCTGGACAATATGCTGGAAATCCTGGTCGGCGGTGGCATGGACCTGTTCCGTGCGCTACGCATGCTTGTTCCACCTGCTTGGCAAAATGTTGAAACTTTAGATGCCGATCTTCGTGCATTCTACGAGTTTAACTCTAAACATATGGAAGCATGGGATGGTCCTGCAGGCCTGGTGATTCAAGATGGTCGTCATGCCATCTGTATGCTGGATCGTAATGGTTTGCGTCCTGCACGTTGGGTGATCACTAAAAATGGTTACATCACCCTTGCATCAGAAATTGGTGTTTGGGGCTATCAACCTGAAGACGTGATTTCTAAAGGTCGTGTTGGTCCAGGGCAAATTCTGGTGATTGATACCCTTACTGGTAAATTGCTTGATACTCAAGACGTCAGCAACCATTTGAAAAAAATGCGTCCTTACCGTGAATGGTTGCGTGAAAACTCAATTCGCTTACAAGGTAGCCCAGAACTTGAAGAATATTTATGTGATCAAGGCTTAAAAGGCGATGCCCTAAAAGCCTCACAAAAAATGTTCATGGTAACCTTTGAAGAACGTGATCAATTGCTTCGTCCAATCGCAGAAAGCGGCCAGGAAGCAGTGGGTTCAATGGGTGATGATACGCCAATGGCGGTATTGTCACGTCAGGTTCGTCATGTGTCCGATTACTTCCGTCAGCAGTTTGCACAGGTGACCAATCCGCCAATCGATCCATTACGTGAATCGATCGTGATGTCTTTAGAGACGTGTTTGGGCCGTGAGCAAAATGTATTTGAACAAAGCCCTGAACATGCAGATCGCCTGATCATTTCAAGTCCGGTACTTTCAAACTCAAAAATGCACCAAATGCGTACTTTGGGTCGTAAAGGCTATGAAATTGCAGACATCGACTTGAACTATGTTGCAAGTGAAGGTTTGCAGGCTGCGATTGCACGTATCTGTGAGGAAGCGGCTCAAGCGATTCGTGATGGCAAAACTTTACTGGTGCTTTCTGATAAGAAAATCCGTGAAGGTTATTTACCTGCCAATGCCTTGATGGCAACAGGTGCGGTGCATCATCACTTGATTCAAGCCGGTTTACGTACCGATGCCAATATCATTGTTGAGACGGGTCTTGCACGCGATGCACATCAATTTGCCGTGATCTTAGGTTTTGGTGCGACCGCGATTTATCCATACCTGGCTTATGACGTGATCAATGATTTGATCGCCAAAGGTGAATTGTTGGGCGATCCAATTCATGCACAAGCGAATTTCCGTAAAGGTATTGAGAAAGGCTTATTGAAAGTTCTTTCTAAAATGGGTATCTCCACTGTTGCGTCTTATCGTGGTGGTCAGTTATTTGAAGCTGTTGGTTTGTCAAATGAAGTGGTTGATAAATGCTTCACCGGCGTGCCAAGCCGTATTCAAGGTGCAACATTTGCAGACCTTGAAAATGATCTTAAAAAATTGGCTGAAAATGCGTGGAAAGCACGTAAGCCAATCGATCAGGGTGGTTTGCTGAAATTTGTATTCGACAAGGAATATCATGCATTTAATCCGGATGTGATCAATTCACTTCATAAAGCAGTACGCTCAGGCGATTATGCTGACTTTAAAGAATATGCGGAATTGGTCAATAACCGTCCGATTACCACGATTCGTGATTTATTCAAACTGAAAACAGACAATTCAATTGCGCTTGATCAAGTGGAATCTGTAGAAGAAATTCTGCCACGTTTTGACTCTGCAGGGATGTCTTTAGGTGCCTTGTCTCCGGAAGCGCATGAAGCGATTGCCATTGCCATGAACACCATTGGTGGCCGTTCAAACTCTGGTGAGGGCGGTGAAGATCCTGCACGTTATGGCACCATCCGTAACTCGAAAATCAAACAGATTGCATCAGGTCGTTTCGGTGTAACGCCGGCTTATTTAACGTCTGCTGAAGTGTTGCAGATTAAAGTCGCGCAAGGTGCGAAACCGGGTGAAGGTGGTCAGTTACCGGGTGGTAAAGTGAATGGCTTAATTGCACGTTTACGTTACTCCGTACCAGGTGTAACCCTGATTTCACCTCCACCGCACCATGACATCTACTCAATTGAAGATTTGTCACAATTGATCTTTGACTTAAAACAAGTTAATCCTCAAGCGATGGTATCGGTAAAACTGGTATCTGAACCCGGTGTCGGTACAATTGCGGCAGGTGTTGCAAAAGCCTATGCCGACTTCATTACCATTTCTGGTTATGACGGTGGTACGGCAGCATCGCCATTGTCTTCAATTCACCATGCAGGTTCGCCATGGGAATTGGGTCTAAGTGAGGCACATCAAGCGCTTCGCGTAAACGACCTGCGTGGCAAAGTACGCGTACAAACCGATGGTGGTTTAAAAACAGGTTTAGATGTGGTTAAAGCGGCTATTTTGGGTGCAGAAAGCTTCGGTTTTGGTTCAACACCAATGATCGCGTTGGGTTGTAAATACCTGCGTATTTGCCACTTAAACAACTGTGCAACCGGTGTAGCAACTCAGCAAGATCATTTACGTCAAGAGCATTATATTGGCGAGCCAGAAATGCTGATTAATTTCTTCCACTTTATTGCAGAAGAAACCCGCGAATGGTTGGCAGCTTTAGGTGTGTCAAGCCTGAAAGACTTGATTGGCCGTACAGATTTGCTTGAAGTATTGCCAGGTGAAACGGATAAACATGCTCACTTGGATTTAAGTGCATTGTTAACTTCTCATCCTTCTGCTGAAGGTAAAGCGCAATATTGCCAAGTTCAGGGTAATGCACCATTTGATAAAGGCTTACTTGCAGAGAGAATGGTTGATGAGATGCTTCCGACCATTGAAGCAGGTAAGACGGGTGAGTTTAGCTTCAATGTTGTGAACTGTGACCGTTCAATTGGTGCACGTATTTCAGGTGAAATTGCAAAACGTTATGGCAACTTGAGTATGGAAGCGCATCCTGTAGTCATGAACTTGAAAGGTACTGCAGGTCAGTCACTGGGTGTTTGGAATGCAGGTGGTTTGCATATCAAGCTTGAAGGTGATGCCAACGATTACGTCGGTAAAGGTATGGCTGGCGGTCGTATTTCGATCTTCCCACCAAAAGGTTCACCGTTCCAGACTCAAAATACCGCAATCATTGGTAATACATGCTTGTATGGTGCAACTGGCGGTAAAATCTTTGCTGCAGGTACGGCAGGCGAACGTTTCGCAGTGCGTAACTCGGGTGCATTTGCCGTGATTGAAGGTGCGGGCGATCACTGCTGTGAATATATGACTGGTGGTATTGTGACTGTACTGGGTAAAGTTGGTCATAACTTCGGTGCAGGTATGACAGGTGGTTTTGCCTATGTACTTGACCTTGATAATGACTTTGTTGACCACTATAACCATGAGTTGATCGAGTTAAATCGTATTTCTACAGAAGCGATGGAAGAACATCAAGAGTTCTTGTGCCGCATCTTGGATGAACATATTGCTGAGACAGGTAGTGCTTGGGCGTACAAGATCCGCAACGAGTTTGATTTTTACAGCCGTAAATTCTGGCTTGTAAAACCAAAAGCTGCTAATTTGCAAACGCTTTTGAAAACGACTAAAGCTGATCCACAATAATTCCACTACTGCAGATTTGATAGGCAGGTGTAGCGGATAAATAAACCGACTACACCTACCCACGGAGAGAGACATGGCAGAGCGCCTAAACAATGACTTTCAATTCCTGGATGTAGCACGCCAAGATCCAGAGAAAAAAGATCTAACTGTCCGCAAAGCAGAGTTTGTGGAAATTTATAAACCTTTTACAGCGGAAATTGCGGGTAATCAATCGCACCGTTGTTTAGGCTGTGGTAACCCATATTGTGAATGGAAATGTCCGGTACATAACTACATTCCAAACTGGTTAAAACTGATTGCTGAAGGTCGTATTTTCCAGGCAGCTGAACTTTGCCATCAAACCAATACATTGCCTGAAGTGTGTGGCCGAGTATGCCCACAAGACCGTTTATGTGAAGGTGCTTGTACCTTGAATGACGGCTTTGGGGCTGTCACCATTGGTAATGCTGAAAAATACATCAATGACACTGCTTTTGCTCTGGGCTGGCGTCCAGATATGTCCAACGTAAAATGGACGAATAAAAAAGTCGCGATTATTGGTGCCGGTCCTGCAGGTTTAGGCTGTGCAGACATTCTGGTGCGTAATGGTGTTAAACCGGTTGTATTTGATAAGCGTCCTGAAATTGGTGGTTTACTGACTTTCGGTATTCCAGAATTCAAGATGGAAAAAGACGTCATGAAACGCCGCCGTGAAATTTTCGCGGGTATGGGGGTTGAATTCCGTTTAAATACCGAAATTGGTACAGATATTACCATTGAGCAACTTCTTGCCGATTATGATGCTGTGTTCATGGGTATGGGAACATATACCTACATGAAAGGCGGTTTCGCTGGTGAAGACCTGGATGGTGTGTATGACGCTCTTGATTTCTTGATTGCCAACGTGAATCGTACGCAAGGCTGGGAAAAAGACGTAGCTGAATACATCAGTGTTGAAGGTAAAAAGGTGATTGTACTGGGCGGTGGCGACACTGCGATGGACTGTAACCGTACTTCAATTCGTCAAGGTGCTGAATCAGTGGTATGTGCTTACCGCCGTGATGAAGAAAATATGCCGGGTTCTCGCCGCGAAGTGAAAAACGCACGCGAAGAAGGTGTGGACTTCATGTTCAACCGTCAGCCCATTGAAATTGTCGGTGAAAACGGCAAAGTCACTGGCGTTAAAGTGGTCACTACCCAATTAGGCGAGCCAGATAGCCGTGGCCGTCGTAGTCCAGAACCAGTTCCGGGTTCAGAAGAAGTTTTAGCTGCCGATGCAGTGCTTTTAGCTTTCGGTTTCCGTGCCAGCCCTGCAGACTGGTTTGCTGGTGCAAACATTGGTCTGGATGGCTCAGGTCGTGTAGTTGCAGCTGAAAAGCAGCAATACCGCTTCCAGACTTCTAACCCGAAAATTTTTTCCGGCGGTGATATGGTTCGTGGTTCTGACCTGGTTGTGACTGCAATCTGGGAAGGTCGTGAAGCAGCTGAAGGTATCCTGGATTACTTGGATATATAAGCAGGATATCTCATCTGATTAAGCTTTAAATGAATTTTAAAAACCCACTTCGGTGGGTTTTTATTTTGAGAAAATTAAAAAATTAGAAAATGAAAAAGTAGTAAATTTAATGGATGTTCTTTTTCCCTTTGGGAGAGAGTTAGAGAGAGGGGCGAATCTTAAGAGTGGATTATGAGAATCTGAAAACACATCGCGTAGAAGGATAGGGAGCGTTTTAGAAAAATAAACTTTTGA
Organism: Acinetobacter sp. F16; assembly: GCF_052712855.1. Taxonomy (NCBI): domain Bacteria; kingdom Pseudomonadati; phylum Pseudomonadota; class Gammaproteobacteria; order Moraxellales; family Moraxellaceae; genus Acinetobacter; species Acinetobacter sp. F16. Next base: position 71,584 of record NZ_JBRATK010000002.1, read on the forward strand.
ACCTTTTCGCTAATTCAACAAGCGCTTTTGCCATATCTGTCACAAAAATTGCTGTCCATACTGATGTCATTGTCCGATCAAATTTTTAGGATTAACAACATGACACAAGTGGCGACAGAAAAATCATATTTAAATCGTCCCAAAGCAATCGGGATTACAGTCAGAAAACTACAATTTAACCCCAAAGCAATTCGCCGACATTATTTCGCCAATTCTCCAGTAATGTCACATATGCTCACAGCACTTTCTTCGACATTTCCCATTGGTGAGCAATTCTTTGTGCATAGCGTTCGCAATGTGCGTGATAAAGTCAAAAATGAAAAGTTGCAGGCACAGATCACGGCTTTTATTGGACAGGAAGCGATGCATTCCAAAGCACATGCCGAATTCAACGATGCCTGGCGAAGTGATGATTATAATTTAGATCGCTTTCAGGCTTGGCTTGCACGTAAAAATGAGTATGTCAAAAATCTGCATCCTAAAATTCAGCTTGCCATTACCTGTGCCTTTGAGCATTTCACTGCCTTGCTTGGCGGGTATATTCTTCGCCATCCGGAAGTTTTAGCCACTTTAGATGAGGATGCTGCGAAACTTTGGGTCTGGCATGCCATTGAAGAAATTGAACATCGTGCAGTGGCTTTCGATGTGTATCAAGCTGTATATGGCGATGATAAAATCCGACGTATGATCATGCGAAGTGTCACCACAGGTTTTGCCAGCCTAACTTTTTATTCTGCAACGCGTTTATTTCTACAAGACAAAGGGAAAAGTTTGCCTAAAGTGGGCGGGAATATTTTTGGTCTTTATTTACTCGGCAAAATGTTTATCCAGCTTTTACCAGAATACCTGTCTTACTTTAAAGCTGATTTTCATCCTTCAGAAATTGATTACACTAAAATTGTGAATTATTGGAAAGAGCGCTTGGCAGAAGATTATCAGATGGAAAGTTTTCAACATGAATTAAAGCCAGTTTTACTCGGTTAATAGGTGAAATAATAAAGGGTGAATAGATCTATTCGCCTTTTTTTATAAAAGATTTGAAATACTGAAAATAAACAAAACTAGGCCTAAATATGTTTACAATAAAAATATTCAAACAAATACAAAGAAATATAGAGGATATAGATATATGAATGTAATGAAAAAAAGTTTAGTCACTATGGCTCTAGTCAGTACTTTAACATTATCGGGTTGTGGCTATAACACGTTACAAGTTAAAGATGAGGCGGTGACGGCATCTTGGTCTGAAGTACAAAACCAATATCAGCGCCGTGCAGACCTTGTACCGAACTTGGTGAATGTGGTGAAAGGCTATGCCAAACATGAAGAGCAAGTGCTGACAGAAGTCACTCAAGCACGTGCCAATGTTGCAGGCCTAAAAGTAGATAAAGAAGTTCTGGAAGATCCTGCCTTATTCCAGAGATATCAAGAAGCACAGGCGCAGATGACCAGTGCATTGTCACGTTTAATTGCAGTGTCTGAAAATTATCCTGACTTAAAAGCCAATGAACAATTCCGTGATCTACAAGTGCAGCTTGAAGGTACTGAAAACCGGATTGCAGTCGCACGTAACCGTTATATTACGACAGTCCAAGACTTCAACTCCTATTCTCGCCAGTTCCCGCAAGTCATGACGGCTAAAGTGATTGGCATGGATACTAAGCCGAACTTCAGTGCGGAACAAAGTGCACAAAACGCACCTAAAGTATCTTTCGACTAAATCATAGATTACTGAATAAGGATTGCCGATGTCTGATTCTTATAAAGAATACATTTCACCCATAACAAGATTAGTGGCAGTTTTCTTGCTGGGCTGTAGTGTGCTGATGAGTACACTCACATGGAGTGAAGTTGCAACTGCTACAGAAGAGGGTGCAGATGCTGTCGTGGTCGGCAAAATTATTCAGGATCAACAGCAGACGTCTCAAAATGAAACAACCAGAAAAGAAAATACTGAAACAACGGTTCAATCTCTACCAATTGCCAATGATATGGCGGAAGGAGAATCCATACGTGGATTGCCGACCTTAAATGAGCCAGTTGTTGATCAGGCAAATATATTAACTGAAAGCCAGAAGCAGGAAATTAGTCAGCGAATTCTGGCGCTTCATCAACAAGGCAAGGCACAAATTGGTGTGGTGATTGTTCCAAGCACAGGGCAAGAAGATATTTTTGACTTTGCTATGCGAGTTGCTGAAAAATGGCAATTGGGTTCGGCAAAACAGGATAATGGTTTGTTGATGGCGATTGCTATAAATGACCGTCGTATTCAAATTCTGACAGGTTATGGTTTGGAAGGAGTCATACCGGATATTGTGGCAAGCCGGATTATTCGAAATCAGATCACGCCTTATTTTAAACAGGCTCAATATGCACAGGGGATTGATGCAGGTCTGGTAGAAATAGAACGTATTTTAAATATGGATCCCGAAGTCGCACAGAAAGCAGCTGAAGAACTTAAAGAACGCCAACAGCAAGCTTTGCATGAACAACAAGCCAAAGAAAAAACTTTTAGTACAGCCTTATTTATTTTGATTGCCGGGATTATTGGTTCCTTTATTTTTGGCAAGGGTCTAAGTGCATCGACTGCCGCAGTGGCTGGAACAGTAGCTGGTTTGGTGAATGGTGCAGGATTAGTCACCAGTTTATTGATTGGCGGTGGGATTTTCTTTTTACTGATTACGGCTATTGCACAAACTATATTCCATTTGTTCTTGGCTTCTGGTGGAGGTCGCGGAGGTCGAGGCGGCGGCTTTGGTGGGGGTGGCGGATTTAGTGGCGGCGGTGGCGGCTTTGGCGGTGGAGGGGCATCAGGCTCATGGTAATAAAAACAGAAACGACAGAGATTGTCACGCAACCTAAAATAGAAGAAGTAAACCAACCCAGTTTGAAGCGCTGGTTAAAGCATTTTCTTTATATGCCTGCGGCTAAACGTTATTTTTCCAAGCAAGATCAACATGCAATTGCGCAAGCTGTTACTGAGGCAGAGCATGGGCATGTGGGTGAAATTCAGGTGGTGATTGAAGGTTGTATACCCGCTAATCAAGCGTATAACCAAAATACACGTATACGTGCACGACAACTCTTTGCTGAACTGGGCGTGTGGGATACTGAATATAATAGTGGTGTACTTTTATACCTAAATTTATGTGAACGAAAAGTAGAAATTGTGATTGATCGAGGAATAAGGAACGCAACTGAACAGGCAGTTTGGGATGAGATTTGCCAAAAAATGATTGAAAAACTTTCACAACATCAATATCGAGAAGCTGTTATGACAGGTGTATTTAGCATAGGTGAAGTGTTAAATGAGTTTTATGCGCACTCAATAGATGATCAGAATAATGAATTGAGTAATAAGCCAATCATATTGGGCTAGGAAATCGTATTTAAGTGACAAAAAATGTCATTTTTTTACCAAAAAAAACATTAAAACTACGTTGTAACAATTTTATTTTTTTAAATTGCTGTTTTTTCTGTTAATTTTATTATAATCAGTTTTGGCACAGTTAGTGCTAACTATAAATTAAGCTAAATTAGCTTTACAAAGCTTATAAATAAACAAAAAACATTTGTGGAGAATGTTATGAAATCTATACAAAAGGGTTTTACTCTTATTGAATTAATGATCGTAGTAGCGATTATTGGTATTTTGGCAGCAATTGCACTTCCTGCGTACCAAGATTACACCATTCGTACGCGTATTACTGAAGGTTTAACAATCGCTGGTGATGTACAAAAGCAAGTTGCAGGTGCACCTACTCTTGTTGATCTTGGTGTTGCAGTAGATACTTGGAATGCTCAGGTTGGTGGTGTTGGTGCTAAGTCTAAGTATGTGACTTCAGTTCTAGCTGGTCGTACAACAGGCATTATTGATGTTACTTATACTCCTACAGCTGTCGGTGTGGGTGCGACAGAAAATATTATTCGACTTAGCCCATATGTTCAATCTCAAGCTGCTGCTGAAACTTTAGCTGCTGCTTTAGCTGCTGGTCGTACTGGTTCTGTGGATTGGGCATGTACGTCTGAAACTAATGCGACTGCAACTGCACAATCACTTGCTGCTGCTGCGGTAGGTGCAACTGGTGTACGTGCGAAATACGCGCCATCACAATGCCGTTAATATTGGTGTTGAGTTAAATAAAAAACAGCCTGCGGGCTGTTTTTTTGTGTCTTAAATTACAGTTTGTTAACTAAAGTGGGAATAAGTGACAAATTATGCCTCTTTATTTTTATTTTATTTATTAAGTATTTGAAAATTATTAATTTAATTATTGGTATGTTTTTTGAAAAGGAAATTCATAAGAATAATAGAGGGGCAATATTATGCAACGCGGATTTACTTTAATTGAGTTAATGGTAGTTGTCGCCATTATTGGACTACTTGCTGCAATTGCTTTGCCTGCTTATCAGGACTACAGCATACGATCACGAGTGCTAGAAGGCGTAACTTTAGCGAGTAGTGCAAAAGCATCGATGGCTGCAGAGGCCATTGTATCAGCAGGAGATTTACAGCGTGTTGCAAAGGCTGGGAATGATCAAGCGATGAATAAAGGTGCAACCAGTAAATATGTAGAAAGTGTATTAACGGATGGCCAAACTGGGGAAATTACGATTACATTTAAAGCTTCTATGATTGGTGTTGCGCCCACAGAAAATACATTAATTATTAGCCCGTTTGTTAGAGTCAATGGAAATGTAATCAAGCCATTAAAAAATGCTTTGGCTGCAGGGGAAAGTGGGGTGGTAGATTGGGCTTGTTCTTCAAAGACTCAGCAGACCGCAAGTTTAAATGGTATGACAGGTGCAACTTTAGGTACAATGCAACCTAAATTTGTTCCTTCTATTTGTCGATAATAAATAAAGATTTTTTGAGAAAGTATTTTAGGTAGAACATGAAAACAGCTAAAGCTAGGTTTGTTACTGTCCATTTAATTGTTTCTATATGTGTAGCATGTATAACTGCAGCTATCGTATTTTTATGCTGGTATCCCTTTCCTTTAAATAAAGCAGTAGGTGTGACCCATATTTTTCTGATGATGCTCGGCATTGATATGGTACTGGGGCCATTCTTTACTTGGCTGGTTTACAAGGAAGGTAAGAAAAGTCTTAAATTTGATTTAATCGTGATTATTTTTATACAAGTCATCGCATTGTTTTATGGAGTCTATAAAATTGCAGACGGTCGCCCAACCTGGCTGGTTTATAATGTTGACCGTTTTGAATTAATTAAAAACAATGAAATTGTGATGGAAAATCCTGAACAGATTCATTCACAGTTTAAGCAGCCATCTTGGTTGAAACCACAATTTGTTGGGGCTGAATTTGCAAAAGATAAAAAACAAAAAAATAAAGAAATGTTTGCAGAAATTACCTCTGGAATTTCAGTTGCCCAACGACCAGAACGTTATGTAGGGCTGAGTCAAGCAAAATCTCAAATTCAACAACGCGGGATCAGTTTAAAAGAATTAAATGATGTAAATGATAAGGAAGAAGTTGCAAATGTTCTGGTGAAATATCCTGAAGCAAATGCATATTTACCTTTAAAAGCAAGTATCGTAGATATGACTGTTTTAATTAATAAAGATACTGCAAAAATCGTGAAAATTGTTGATTTAAGACCTTGGAAATAAGATAAATCATCTATTCATAATTATGGATTACAGGCTTAAAGTAATGAATTTATAAGAGTTTAAATTTAAGCCTTTATTTTAAAAATAAAATTTAATTATTTACTTAGAATGAAAAATCAACTGATATCCTATCTATTTTTTCATTATCATAGCGTCAGTTTATTTTAATGTCTCATATATGAAATTCCTTCTGCTCCTCTTAGCCAGTGTACTTATTGCATTGGCTTGGCTCCTGCCTATCCATTACCGACCTTGGGTCACTTATACAGGCGAGCTATTTGCCTTCTTATCTCTTTTTTCATTAGTTGCAATTTATTTAAAAGACAAAATTAAACTGCCTGTATTAAGTTTGCCTTTACTGTTTCTTGCTACTATCCCGCTAATTCAATGCTTGGGTGGTGAATTATTTTTCTTCGATAAAGCTTTGACCAGTACGCTATTTGTCTTTGGATTTTGGCTGAGCATCGTCATCGGCTATAACTTGTCGGTAGAAAAGTCAGATCGAGAAAGTATATTCACTGGTTTTAGTATAGTTTTACTCTTATGTGGAACATTGACCGGAATTATTGCCATTTGCCAGTGGTTAACACTGGATGCTTATATTCCCGGTATGGTGAATATGCAAAATGCGGTTCGTCCCTATGCAAATTTTGCTCAACCCAATAATATGGCGACCTTCTTGGTTATGTCATTACTAGGCTGTCTGTATTTATATGAAAAACAGAAATTAAAAATCTGGATAACCTGTCTGTGTTCTTTGATTATGTTGTTGGCTTTGGCATTAAGTCAGTCTAGAACTTCATGGGTGGCGTGTTGCTGTATTTTGATTTATGGAGCTTATCAACAATATAAAGGTTTTATCCGCTTAAAATGGTATTACGCTTTAGCTTGGTTTGGATTATTTATTGGCTTCATTTTAATATTGCCTGCTGTTACTCAGTTAATTGGACAAATCACCGATGCAAATATTGCTCAGACTAAAGATGTAATTGCGCGTGCCACAGGGGATATGTCTCGCCTAGCCATTTGGAATCAAATGCTGCATGCGATTGCAGATCGTCCATGGTTTGGCTACGGCTGGAATCAGACCAGCGTTGCTTATACGCTCGTTAGTGAGCATTTTCAGGGACCAGTATGGGTTCGTAGCGCACATAACTTTATTCTAGATTTTATTCTGTGGAATGGCTTAATTATTGGCATACCATTCTTAGCCTACTTTGGCTATTGGGGCTATCAACTCAACAAGCATGTCAATTCAGTTGAATCTGTGATTGGTATTTTAATGATTGGGGCGGTGTTGATTCACTCAATGCTAGAGTTTCCGCAGTATTATGCCTATTTCCTACTTCCAGTAGGTTTTATTATTGGTCTGGTTCAGTCTCAGCAATCCAATATTAAAACCATTACACTTTCACCCAACTATATGCGTGCAGGATATGCAGTCTCTTTAGTATTGCTGATTTTAATTGTCAGAGATTATTCGGTGATGGTACCCAAACTGAACCAGTCGATGCGTAATGAGCAAACGCCTGAGAAAATCACCAATCAAGATCAAATTTATCTGCTAGAAGAATTTAACCGGCGTATTGAGTGGATTCGGATGAATCCATATAGCGAAGTGAATGTAGAACAATTAGAAGATATTAAGGAAATGGTGCTTAACTATCCGACCAAATATGATCTGATTAAATATGCCAAAGTTCTGGCTTTTAATGGTTATGAGCAAGAAGCTCGACATCAGCTTTGGTTATTAAAAACATTACGTAAAGTTGATCTGGACTATGCATCATTGGCCCAACCGGTTTCCGAAAAGTAAGACTTAAAACTAAAAAAGCCAGTCAATTGACTGGCTTTTTTATATAGTATTAGATTTGGCTTTGAATATAATTTTCGATACCGACTTTCTCAACCAAATCGAGCTGCGTGGTGGTCCAGTCCAAATATTCTTCTTCTTTTTCTAAAATTTCCTGCACAAGATCACGGGTCACATAATCCATTTCCTGCTCTGCCAGGCTGACAGCTTTTTGTAGCGCTTCAATGTTTTCGTTTACTTTGCGCACATCGCAATTTAAAACTTCAACAGTATGTTGACCAATGTATAACTTGCCTAAATGTTGCAGATTAGGCAGACCTTCTAAAAATAAAATACGTTCGATAATTTTATCGGCATGTTTCATTTGGCGAATCGATTCTTTATATTCGGCAGAACCGAGCTGTTCAATTCCCCAGTCATTAAACATGCGTGAATGCAGGAAATACTGGTTAATTGCCGTCAAATGGTGAAAGAGCACCTGATTTAACTGATTAATCACATCGCGATTGCCTTTCATTGTAAGTTCTCCATCAACAATTTCTGCCTTAACCATGTGTCAGGCAATCAAAAAATTATTATTTCAATTATCTTAAACAACTCGGGAAATAATGGCGAGTAATTTATTGAACGGCAAATGAAAATCGGAATCAAAAACGACTAAAGGTTAAATGGAATAATGGATAAGAAAAACCCGCTTAGAGTCATAAGCGGGGGAGGAAAATGATCTTTCGATCATTAAACTTTAATTATTATGGCTATAGTATTTAAGCCGCTATGGATATGCGGGCAGCGATTTCCGAAAGTTCTTCGCTAATGATGGCGCGCGCTTCTGGAGCACAACGGCCACAACAGGTACCCAAATCAAGTAAATCACGAATTTCGCGATAGCTTTCAGCGCCATTGGCTACGGCATCTTTAATATCTTGATCGGTAATACCACGGCATAAACAAACGTACATTTTCGACTAGCCACAATAGTGAAATAGGATAAGTGATATTATTGATAATTATTATCGTTTGTCAATGAAATTCATTTGAAATATCATTCTTATTCATTGAGTTTTTGAATAAAAAAATACCACCTAATCGGTGGTATTTTAGACAATTTTTTAACTATTTGATTTTATTTGTTAATAATAACTACGCCATCCATTTCCACTAAAGCATCTTTAGGCAGACTAGCCACGCCTAATGCTGCGCGTGCAGGGTAGGGTTGTGCAAAGTATTCACCCATAATCTGGTTCACCAGCTGGAAATGCGAAAGATCAGTCAGGAAAATGTTCAGTTTAGCGATATCCGCCAAAGAGCCACCGGCTGCTTCACAGACTGCTTTTAAATTATCAAATACGCGACGAATCTGTGCCTCAATACCTTCAACCAATTCCATACTGTAAGGATCTAAGCCAATTTGACCTGAAAGATACAGTGTATTCTCCACTAAAATCGCTTGAGAATATGTACCAATTGCTGCTGGTGCATTTTCCGTATGGATTACTTGGCGGGACATTGATTTCTCCTTATATCATCTTCATACATCATAGCGTATATCAGTCAAAAAAGTTGCATATGATTGAATTAACTTGCTTTAGATGTTTCTGTAATATTAATCGGTTGGGCTAAACGGGTAATGCGCGGGAAACCAAAATGCATACGTAAATCACGAATAATTTGCGCAATTTGTTTGCGGTTATGCACCACAATATTCACGTAAGTTTTGCCTTCATGGTTATGCACCATTTCTACACCGGTTTTTTCTTTACGGCATTGGTAGATGAGTTCAGAAATTTGTTCATCATTCATGACCATATCAATGCTTAAATAGGCGGTAAAGCTAATATCATCGGCATCTTCAGAAGCCCAGTGCAAAGGCATAATATTTTCTGGATGCTGGTGTTGTTCATGTAGAAGGTTGTGACAACGGGCACGATGCACGATTAATCCACGGCGCGATAAATGTCCCTGAATTGGGTCCCCAAGAACAGGGTTGCAGCAATGGGCATATTTGACATCCACACCTTCAGTGCCTTGAATCAGGCGGGTTGAAGATTGAGTCTCTAAACTCTGATCTTGCGCAAACAGATGATTGGCAACCAGTTGTGGAAGTAGGTCTCCCACAGCGACTTGTTCAAATAACTGCGCTTTAGATTCGATGTGACGCCATTGCAAGATATCAATCCAGTCGGCTTCTGTTAAATCTTTCACTGAGCGATTAAACAGTTTTAGGGCACGATTCAGTGCCTGTTGACCGACCAGTTGCTGCTCTTCAATGTCTTGATCACGTAAAATATTTTGTAAGGCACGGCGAGCTTTTTGGGTGTTGATAAAACTAAGCCAGTCTGGATTTGGTGTTGCTAGAACATCGGTAATAATTTCAATTACTTGTCCGCTAATCAATGGTGTTGAAAGTGGTTTGGTTTCACCATTTACTTTGGCACCCACAGCATGGTTGCCTAAAAATAGACTGGCTGAATAGGCGAAATCGACGGCTGTTGCGCCTTGAGGGAGTTCATGCAAATTGCCATGTGGCGTATAAACCCAAATTTTTTCTTGATGTAAATAATCTAACAGATCACTAAAGGTGGTTTTGGCACATTCGCCATCTACCAGCACATTCAGATTTTGCATGGAAGCTTGAATGGCTGAACGGCAGGCTTGAGGCGCATTTTCACCTAAGACCACGCCAAAACGGGCAGCTTTGCGCATCAGTTCAGTTTGAATGGTTAGTGATAAAGTAGTTTTCTCACCTTTTAAACGCATCATCAGCGATTGATTGCCACCGGGAAGGGGACGGCGGATATGATCTTCATAATGCAGAATCTGGAAATTCTCTCGCAAAATTTCTGCCAGGCGGTCACAGTCGGCAATGCTCTGTAAAATAATTTCAAAAGCATGGCTATGTGTCAGTTCTTGCAGATTAATATCATTTTTAACGAAGTGACGCAGTAATTCGATATTATTATTTTTCTTTTTAATACGACCCGCAATTTGATGCTGTTGCAGCAGTTGGGTAAGATTTTTTTCCCAAATGCTTTGATATTCACAGCGTTTAGGTTTGGTTTGAAATAATGCTTCTTGCACATTATTAAACATATCCAGATCGAGATTTTGATAGCACAGATGTTCCAAGTTATCGGCCATCTCATTCATGCCGACAATACGTGCCATCGGAACAAAAATATCAAAGGTTTCCTGGGCAATACGTCGACGTTTATCGGGGCGTAATGAACCCAATGTAGTCATATTATGATAACGGTCTGCGAGTTTAATAATAATGACACGTGGATCTTGTAGGGTTGCTTGCAGAATTTTACGGAAAGAGGCGGCTTTATTATATTCTTTATCACTGGAATGGCTGAGTTTAGTCACACCATCAACCAGTTCAGCAACGGTACGTCCAAATTTTTCAGTGATGTCTTCTTTATTGAAGTCAGTATCTTCAATGACATCATGTAAAAGCGCAGCCATCAGGGTTTCTGCATCCAGACGCATATGCGAAAGAATGCTACTCACCGCGATAGGGTGCAGGATATAGGGTTCACCACTTTTTCGGGTGATTCCATCATGTGCAATATCGGCATAATCGCAAGCCACAAGCACGCGCTCGACATCGCTTGCACTTAAGTAAGCGTCGATAATAATTTTGAGCTGTTGTCTGGCTTGGCTGACCTGTGGGCCTGGCATATAACACCTTTATTACTTCAGTTTTTACAGTTTAAATCGCTAGCCCTTTAATGAAAAACATATTGCATGACTTGTCAAATTTTTCATTTAAAAAAAAGCAAAAAGATACATCGTGAATAACGTATCTTTCTACTTATGTTATAACGGTTATTGAGCAAATATAAAAGTTATCCAATAAAAAAAGCCTAGTTAAAAACTAGGCTTTCTTAAGATTTATTTTCTTATTGGAAAGAAAAGCCATCTAAATTCAAGTTGTTTGCAGAAAGTGCAAGGTCAAGACTAGATGTTTGATAGTCCTGATCACGCTGTTTCAAAATATCTTTAGATACATGACCCGCTGCAATTTCACGTAAAGCAACAACGGTCGGTTTGTCGTTATCCCACTCTACAGTTGGTTCGATACCTTGACGTGCCAATTGACGCGCGCGTTTGCTTGCCACTAGTACAAGCTCAAAGCGGTTGTCTACATGGTCTAAACAATCTTCAACGGTTACGCGTGCCATAAGAATTCTCGTTTGAATATTAAATTTGAACAGACTGAGCAGTATAAAAGGCTTTGCCTGTAGACTCAAGTTTTAATCACAATTCAACAGGAGTAATTAATTTTTGAATCAATTCCTGCTGACGAGTCGCTTGTTGAGACAGCACCAAACGATTGGCAATAATCACACATTCCAAATCATGTAATGCTTTATTAAAGTCATCATTAATAATGACATAGTCAAAGTTTGTATACTGTCGCATATCTTCAACTGCACAGCTTAAACGATGTTCAATCACTTCAACAGAGTCTGTGCCGCGGTTCGACAAACGTTGACGCAAATCAAACTGGCTTGGCGGTAAAATGAAAATTTGTTTAGATTCCGGGAAAAGTTTACGAACCTGATCTGCACCTTGCCAATCGATTTCAAGTAAAACATCATGACCTTTAGCCAGTTGCTGTTTTACTGTGGCTTGAGCTGTACCGTAATAGTTACCAAAAACTTCGGCATACTCAATAAAACCACCTTGCTCAACTAAAGCAAGAAAATCTTCTTTTTGGGAAAAATGATAATGCACACCTTCGAGTTCACCAGGGCGTTGACCACGAGTAGTGTGAGAGACAGAAACGTGTAAATTGTTCACACGCTCAAGTAGGGCTTTAACGAGAGATGTTTTGCCTGTTCCAGATGCAGCAGAAACGACAAACAAGAGACCCGACATGATATTTTTCCTGATATGATAAAATATCTTCTCTATTTTAGAGCAGACAGCCCGCAAACTAAATAGCTGTTCGTAGGTTGTTTGCATTTATTTCAAATTATTCAGTCTAAATTCAAGTGAACATTGAGGGTCTTATGGAAATTGTATTGGCCAATCCACGTGGTTTTTGTGCAGGTGTCGACCGAGCAATTGCGATCGTTAATCGGGCACTTGAATGTTTTAATCCTCCGATTTATGTCCGTCATGAAGTGGTGCACAACAAATTTGTGGTCGATGATTTACGTCAGCGCGGTGCAATTTTTGTCGATGAACTGGATGAAGTTCCCGATGATAATATCGTAATTTTTAGTGCTCATGGGGTCTCTAAAGCGGTACAAATTGAAGCTGAACGTCGTGGTTTAAAAGTCTTTGATGCAACTTGTCCATTGGTGACTAAAGTTCATATTGAAGTGACTAAATATGCGCGTGAAGGGACTGAAGCGATTTTAATTGGTCATGAAGGTCATCCTGAAGTAGAAGGGACGATGGGGCAATATGACAAAAAAAATGGTGGTGAGATTTATTTAGTCGAAGATGAGCAAGATGTTGCTACTTTAAAAGTACATAATCCTGAAAAAGTGGCTTTTGTCACTCAGACCACATTGTCAATTGATGACACAGCTAAAGTGATTGATGCATTGCGTACAAAATTTCCTGAAATTCAGGGTCCACGCAAAGATGATATCTGTTATGCCACTCAAAACCGGCAAGATGCAGTGCGTGATTTAGCACTGCAGTGTGATGTTGTTTTAGTGGTAGGTTCGCCAAATTCATCGAATTCAAACCGCTTGCGTGAATTGGCTGAGCGTATGGGGAAACAGGCTTATTTAGTAGATAATGCAGATCAGCTTGATCAAAAATGGTTTAATGAAAATACGAAAATTGGCGTTACTGCTGGTGCATCGGCACCAGAAATTTTAATCAAGCAAGTGATTCAGCGTTTACAAGATTGGGGTGCTAAAGCACCTGAAGAACTGGCTGGGCGTGAAGAAAATATTACTTTTAGTTTACCGAAAGAGTTACGTATTTCTGTAACACAGGCTTAAAGCGTGAATGAATTAACATTCTGAAAATTTTAAAAAATTGACAGATAATTGTATTTTGACAATTATCTGTTTTTTTATACCTTTTATCTCTATTTGTGTCAGTTTTGTAAGTTAATTAGATATTATTTTTAATAGGGTAAAGTTTTGTTGCCTTGGGGGGAGTATGCAAAGAAAAGAACAGGGATTCACTTTAATTGAGCTGATGATAACAATAGCTATATTTGCAATTATTTCAATGATGGCAGCTCCTTCTTTTGGCGATATGATGTTAAGTCAAAATTTAAATAAAAGTACACAAAATTTAATTCTTACTTTAAATGAAGCGCGTTCCCAGGCAGTCACTAAGCGTATGTCCTTTGAAATTTATCTGGTACCTGAAAATAAAGATTATCAAGATATAGTTGATAATAACTTAACAGCCGTTCAAAGAGATAATTTAACAAGAAAAACGTTTTTTCTTTGGAAACCTGAAGGTAAAGCACAATTAAAAACAGGAGTACCTATTTCACTACTATTTGATTTCAATGGGGGCGTTTGTATTTCAGATTCAGGCAATCCAGCAAAGTGTTTAAGACCACTTGATCAGAATACTGATGTATTTCAGATTTGTAATAAATCAGGCGGTACGAAATCGAAAACGGTAAGGCTTTCTAGAATGGGAACAATTCAGCAGACGACAGAGGGGACTTGTTCGTGAAATCAATGACAACACAGAAAGGCGTCGGCTTGGTTGAAATTCTCGTAGCTCTATTGATATTAGCGATAGGCGTACTCGGTTTTGTTGCATTGCAATATCGTGCAGTAGAAGCAACTTCTGAGGCCAGTTCACGTGTACAGGCAATTAGTATAGCGCGAGATCTAGCTGAAAAAATACGTGTTAATCGTTTTGCTGTTACAGCTTATGAATCTCAAATAAAAACTCCCGCCAATCAAAAGGCATATAAAACAAATTGTTTTACTTCTAATTGTTCTGAAACAGATCTTGCAGATTTTGATGTAGCTCAAGTCACGAATAAGGCTGCCTCTTTTGGTATGACCATGAATATTATGAATTGTCAGGGAAATAATAATAACCGTAGCTGTGTATATGTTGCTTGGGGAGATTCGAGCGCCACAGATGGAACAGGAACAGGAGATTGTACAAATGGTAATGCTTACAATCCTGCCTCAACCTGCGTGATTATGGAGGCGTATTAAAATGATCAGACAATCAGGTTTTACTTTAGTTGAGCTGATGCTTTCTCTAACATTAGGTTTGATTATTACTGCAGCTGCAATTTTATTGTTTTTGACAAGTCAAAGAAGTTTGTCTATGCAGCAGGGTATTTCCGATATTCAAGATAATGCAAATTTCGGCTTAAATTATTTAACTAAAGATATTCGAATAGCAAACTTAAATAATCAAAAATCAATTTTAAATGATGAAACAGCATTTGGTGGAATTGTCCTTACTTCATCAGTGAATGCAATTAAAGATACAAAAACTACTCCTGCTACGCCTTTAAGTAATTTCGCTAATACTATTGTAGGAAATACGGCTGCAGTCAATTTACTTTCGAGAAGTAATGGGATGTCGGTGAGTACAGCGCCGGCTTGGTCAGGGGCATCCAATGTTCAAGTTAGCAGTTCTGATATATCAAGTGACCAACTAGTAATTCAATATATTCCGCAATACATTACAGATCAAAAAAATACGCCCACCATTACAAGTGATGACGTTTTATTTGGTGGCTTTGATTGTGAAGGTAATCGATTAGAATTTTTATTAAATGATCCTAAGCCTACAGAACCAGATCTAACAAAAAAAGCTGCTTTTGGTCCACAGGTCATTGTTCAACGCTATTTTTTACGTGTAGATGCTAACAATCAGCAAGCTGAACCTAACCAGCCTTTGGCACTTGCTTGTGATTCAGGATTTTATTCAACCACAGGCAATCCTAATGTTATCAACAGATATGGAGATGCGGGTGAAATTATGATGAAACGGGTTGATCATTTTCGTGTGTTATTAGGTGTTCAGAATGGCACTCAGCATAGATATGTATCAATAAATGATTATATGGGGCTACCTGCACCAAGACCTCGAATAATTTCGCTACAAATTGGTTTATTAACCCGATCTTCTCAAAATGTCGGAAATGATTCTTTGATTAAAGACGATCAAGAGTTTGTCGTATTGGATCAAACTGTAAAAGTGAAGAAACCCACTACGACCACAAAATACGTGCGTCAAGTTATTTCACAAACAGTGGCCTTAAGAAATTCTTTAGGGGAGCGCGGAAAATGAGAAGAACTCAATCAGGAGCAGCTTTGATCGTAGTACTTGTTTTTCTCGTGGCTATTATGGTGATCGGAACAATTGCGATTCGTCAAAGTATGGTGGGCTTAAGCATTGCAACAAACAGTCAGGTTCAGCAGTTATTAACTCAAAATTCAGATTCAGCATTTTTTAGTACAGAAGACATTAATAACTTGGCTCAAGCTTTGAGCGGAAGTGGAATGTTTGGCTATGTGAGTAATGCTAACGATAAAAATAAGGAACTGGTCTTTTGTTATCGTGGAGACCAATCTGACTTCTTTGATATTGGCCGAGCAAATATCATTGAATGGGAGCCTGCTGGGACGAAACCAACAAATAATAATTTCGGTGTAAATGGATATTGTGATGCTACACAAAGTAGTAATAACTGGTTTACAAGTGGGCGCCGCGCGGTAATGACCCAGGTTTCAGTTAAATTTTCAACAGCTGAAGAGCTGGATCCTTTCTATGACCGAACACGGGCTACAGATACCAAAACAGGGCAAGTTGAAGAGACTAAACGGGTAAAAATATTTTCGGTATCACTTATGCCTGCTCTTACAAGTGTTCCTCGTGCAGATATTAATACTTGTCTTCAATCTCATATGAATGAGGTCACTGTACCTAGTGATACGACAAAACCAACAATCTCTTCAGGAACAGCAGTTAAGGATAATCCATTGACTAGCGTAACTGATTGTTTAACTAGTTTAAATGTACCTTTCACGACTCAGGTGAGTGAGTACACCATTGCGCAGAACTTTACATAATGGGGGAAGGGGAAATGAAGAGATTAAAAAATAAAATGAAGTTTAAAGAATGTGGTCAAAAGTTATTGGCAACGACTATTACTGCATTGTGTACAGGTCTTATTGTTAATAGTACAGTTCAGGCAAGTGATATTGATATTTATCAGGAAGCAAAGTCAGGTGATATTACACTCATGCTTTTGCTTGATATTTCTGGAAGTATGGATACCCGATCAATTAGTAATGACTATGGAGTTAGTTGTACTACAAGTGCAGATACTGCGCCAGGTGGCTATACTCGTAATTATTGTTCCGTTAGTAAAAGTAGTGCTTCAGCAACAGTAAAAGATACAAAAACTGGATGTACCTTAGTGGGTACTTCTTACCGTTGCTATGATCGGATTTCAAGACTTAAAGATGGTGTTTTTGATCTTTTACAAGGGAATACCACTAAAGGAATAACTAAGCTTGATGATCGAAAAATCATTGGACTTTCAACACTCGGGGTTTATACAAGCAGATACTATGATACGGGACGCGTGTTAGTACCAGCACGAGCTTTGGGAGTTGATGTAGGAAGTCAAAAACAACGAGATATTTTATTAAGTTACGTGAAAGGGCTTTCAGCATCTACCAATACACCAACGGCTCGATCTTATGCTGAAACTGTATCATATTTAATGGGTACTACAACTGCCTCAAGACAGCGAACTGTATCTGATATGCCTTATTATCGATCGTACGAGTATAGATCTAAGACTACTAATCCCTGGGTGCAATATGTGAGTAAGTGTACAGCGTGGAATACGAGTTATTCTACGTGTAATACATGGAGTGCTTTTTCTAGTGCGGAAAGCTTACCAGAATTAAATGATTCTATTAACAGTTCTGCGTGTACCATTAGTACTTCAGGTAGCTATTATCAAAATAAAATTTGTTATAATTATACAGGGGTGATTGATATCACGAATAGTAATTCTGGTTTTACTTATTCGACAACCGATACAAAAAATGTAGATCAAACTTTATATAGTGCACCAACTTCTTTAACTCAAGAAGAGGATATTAAAAAATGTAGTGGGCAAGGTGTTTATGTTCTGACTGATGGTGATCCATCAGAAGATACTAACTCATTACCTCTAATTCAGGGTGCATTAGGTTTGCAGGGACAAAATTTCACTTGTGATAACAGTAGTTATGATTGTCTGAATAAACTAGCTTTAGTTTTACTTGATCCTACTAAAAACCCTGCAAACATAAAATTTAAAACAGCAGTTGTAGGATTTGGAAGTAGCTTTAATAATGTTGCTTCTTTTAGTAAAAATTTAACTCAAGAACAGAATATTACTAATTTAGGCACAATTAATACCAATGTAAAGCGAGCTGCTTATTGGGGAATTATTGGTGAAGGAGGATGGTACTCTGGGGCAAGTTCACAGGACGTTGTTGATAGCGTCAATGAGTTTATCAGTAGTTTGAGTGCAGATATCCCTGCAGTTACAACTGGTTCTCCAACTGTGCCTAGAGATAGTCTTAATCCATCAGTTTTACAAAAAGAAGCTTATTATCCACAATTTCAACCAACCCCTGATAAAACCTATCAACTCTGGGCAGGTAACCTCAAGAAATACAATGTGATTGAAGGTATACTAAGAGATAAAGGCAGTAATAAAATTATCGATGATAAAGGCCGTATTATTGATAACTATGACCTATGGGCGCCTGCTGTGGATCCAAGTGTTAAGGATGCAGATGAGACAACTTATGGTAGTACCAAATTTGCATTAATGGGTGGTGTAAAGTCACAACTCAAATTACGTACCGATGCAAACACAGAAAATCGTAAACTGCTTACAAATCGTATAGCAAATGGGACAGGAACGACAGCAACTTTTGGCAGTAGCACCACTTTACGTCAAGTTAGAATTGCAGATTTAACCGATACAACTTATAAAAATGATTCGAATCGCGGTTATCTCATTAGTTTGTTGGGTTATGGTGTGGATGCAGCGAATCCAACAGGGATTAATTTAACAACAGCACCAGAGTTACGCCAGATAGGTGCCGTTATGCATTCATCACCTTTACTGGTCACAAACAAAGGTAAAATTACCTATACGAATAATATTTTAGGTTCTACAAACCGTGAGGATTATGTTTTATTTGGTACTACTCAAGGACTTTTACATGTGGTAGATGCAAAAACAGGAAAAGAGAAATTTGCATTTGTGCCCAATGAAATGGTTGAAAATCAAAAGGATACTTTTCTGAAATATGACAGTACAAATGGTGGTTTGAGTAAATTGTATTATGGTATTGATGCTCCATGGACAACTTATACTGAATATGCCATTGATAGTTCAAATAACTTAACAGTTGGTACAGGTCGTAACTCACAAAAAGGTAAACAGATCGCTTATGGTGGTTTACGTATGGGGGGGCGTAGTTACTATGCTCTAGATCTGGCAGATATAAATAACCCTAAACTTCAGTTCCAAATTTCTCCTTCAGATCAAAAAGTGTATTACAACGGAAGCAGTAAACCAGTACCTGCCTTACAATATATGGGGCAAAGTTGGTCTAAGCCTGCAATTGCCTGGGTGAAATGGGGTAAAAGTCGCAAACGTGTCATGTTTGTAGGTGGAGGATATGATGCAGGTGGTGACGATGGCGATGCTCGTACCAATGGTGTTAAAGGTGCATATGCGGGTTATGAAAGTGATACATATAATCAAACCAATGCCAAAGGTGGCGGTGTCTATATGTTTGATGCTGATACTGGTGATTTGTTATGGTGGGCTAGTAAAAATGCAACAACCAGTGGAGTTTCAACAGACAGCGGCGTAATTGGTTTAAATGACGCCAATTTAAAATATAGCGTAGTCAGCGAAATACGCACTGAAGATAGAAATGCTGATGGGTTAGTTGATCATCTTTATTTCGGTGATTTGGGTGGTCAGTTATTCCGTATCGATCTTAATAATAATGCAGCAACATTAGGCGCATTTGCGAAGACTCCGAGGCTGTTACTGACTTTAAATGCTGCTGAAAAAAGCCCAAGATTTTACGAAATGCCAGGTTTCTCTATCTATGATTATGCAGGAAAAACCTTTGCTGCAATTTCTATTGGAACGGGTAACCGTAGTCAACCTTTGAAAGATTATACTGTAGGAATATCTGGTTATGATTATGACGCAGTTTATAATATTTATGATAAAGATGTGGCGCGTAAAGACTTATATACCGCTACTACATTTACCAAGACATTAACAAAAGCCGATCTAGGCGAAATTACTCAAGCTAATCGGAATGATGCTACAACACTTGTTGCACCATATACTGGTAATGGGTGGTTCTATCGTTTTAAATCGTCAGGTTCAGCTGCGAAACTGCAAAGTGCCAAAGTCTTTGCGACCCCAATTGTTATAAACTCAAGAATGTTTGTTTCAACATTTGATGGTAGTAAGCCTGGTTTATCGGGCGACTGTGGTGCTGGGGTTAAAGGTGAAAGTTTCTTACAACAGTTCTGTATGCCATATGGTCAGTGCGTTAAAGCAACTGGTAATAATGGTGGAACTGGAGATTCGCAAGATCCAGAATGTACATCACCAGATGGATGTTCAACGGGCTCAGGTATTCAACTGACAACCGTTGTTGATGATAAGAAATGTAACCCTGCGGTTGAAACGTGTGAGGAGATTCCACCACCACCAACTAATAATTCAAATTATTGTATCTCTACAGGAAATCGTGGCGCGACCACAATAGCGGGTATTATTTCGGCGGGTAGCAGTAAAATTTGCTTGGTACCACAACGTTGGTATGAGTTTTCTGGTCTTAGATAAGAGGGATAAATGATAAATTTTAAAAAAAAGCACCCTGTATCTGGCTTTACACTTATTGAATTAATGGTCGTGGTTGTAATAGTCGCAGTTCTTGCGGCTATTGCTATCCCCGGTTATCAGGAATATGTACGACGGACATTTGCTACTCAGGCTCAACAGGAAATTCAACAATTAGCAAATTTACTAGAAAAAAATAAAACACGTAATTTTAATTATTTAGGTTTTTCGACTACTTCTGATCCATTAATATTACCGGTTGGTGCTACAGGCAGCTCCATTAAATACCGGATTACTGTAAGAGATGGGGAAAATACCACCAGAACTCTTACAAATAATGCTGCTGCTGGGCAGAGTTGGGTAATCCGTGCTGAAAGTACGGATACAAAAAACTTTAACTTTTTAATGACCAGTGTGGGAACACGTTGCAAAAATAAAACCCTTGCAAATATCACTGCAAATAACATTACAGATGCGACTTGTGGAACCGATGTTACAGGACGTGAAGAATGGTAAAAAATCTAAAAGGCTTCACTCTCATAGAGCTTATGATCGTTGTGGCAATTATCGCGATTATTGCAATGGTGGCTTATCCTTCATATCAAGAGTCTGTGCGTAAGACCAAGAGAACAGATGCACAAGCTTCTATGCTGCAAATTGCCGGACAATTACAACGCTATAAAATAGCAAACTTTACATTTTTTAAGGCAGGTACTACAACAGCAATAACATTGGTTGATGCGGGGGTACCTTCAGTACTACCAACATCGGCTTCACCATTATACGATTTAACTTTAACCAATGTGAATGCCGGAACATGGACTCTCATAGCTACACCAAAGTCCGGTTCGGCTCAATTGGGAGATGGTCATATTGTTCTCAATCATCGTGGAGAGCGCTGTTGGACTAAAGGTAGTGATAAAAGTGGTGGTATAGCTTGCGTTCCTTCAGCCACCTCCAACTGGGACGGTCGTTAATTAAATTTAAACTGTGGATAACTTAAAATTTGATCTTTCTTTCATAGCAAATATAACGTAAAATATTGCCCTCTATGAAAGGGGTTTGAAATGCTGCCGATGGTCGGCACAGGGATAATCCGTAAAAACTATAAGGTTGTATCATGGTCGTAATTCGTCTAGCACGCGGTGGTGCTAAAAAACGTCCGTTCTATCAAGTTATTGTAACTGATAGCCGCAATGCGCGTGACGGTCGTTTCATCGAACGTATTGGTTTCTTTAACCCTACAGCTCAAGGTCAAGCAGAAAAACTTCGTTTAGATGCTGATCGTTTTGCTCATTGGGTTGCTCAAGGCGCTCAACCGTCTGAACGTGTTGCTTCTTTAGCTGCTCAAGCTAAGAAAGCTGCTGCAGCTACTGCATAATTTATTGCGAATTAAGTAGTAGGTAACCCATGACACCAACACAGAATGTTCCCGAAGATCGTATTCAGATTGGACAGCTACGTTCAGCATATGGATTAAATGGGTGGCTCTGGGTCTATTCCAATACAGAACCCATGAGCAACATCTTTGACTATCTTCCTTGGTACATTGAGACCAAAGAAGGTTGGCAAACAGTAGATGTAAAACGCTGGAAACCGCATGGTAAAGGCTTGGTTGTCAGCTTAAAAGGTGTGAGCGATCGCACTGCGGCAGATGGCTTGGTTGGCACCAATGTCTGGATTTCAAAATCGCAACTTCCGAAAGCAGGAATGGACGAGTTTTACTGGACAGATTTGAAAGGCTTAACAGTGTTAGGTTTGGATGATGCTGAACAAGAAGTAAATCTCGGTAAAATCCATGAAATGTTCGAGACCGGTGCCAATGACGTAATGGTGGTTCACGCAACACCAGACAGCGTTGATGCTGAAGAGCGCATGATTCCATGGCATAAAGATGTGGTGCAGCGCGTTGATCTTGAAGCTGGTCGTATCTACGTCAATTGGGGCGTAGATTATTAATCCTTTAAGGATGAACGCAGCAGGAAAATAGAGGAGTCTGCGATGTTTTTTGCAGTCATTACGCTTTTTCCTGAAATGTTTGAAGCGATTACAGCCTACGGTATTAGCGGGCGTGCGGCAAAACGTGAAATAGTGCAAGTCACTTGTATTAATCCACGCGATTTTGCAACGGGCAACTATAAAAGAGTGGATGAACGTCCATTTGGCGGTGGTCCGGGTATGGTGATGATGGCTGAGCCTTTGTCTCAAGCAATTAACCATGCCAAAGAGCTTGCAGTGCAAGCGGGTTGTGTTCAGGTTCCTGTGGTGTATATGTCTCCACAAGGAAAAACCTTAAATGAACCGGCAGTACAGCAGTTTGTTGAATATGACGGATTGATTGTGCTGTGTGGTCGTTATGAAGGTGTTGATGAACGTTTGATCCAGCAATATGTTGATCAGGAATGGTCCATTGGTGATTATGTTTTGTCGGGTGGCGAACTTCCTGCGATGGTTTTACTAGACAGTATTATCCGGAGACTTCCGGGTGCGATGTCGGATGAACAATCGGCAATACAAGACTCATTTGTGGATGGTCTTTTAGACTGCCCGCAATATACCAAGCCAGACCAGTTTGAAGGTTTGGATGTGCCTGAGGTGTTAAAGTCTGGGCATCATGCAAACATTGATAAATGGCGGTTCTTGCAGCGCTATCAACGAACCCTCGATCGCAGGCCTGAGCTTGTTGAGAAAGTTGAGTTGACCAAGCAGCAAAAAAAATGGCTAAAAGATTCGAATACTTAAAGTCGACTTTAAGTATTTTTAAACAGGCTCTTTATCGACCGAAGTGAAGACTGAGGTGGTAAAGGGAAAGATAAACGGGTCGATATGCGCTTTAGCCTCTGTCCCCAGCGGTAACAGACCTCTTCTGTCCCGCACATTGGAGATTCCCACATGAGTGGTAAACATCCTTTAGTTCAAATTATTGAAAATGCTCAATTAAAAACTGATATCCCAGCTTTTGCACCTGGTGATACTGTAGTAGTTCAAGTAAAAGTAAAAGAAGGCGACCGTGAACGTCTTCAGGCTTTTGAAGGTGTTGTAATCGCAATCAAAAACCGTGGTTTGAACTCTGCATTCACTGTACGTAAAATTTCTAGCGGTGTTGGTGTTGAACGTGTTTTCCAAACACATTCTCCAATCGTTGCTGGTATCCAAGTAAAACGTCGTGGTGACGTACGTCGTGCTAAACTTTACTACCTACGCGAATTGTCTGGTAAAGCTGCACGTATTCGTGAAAAATTACCAGCTCGTAAAGTTAAAGCTTCTTAAGTTTAGGCTAAAGTTAAGTTTTATTACGAGTTAAAAAATGCGCCTAAAGGCGCATTTTTTATGTCTGAATCTTTTTAGTTTATAAACCTTGCATTTTTAAGCGGTTAGCATGCTGACGATAGACATCGACCGGATCGGGTGCAAATAACGATTTCAGACCGAGTACCTGATTGACTTCGTCTAAATGGTTCCAATTGTAATTGTCACGGATGGTTTTACCAAACTTTGCGCTGCAACGGGATACCAGGCCATCATTTTCTTTACCGCCATTAATCAACAAACTGGTGACCTTTAAAGCACCATCAGGATCCAGTAAATTGGTCACTGTACCGATACCGGTAAAGGAATAGTTATAAATACCCTGATCTAGGAACTTGCCTTCTCCACATGCTGTGCTTGGCATGCCTATGGGGAAATTGGCATTAAACTGTGCAGAGCCTTCAAGAGTTAAACTTTTACCACCGGCTAAAGAATCATGCGGAAAGCTTTGCGGGTCAAGATCTTGTGCCCAGGTAATCGCTTTGGAAACAAAATTGATGATACCTATGAGTGGGCCTTCAATAGCCGTACCTTCAGCAGACAAGATCAAGTCCGCTACAGGCGAGCCTTTATGTGGCGCACCTACTCCCGTCATTGAGGCAACTTTACCCGGTAAGGCTGCACCAACGTAGCGAATGGTTGGACCTCCATGCGAGTGGCCAATCAGATTGACTTTTTCTGCCCCGGTCAATGCCAGAATCTCTTCGACTTGTCGTGCCAGTTGTTCACCACGAATTTCAGATGAATTAAATGGCGATACACGGGTTGCCCAGACGTTGGCACCGTTACGGGCCAAGTCCGGCAGAATTTGATACCAGTAGTCGAGACCAAACTGGTCGGTTCCTACAGTGATAAAACCAGCCATCCCATGACTAAAAACAATCGGGTATTTGGTTTTTGCATAGCTTGAGGTTGCTTTTCCCGTGACTTGGGTAGCGTTACCTGCTTGTACTTGGCTAAAAGCACTGAGTGACATTAGGCCAGCAATGAAGAGTCCGTATTTCATATTGAATCCTCAAAATATTATTGTTTTAAACCAGTTGTTTTATTAGACAATTTAAATTGTCAAAATTTAGTATTGAATATAAGTGGTCTGATTTCTAAATTTAACAGACCAATGCAATATAGAGTTGTAACAAGGTATGAATATGAAAATGCCCATAAAAATAGTGCCTTTATGGGCATGGATTTGTTTAGAAGCTCGGTTTATAAACCCTTAAGTTTTAGACGATTGGCATGTTGTCTAAACAGGGCCACTGGATCAGGAGCAAACATCCCTTTTAAACCAAACATCATGTTGGCAAGGTCAGTATGATTGAGGTTGTAATTATCACGGATGACTTGACCGATATGTGAACTACAGCGGGCAACCATACCATCATTGTCTTTGTTGCCATAAGACAATGGTCCGAGTTGCATCAGAATGCTATCAATGTCCAGAAGGTTGGTGGTTTGCGCAGTTCCACCCCAGGAATAGTAGTAAATTTCCTTATCCACTTCCGCCCCGCTCTTGTTACAGTCAGAAGCTAAAGCAGCGGTCGGGAAGCGTTTATTGAAGTTTGCCGATTCTACTTCGGTCAATGACTTCATCGAAGCATCAAAGTTCACTGGAATATCCGGATTGGCTTGAGCCCAGGTCATCAGTGGCCCAATGATATATTGTCCCAAAATATTGAAGGCAGTACGGCTAAGCATATTGTTTTGAATATCATCGGCCACTTTAGAACCGCGATATGTTCCACCCACGCCGGTCACCGATGCGACGTATTCAGGTTTCACTGCTGCTACGTATTGTACGGTTGGACCACCATGACTGTGACCGATCAGGTTTACCTTGTTTTTACCGGTAAGGGCAATCACTTCTTCAACCTGAGTAATGAGTTGTTCACCACGAAACTCGGTGGTATTGGCAGGGGATAACTGGGCTGCAAATACGGTTGAACCATTACGCGCCATATCGGGCAAAATTTGATACCAATAATCAATGTTGAAACTATCATTTCCGATACGTGACCAGCCCAGCCAGCCATGGGTCATGACAATGGGATATCGGGTTTTTGCATAGTCAGATTTGACCGTTTCTTTGATTTGCAAAATTCCTTTTGCTGCTTGTGTTTCAGCGGTTAGACCCATGGTCAGGGTGGTCATTAGCGCAAGCATGATTACTTTTTTGTTTTTTAAAGTTTTCATCGACTTTTCCTTAAATATTTTTGTTTTTATTTATATAAGCACATAAATCAGATGATCAATCTAGTCACCTGATGGGGCTACATTGCGATTACTCGCCATAGGGTAATTTTCCTCCCTGATCATGAACGGATTCAAACGTTCCTACCCGGAGTTGTTCTTCTGGTTTGCTAAAATGCTGCGTCCTTAATTGTTGAACGGCTTTTTGCTTGGCCTCATCACTCATGCCACTTTTTATGATGTTATCGCGTTCTTTTAAATAACCATCGACCTTGTTTTTCCAGTCACTGCGTTCTCCATCTAGGCTTTCCAAACGCTGTGTGGCCTCGGGACCGACCAGATTCATCCGCATTTGATGAATTTCTTCCGCTGAACCACCGCGTGCTTTAATGTCTGCGGTCAGTTTGCGCAAGTCTTCAAGTTTGTTGAGCTGCTCTAAATTTTCTTTCCAGTCTTGGGGCAATTGATTAAACAAGTCTTTTAATTTTTGTGCTTTTTGCGCTTCAGTTAAGCTTTCGTCATCCATCACTGTCATACGGCTTAAGGTGTATTCATGGTAAATATCTTCAGTCCCGAATAAGCCTTCAATTTCGTAGTCCGAGAAAAGTTGTTTGCGCAAATTTTTCATATTGGCAAAGATGCTTTGATAATATTTCGGATCTTCTTTATCAATATTGGGTGCCTGTAAGTCACCCAGTTTTTCACGGTAATCGATATAGCGATTCCACAAATCTAGAATTTGTGCACGGGCAGGTGCTTTATAGGTTTGCTGGATATAAGCCTTAAAATCATTTTTAATCTGCTGGATATCTTTTTCCCCATACTGGGTAATAAAATATTCAAAACAGTTGCGTGTTTGTTCATTTACAATTAAACGGTTGGCCCCATCGAGGCGCAACTGACAGTTTACTTCAGTGTCCTGTTGGCTTTTACTCATAAAAGCCCCGCCTTGAACTAAATTTTCTGGCGTATTTTCGGCTAAGGTATTTCCTTGAGGATGAGCAGTTTGTGCGGTAGGCGCTTTTTCGGCACTCGATTGCGAGGGAGCTAGCCAAAATAAGAGTGCACCAATCCCCACAAGAATAAGCGCCAAAATAATCCATAACTTATATCTCTGCATTTCCTATGCAACCTTATTGTTTTGTTTTTATAAGTTTAAAAATAGGACTTAAATTTGCCATTAAAGACGTAAATGCAACGTAGATAAGTTGTAAAGAATAGTGAGCGGTTGTTAACATGTCAGCCGTTTCAACTTGCTTGATCTTTCGCTATGAAAAAGACTTCACCTAAGATTCAACGCCGGCATATTAGCGGTGTGTTTTTACTGAATAAGCCTTTGGGAATTAGTTCTAATGCTGCCTTACAGCGAGTACGTGGCTTATATCGAGCACAAAAAGGGGGGCATACCGGTGCTTTAGATCCTCTGGCATCCGGGTTGTTACCCATTTGTTTAGGTGAAGCGACTAAATTTTCCCACTATTTATTAGATTCGACCAAGCGTTACCAAACCACTATTCATCTAGGTCATAGCACAACGACGGGTGATGTCGAAGGTGAAGTGCTGTTGGAACAGGCTGTTCCTGCGCTGACTGAAGAAAAAATTGGGCAGGTTCTGGCAAGCTTTGTCGGCGAGATTCAGCAAGTTCCACCGATGTATTCTGCCTTGAAAAAGGAAGGGCGTCCGCTGTATGAATTGGCGCGCCAAGGTATTGAGATTGAACGTGAAGCACGCCCAATCACCATTGAAGCAATTGAATTACTGTCCTTTACCGAAAATAGCCTGACTTTGGATATTACCTGTTCTAAAGGCACGTACATTCGGGTGTTGGGTGAAGACATTGCCAAAGCCTTAGGCACTTTTGGACATCTGACTTATCTGCACCGGATTAAAACCGGTCAGTTTGATCTGATTCCAAGCTATACCATTGAGTATCTGGAAAGCTTGACTGAATGGGAACGTGAAGCCTTGTTACTCCCTGTATTTGCACCGGTCGAGCATTTCCCTCGGGTTCAGATTCCTGAAGGGCGTGCAGAATATTTCGGACATGGTATGGAAAGCAATATTGAGCATGAAGCAGTCGCAGAAGTATTGGTATTTGATGGTGAGAAATGTTTAGGTCTGGCTGAAATCACCGATAAAAAACGCCTGGTGCCAAAACGCGTGTTAAATCTCTAATCATTATTTCAGAGTAGATAAAACTATATGGAAATCGATATCATCATCAGCCTACTGTTTTTTGCATTCTGTGCAGGTGCAATTGATGCAGCAGTAGGCGGTGGTGGTCTGATTCAGATTCCAGCAATTATGAATGCCATGCCGCAACTCTCGCCGGCCACTGTATTCGGCACCAATAAACTGTCATCCATCTGCGGTACGGCATCGGCCGCCTATTCATTTGTGCGCAAGGTCAAATTGCGCTGGAAGCTGCTGGCGATTATTGCCAGCTGTGCTTTTATCAGCTCCTTTGCTGGTGCGGCCTGTGTCACCATGATTCCCAAAGAAGTGTTGCGTCCGTTTGTACTGGTTATGCTGATTGTGATTGCAATCTATACCTTTATGAAAAAGCAGTTTGGGCAAGTGCATGTGCAGCAGGAATTAACGCCTAAAATTTTGCTTCTGGCCGCTGTTGGTAGTCTTGCGATTGGTTTTTATGACGGTATTTTTGGTCCGGGAACCGGCAGTTTTTTCATTTTCTTTTTTATTCGTTATTTGAAAGCTGACTTTTTGCATGCCTCCGCTTTGTCTAAGGTGGCCAATTTAACCACCAACCTGGCTGCGCTGAGCTTTTTTGCCCCGACGGGTCATGTGCTGTTTGGCCTAGGTTTGATGATGGCTGTTGCCAATGTCGCAGGCTCATTGGTCGGAGTGAAAATGGCCCTGAAATACGGTAGCGGTTTTATCCGGATTCTGTTTTTGATTCTGGTTTCCATGCTGATTTTACGCTTAAGTTATCAAATGTTATTTGTAAGTTAATAAAAACATTCACAAAAATTAACAGTTTTTTCGAATCGTCTGGCATAAGAATAAGAGATCTACAAAGGGTGGATTCGCCCTTTTATATAAATTTTTTCGCGATCATATAGCCTATAGCCAGAGGTCATTAAAATAATGAATATATTTGAAGCATTACGTGAAAGTCATGAAATCCAGCGTGATCTGTCAGAAAAATTACTGCAAACTTCTGGAGATAGCCCAGAACGCCATGAGCTGTTTAAACAACTCAAGAATGAATTATTTGCCCATGAAACGGCTGAAGACCGTTATTTTTATATTCCGCTGATGATGACAGATTCTGGACTGAGCATTACCCGTCATGCCTTGGCAGAACATCATGAAATGGATGAGATGATTGAAGAACTGAGTGAAACTGATTTCAGCAATCCCGGCTGGATCGCGATAGCCAAAAAGCTTTCTGATAAGGTGCATCATCACCTGAAAGAGGAAGAGCACAGCTTTTTTCAGCAGGCGGGAAAAATTCTGGGAGAGGATCAGAAAACAGCTTTAGCCGTGCAGTACAAGAATGAATATCAGCGTTATAAAGACATGAAAAAAGATATGCTGGTACAAAGCTAAAATTTAAATTCAAGCTTGTATGATAAAAAAGATGGCATGATTGCCATCTTTTTTATGCTGAACTCCTGATTATTCAGCTTGAAGCGGTTTATTTTTACTGGCTCTAAAGGTCACACCCACCGAAGCAATCATGATGCAAACTAAGGCAATAGTTTGCAGAACGGTGATCTGTTCTTTAAGCAAGAACCAGCCTGCCAAAGCACCGAGGGCCGGGGATAAACTGGACAGTGTGCCGTAACTGAGCTTGCTTAATCGCTTCAGTGCCATCAGGTCTAAAGCATAAGGAATCGCGGTGGCGAGCAGGGCAATGACCAAGGCTTGTCCCCAATATTGGGTTTGAATCAGTGCTGTAGGGTTATGCACTGCACTGATCGGCAACATCACCATGGCAGACAGCACAATGGCAATACTCAGTGCATGCATGCCAATATTTTGCCGTACCACACGTTGTCCGAAATAAATATAAATCGCCCAGCAGATCCCTGCACCCAAAGCAAAAGCCGCCCCTAAATATGAGAAGTTGTCAGCGGATGTATCTTGCCATGGCACCATCAGCGCAACGCCTAAAATAGCCAGACAGACCCAAAGATAATCAGTTCTTTGTTTAATCGAAAGTAGCGCCAGTGTCAGCGGGCCCAAGAATTCTAAACCGACTGCAATCCCTTGCGGTAACTTGCCTAAGGATGCATAAAACAACACATTCATTAAGCAGACAGAACCACTATAAAACAGCAAGTCTTTCCATTTTAAATAGGGGAGGCGGTTGATGATTTTCCAAGAACGGAACATCAGCACAATTAAAATGGAGGCAAAGCAGAGGCGTAGAGTCACCACAGTGAGTGGGTCGAGCACTTCAAACAGTTGCTTGGCAAAAGAGGCACTGATCTGATATGCCACCATGGACAAAACCATGAATAGGACAGCAGTAAGTTGTGAATTAGGCATGTGACACGCAGGATCACCAAGTCAGGTGAATCCACTAGGAAAGATGGCGCCAGTATAGCAATTCTGTTTAATTTTTGAGGGGATTGAACAGGCTTAAATGCTTTAAATTTAAAACTTTGAATTTAAAAATCAGCGCGTAGATTTGGCTCGATTGATTTGAATTTAAATGATGTATTTTCTATTTATCTTTAGCCTTGTTCTTGGCTTGTTGCGTGGTATAGGTGCAGCCAATGGATGCAGCAATAATGGTTGCCAATGCGAGCCACTGATTCCATAACAACTGCTCGCCTAAAAATATAAATCCAGATAATGCGGCAATCGCAGGTTCTACGCTCATCAATGTACCGAAACTCAGCGCAGTCAAATTACGAAGTGCAATCATTTCCAAAGTAAAAGGCAGGGCACTGGCAAGCACCGCCAAAGTAATAAAATAAACCAAATTTGACGGTTCAAAAACATGGGGTGACATGCCTGAAAATAGCGCAATGGGCATTAAACACAGCATGCCGATAAACATGCCCAGACACACGGTATGATTGCCTGAAATACCCGAAGGTTTTTGTCCGGCAACAATATACAGCGCCCAGCAAGCGCCTGCAGCCAAGGCAAAAGCAATCCCGATCAAATCCAGATTTTGTGAAACCTGATCGAACGGAAACAATAAAATCAGGCCAAGTATGGCCAGTCCAACCCAGACAAAATCGAATTTTTGCCGCGCATAAAATAGTGCGACGCTGAGTGGACCAATGAATTCAAAAGAAACGGCAATACCGAGGGGGAGACGATTAATCGACAGGTAAAACATGGCATTCATACCAGCGAGCGCGATACCGTAGCTGATAATGGCTTTCCATTTCACCTGTCTGAAATTGATCTGCCAAATTTTAAAAATAAGCGCCAAAATAACAGCACCAAGTAACAGACGCATAGCAGCAACGGTCAGAATGGGAAACTGGCCGAACAGGATTTTGGCAAGCGAGCCACTGCTCTGCACGCTGATCATTGCAATCAGCAATAACAGCAGTGCCTGAACATGGGGGGTATTTTTAAAATTCAACATCGACTAAATTTGTTTCGATTTCTCGAATAGCGGGAGATCAGCAATAAAAACTGTAAAAAATTCATAGCCTTTGTTTATATTCAAAAACATTGAATAAATTCCACGACGGAGTCTTTCCATTGGGACGGGTAATCCTTCTTGAAAGACTTTATTACTTTTTTTTTGGCATGAGCAGCAAAACTGCGCAAGAACAAAACCACTTTACGAACATTTGAAACATGTTTCAAATGTTCTCATCGCAAAACTCGTCAAATGTTTCCATCTAATTTTATTTATCGCAGAAACATAATTTACTGAAATGTTGATCTGCCTCGAACAGTTGCGAATGGCTTTGTCACGAAATTCAATTCCGTTCAGGATATTAAATTTTGGGCTTAAAAAATAAAAAACCACAGCACGAATGCTGTGGTTTTTTTTAAATCTTAAATTAGAACAATACGCGAACTCGGATAGTACCTTCAACTTCCTGAAGTGTATCCAGCGCTTCTTTAGAAGCAGTTGCGTCAACATCCATCACCAAGTAACCAACGTCACCTTTAGTCATCAATGATTGACCAGAGATGTTGATGCCGTGTTCAGCAAACAGGTTGTTGATTTTAGAAAGAACGCCAGGAATGTTTTTATGAATGTGAAGTAAACGGTGTTTACCTTCAGTCAACGGCAACGCGATTTCCGGGAAGTTCACAGCAGATAAGGTCATACCTTTATCTGAGTAAGCCACAAATTTCTCTGCAACTTCTAAACCGATGTTTGCTTGTGCTTCCATGGTCGAACCACCCACGTGAGGAGTCAAAATCACGTTGTCCAGGCCACGAAGTGGAGAAACAAATTCTTCACCGTTGGCTTTAGGTTCTTTAGGGAATACGTCAATTGCAGCGCCGGCAATGTGACCTGTTTTAATCGCATCAGCAAGGTCTTCAATTAGCACACATGTACCGCGTGCAGCATTGATGAAGATCGAACCTTCTTTCATTTGTGCAAACTGGTCTTTGCCAAAGAAGTTGCGTGTTGATGGAACGTCTGGAACGTGTAGAGATACAACGTCAGCGTTTGCAAGCAACTCGGCAAGAGAACCGACTTGGCGCGCATTACCCATAGGAAGTTTGGTCACTGCATCGTAATAAATCACGTGCATACCCAAGCTTTCAGCAAGAACTGAAAGTTGAGAACCGATTGAGCCGTAACCCACGATACCTAAAGTTTTACCACGTGTCTCAAACGAACCCACTGCAGATTTGTTCCAGCCACCACGGTGAGTAGAAGCAGATTTCGCAGGAACGCCACGAAGTAAAAGAATTGCTTCAGCAAGTACAAGTTCAGCAACTGAACGGGTATTTGAATACGGTGCGTTAAATACTGGAATACCGCGAATCATCGCAGCATTCAGATTAACTTGGTTAGTACCGATACAAAAACAGCCAACAGCGATCAGCTTGTTGGCTGCTTCAAATACTTCTTCAGTCAGTTGAGTA
This sequence comes from Acinetobacter sp. F16, assembly GCF_052712855.1. Classification (NCBI taxonomy): domain Bacteria; kingdom Pseudomonadati; phylum Pseudomonadota; class Gammaproteobacteria; order Moraxellales; family Moraxellaceae; genus Acinetobacter; species Acinetobacter sp. F16. The sequence continues at coordinate 104,436 of NZ_JBRATK010000002.1, forward strand.
CGTGAACGAATACCGATGAAGTGAGCATCTTTAACCGCTTCTTTCAACGCTTCACCCTCAAGCGCAGTTTTACGGTAATCGATGTTGGTGTATCCAGCAGCATTTAATGTGTCGATTGCGTTTTGATGAACGCCTTCTAACAACAAGAAACGAATTTTATCTTTAGGTAGAGAAAGATGTTGGCTCATTACGGCTCCGCTACAAAGGCCAAATTTAGTCGCGATATGATAACATACGAGGAGGGTCTATATACATTTCCTTTATGACGGAGAGCATAGGTATTTTTACAATACATACGCCGTGCCCTACAGATTTTGGTCTAACTAAAGCTGTAATATTTAAGGCGAGATTGTCAAAATGTTTATTTCCGCAGGGTTTCAGTGGAAAATGCCTTATAATGCTGTGCAGTGAAAAAGGCCACAGCCATGCTGTTGCTTTTATGTTCACGCCAGTCTAGGACACCATTGCATTGTTAATCTTTTTACAAATGAATGCTCTATAGACCATCCACCACTTGTATATTTCTTGCTAGGTCTGCAAACGATGAATGCTCCAGTCGCTTTAACACCTGAGTTATTAAACCAATTGACAGCCATTGTCGGTGAAAACCGCATTAAAACTGATGCGGATAGCCTTCAAAATTGGGGTCGAGATCACACGAAACATTTTGATCCAAATCCATCGGTCATCGTTTTTCCATCTAGCACGGAACAAGTGCAACAGATTGTAAAACTGGCAAATCAATTTAATGTTGCGATTACCCCATCTGGCGGCCGTACCGGTTTATCTGCCGGTGCTGTGGCATCGAACGGTGAAATTGTCGTTAGCATGGAAAAGATGAACCAGATTCTTGAGTTTTTCCCTGCAGACCGTATGGTCCGTGTGCAAGCCGGTGTAGTGACTGAACAATTGCAGAATTATGCTTCCGATCAGGGCATGTATTACCCGGTCGATTTTGCATCTTCAGGTTCTTCACACATTGGCGGCAATATTGGTACCAATGCAGGCGGTATTAAAGTGATTAAATACGGCATGACACGTAACTGGGTACTGGGTTTAACTGTCGTGACAGGTAAAGGTGACATCCTGCGCCTGAACAAAGGCATGATTAAAAACGCGACCGGTTATGCGTTACAGCATTTGTTCATTGGTGGTGAAGGTACTTTAGGTCTAGTCACTGAAGCTGAAATTAAGCTTGAGCGTCAACCGCATGATTTACAAGTGATGGTACTGGGTGTGCCTGACTTTGATGCGATCATGCCGGTACTTCACGCATTCCAGAAGAAAATCGATTTAACTGCATTCGAATTCTTTGGTGAACTCGCAATGCAGAAAGTGCTGGACAATGGTCATGTACAACGTCCATTTGAAACGGCTTGTCCTTTCTATGTATTGCTTGAATTTGAAGCGCCATTTGAACCAATCATGGATGCTGCGATGGAAATCTTCGAGCATTGTATGGAACAAGGTTGGGTGCTTGATGGCGTAATGAGCCAAAACCTGGACCAAGTGCATAGCTTATGGCGTTTACGTGAAGATATCTCTGAATCGATCGCACCGTTCACACCATATAAAAATGACATTTCAGTACTGATTACTCACGTTCCTGCATTTATTAAAGAAATTGATGCAATTGTTGCTGAAAACTACCCAGACTTTGAAATCTGCTGGTTCGGTCATATTGGTGACGGTAACTTGCACTTGAATATCTTGAAACCTGCTGATTTAAGTAAAGATGAATTCTTTGCCAAATGTCAGGTGGTAAATAAATACGTGTTCGAAACCGTGAAAAAATATGACGGTTCGATTTCTGCGGAACACGGCGTGGGTATGACCAAAAAGCCATATCTTGATTACACCCGTTCTGAAGAAGAAATTGGTTACATGAAAGCTTTGAAACAGGTATTCGATCCAAACGGTATTATGAACCCAGGTAAATTATTCGATCTTTAATATTTGATCTATAAGTTGTTTTACCGATGACTACATAACTGTTATCGAGTCAGAAAAAAAGGCATGGCATCATGGATGCAGTGCCTTTTTTTTATGGGGGAGATTTCCCAATGTTACGTCTACTCTCTGCCTCAGTCATTTGTTTAGGGTTAATGTCGGGCTGTGCAACGACCCAAAAATTAGCCTCTAAAGTGAATCTTGGTTCATCCGGTACGCCATTGCAGCAAGTCTTGAAAAAAAGACCTGATTTGCGTAAGGACTCGGCAACGGTTGAGATTCGTCAATACTTTAACAGTGCTGAGTCACCAACAGCTGCACAGGTAAAAGTAACCGAAACAGGTTTAAGGGATGATTCCGTTCGTTCGATTCGTACCACGTACAGTTTTAAAAATGTAGATGGTGACTGGAAGAAAACAGGTACGCAAGCTGAGTATCAATGTATGCGCAGCAAAAATACCAAGTCTTTTCAAAAAGCAAAATGCTCTTAATAAATATTTGATTTATAGTTGAAAATTAGGCTGTGATGCCTCATAAAAAGCGTATCGATTGATGCGCTTTTTTACGTTTGGGGGAAATATGAATCAATTGGAAATCAATGAAATAATTAGAGAAATTCATGAGAAATTATATGTATTGTCTAATACAGGGATTAATTTAATCAATTTTGAAAATCTAAATAACTTTTACAAAAATATAGATAATGCTAATAATGAATGGGAATATTTTTATCATTTACCAAATGAAAGAATATTGATAGATTGGTTAGCTCAACTAAGTGATTTATATTATTTATATGATCATAGTGCTGAAGAAAAAATTAATCAAATTCTATCTAATTTAGAGAAAATATCTTCAATTTTAATTGATGACTTAAAAAATATAGATATTAAAGATTTTAATAATATAGACAAAAATTCAGCGGAAAATTTAAGGAAATTTTTAAGACAGTTTAAAAATTATTATTACCTTACTAATAACGTGGAAAGTTTTAAAAAAGAAATTCAATCCTTACAAAAGGAAATGGAGATTATCACTCATACTTCTAAAAAAGTAGTCGAGGAAAATAAAGAAATAAAATCATTAGCACAAGATGCTGAAAATATTATTCAAGAAATAAAGAATAAAAATAGCTTTTTAAATGAGTTGATTGATAAAGGAAGCAACTCTGAGATACAGAGTTTATATGATAATATTTCTGACCAAGAAATTTTGTTAGCAGACAAATATAGAAATTGGGCATTATTAATTTTCGCTGTGATAGGTGCATTCCTATTACTTGGATTCCTAAATTTATCAATTCAAAATTGGAATCACTTGAGAGATAGTTCTTATATTTATATTCCTTTTGGCTGGGACAGTTTATTAAAAACGTTGATGCTTTTTAGCTTAACAACACCTGCTTGGTATTTAACTCGAGAATCTTCTAAGCATCGAAAAGTAGCTTATAAAGCAAAAATGTTAGGTACTGAACTCGCCTCATTCCCTTTATATGCACGTGAGTTTAAAGATGAAGATCGACTTGAATTACGTAAAATTCTTGCTGATCGCTTCTTTGGACAGGAACTTTATAATGACTCATCAAATATCAAAAATTTCAATGATGTTTCAATTGAACAGGTTAAGTTAATAGCTGAAGTAAATAAAGTTCTGGCAGAATCTCTGAAAATGAAGCAAAATCTCAGTTGAATTTTAAAGCTTGATCGACGCTTTAAACTGCCTCTGCTAAACTACACCTACTCAGCCAAGTAGGTGTTTTTGTTTGAGTGCCCATCTTTGAAATCTAATTGTCTTATGAATGAAACATGACTTAAAAATCATGCTCTTAACCTTTTATTGCTTTATATATTTTCAAAATTTAATTTAAATACTCAATGCTTGTCATTGGGCGAATGCTGATCTCCCTAAAAATAGTATTTCGTCCCGCAAGCCTATAACCCTATGTAGAAAAACAATGCAAAAAGTTCAAACCACCACCTTAAACCGTGCCACGCTCATGTTTCCATTGGCATTGGTCCTGTTTGAATTTTCCGTCTATATCGGCAACGACTTGGTTCAACCCGCCATGCTCGCCATTACCAAAGACTTTGGCGTGAGCAGTTCATGGGCACCATCCTCCATGTCATTTTACCTGCTGGGTGGGGCATGCGTGGCATGGTTACTGGGTCCATTGTCCGACCGTTTGGGACGCAGAAAAGTATTACTTTCGGGTGTGCTGTTCTTTGTACTATGTTGCTTACTGATTTTATTCACACAAAATATTGAAAGCTTTTTAGCGCTGCGCTTTTTACAGGGGATCGGTCTAACTGTAATCACCGCTGTCGGTTATGCCGCTATTCAGGAAACTTTTGAAGAACGTGACGCGATTAAAGTCATGGCGCTGATGGCAAATATTTCCTTGCTTGCACCCTTGCTCGGTCCTGTGGTCGGTGCCTTCCTGATTGATCATGTGTCATGGCATTGGGGCTTTATTGGTATCGCATTTTTGGCTTTTTTAAGCTGGTTTGGTTTAAACGCCAAAATGCCGGACACCAAATTAAGCATTCCGAAACAGCCACTGAGTTATGTGCTGGATGACTTTAAACAGGTCTATAAAAATAAACGTTTTTTAGGCATGACTTTGGCACTACCTATGGTCAGTATGCCGCTGATGCTGTGGATTGCACTTTCACCTGTAATATTGGTCGAAGAATTGGGCTTTAGCAGCATGCAATATGGCTTGGCACAATTTCCGGTCTTGGGTGGATTAATCCTCGGCAATATCGTGTTGATCAAAATTATCGACAAACTGGCTTTGGGTAAATCAGTATTGATTGGTTTACCGGTTATGTTGCTGGGAACAGTGGTTTTAATTGCCGGTGTGATTTGGACGGATTATCTGATCTGGTGCTTGATTGCAGGCATGACTTTAATCAGTTTTGGTGAAGGGATTAGTTTTTCGGTGCTTTACCGTTTTGCACTGATGTCATCAGAAGTATCCAAAGGCACAGTTGCAGCAGCCGTGTCGATGCTGCTGATGTTCAGCTTCTTTATTATTATTGAACTGGTGCGGGTGATGTATGAACAGTACCATTTGTGGGCATATAGCGTGGCGTGTTTTGTTTTAATCGTGCTATGGTTTAGTTTTCCCCGAAGCATGCTGAAACAGATTTTAAAAGAACGGGTAGAGCAGGGAAGGTTTTAGCTCTTTACCATTTAAAAAGAGAAAAGCACCTTCTCCCTGTGGGAGACGAGGAATATATCCTGCAAGGGATGAAGGTTTATTTAGATTGTAAAATGACCTCTCCCTTGCGCAGCAGCGCTGCTCATCTCCTAAAAGGAGAGGGAACATATGGGTTTGAAATTAATGTCTTTATATTTTTTTAATAAAAAATACTCCCTCTCCCTCAGGGAGAGGGCTGGGGTGAGGGAATTTGTTTAACTCACTTTCCAAGCATTCTATTCAAGATCAGATCGCTTTATCAAAAAATAAAATTACAAATTGAATAAACAACCTCTTCTAGAAGGAAAGGGAACATTATTATTTGCTGAAAAAGGGAATAACTCTTTAATTAGAAACTATATCTTGGACTCAGCAATTGGCTGCTGAAAAGTTTTTAATTTCCGATCGAAAACAAAAGTGCCGAACGGTAGAATGGATGCCATTAAGCCCAGAATAAACATATAAATTGACCATTTCTGTTTTTCGCATACCGTAAACAACACGATTAAAAACAGCATGAACAGTACGCCGTGCCCCATGCCGACATATTTCACCAAGACCGGATTATCCAGCATATATTTCATCGGCATTGCGATAAACAAAAGCAGCAGAAAGGAAATTCCTTCCAAAAGACCAATGATACGTAAAGTTTGAATATTCATGCTCATGCTTAAATTAATCAGAATCAAGCATGAGTGTACTGAATATTGCAGTAGCAGGGAATTAAAAATAAATATATTTATAAAATATATCAATCACTTATATCCAACTGTTTAACTCGGATTATTTAATTTCCTGTGCCCATAACTCGGTTCTTAATTTCAATAATTCAGGCAGTGTTTCCAGTAATAAGCTGATTTGTTTCAGTACCAATAATAAATCTTCAGACAGATTTTCCTGCGTACTCATCTGTTTAATTTCTTGAAGTTTATCTTGAATTTTATCTTCAGCTAAAGGCTGTTGCTGTAACAGCACGGCGAACAATGTGTCTTTACACCACAGCATTAAATCTAGCACTTGCGCATCCGTTACCTGTTCACGGTGACTGCCCAAAGCTGAAACATAACTGAGTTGACTGTGGCTATAGACCAGATAGCGAAAGGCAGAATGAATCAGCGCCTGATTGGGATTGGGTTCGGTACTTAAACTGGAAATCATGCTCGACAGTTCAATTTGCGCATTGTGTGCGGTACGACGGGCACGGCGGTAATCTAGACTGTTGTTTTTGCCGAACTGGTACTGCTTCACCACCGCATCGAAATAGTCCAAAGTGGCCTGGTTACTTTTTTTGATGGTGCTGGAAATATTACGGAAATTCCAGTCTGGCCAGATAAAACTGACTGCAAACCATGCAATTAAGCAGCCTAAAATGGTATCGACAATCCGCGGTAAAATAATGGCATAACCGGCACCTTTTAAATTGAAAATCAGTAAAACCATTAAAGTGACCATCAGCGTTGCCATGGCATATTTTTTGGAACGTAAATAGAAAAAATACACCCCGGAAATAATGGTCAGCACCAGTTGTCCTTCAATGCTCGGAACAAAATATAAAACCGGAATGCCTAAAAGTACCCCTAAAATCGTGCCTAAAGTACGCAGTTTTAAACGGCTTTTGGTGGCGAAATAACTGATCTGGCAGACAAATAAACTGGTGAGTAAAATCCAGTAACCATTTTTGGCAAATGGCAGCAATGAGATGGCATAACCTACGGCAAAAACAAAGGCAATGCGCACCGCATGACGAAATAGCGCTGAATGAGGCGTGAGATGCTGTTTGAGTTTCAGCCATAAATCGGGCACATCATGAATATCATCGTCGAGCAGATTTATATTTTCCTGATGCTGAAGGTAGTTTTGACGATAGTTATTTTGCTCATGACTTAAATTGATGAACTGTTCCTGAATTTTTTTCAAATTCCTTAAAATCAGCAGCAGATTTTTCACTTCCAGATTCTGCGGATTTTCTTCAATCCATAATTGAATGGAACTTTCCAGATTGGCAATGGCAATATCTGTATCCGGATTCGACTGATAGCTCTGATGGCTGAGAATATCTCGCGCCAGTTTCTGACAGGATAAAGCATGCAGTTTTACATTCTTTTGAATGCGGAAGATCAGATCTGTACGGCTAAAGTTTTTATGAATATTTTCATAATGCAGATAATTGGAGGTCGCCTGTTCATGAATGTCTTGCGCCAGAAAATAAAGATTCAGCCAGTAAATGGTATTTTTATTGGCGCGAGAGGCTTTTAAACGGGTCAGTAAAGAGGCCTTGGTGGTATTCAGGCTTTGTACTACTTCGCTATTTTTTAAGGAAAGTTCATACAGGAGTGGCTCAATATTGTCGGTATTATCCGGGTCAAACAGACGGGCTTTAGCAAGCAGTAATGCAGCAATGGCATTGAAGTTGGCAGCCAAATTGTCTTGGACGGCCTGAGTCGGTTTAAGTAAATAAAAGATGATTGAAGTCAGTCCATACCACACTGTACCCAGCACGAAATAGCTCGGCTGCTGGTACCATTCGCTGTATTCACCCAGTCCAAACATGGTGTAAATGGACAATAAAATGGTGCCAAAAGAAATGGTGGCATAACGCTGCCCCAAAGCGCCCATTAAAATAAAAGCGGCACTCGACAGCGATAAATACAGAATAAAAAGCAGTTTATAGGGATAGAGAAATTCAAGAATACTGCTGACGCCAAAAAACAGAATGCAGACATAGACCAGATTGCGCAGGCGAATACTTAGGCGATCATCAAAATCGGTCAGAGCCGTGGCAATAGCACCTAAGGTTACCGGAACAATTAAGGCTTCATAACCTAAAAACAGCAAGCCTAAGGTTGTGCCCGTCAGAACAATAAAAATCTGGAAGCAATAGATCAGAATGGAATTGGATTTAAAGCGTTGAAGCAAATCTTTCAGGCTATTCACGTTTTTTCTAAAGATAAATTATTGTGAATATAGCGTGAGCTTTTTTCGCTGTGCTGTCAATTTATGATCGTTTTAATTGCGGGATTTGTTTGAGTTATTTTGCAATTTAGGGAGCAAAAAAAGCAGACATTAAGCCTGCTTTTTGTTGATGTTTTTGAAGAATAATTATTGAATTAAGCCACAGGCAATCCGGTCTCCGCCGCCACCTAAAGGTTTAGGTTGATCCGCATAGTTATCGCCACCGGCATGAACCATGATTGCCAAGCCTTGAACATCGGCCAGTTTTAAGCGAGGTGCCACTAAAGTGACTTTAGCGTTACCTTGAGCATCGACATTTAACAGCGGTAAATCACCTAAATGACCAGTAATCGGTGTGCCGTGATGCGGTGCCTGATTCGGGTTGAAATGACCGCCCGCTGCAATCGCAGCCCCGATTTTTCCATCTTTTTCAGCAGGGTCACATGAACCTTTTTCATGAATATGGAAACCGTGAGGGCCGGGTGGCAGTTCAGATAAATGAGTATTAATGACTAAACCTGCTGGGCTGTCTTTGAACTTAATGGTACCAATTTCTTTACCTACGCCTTGAGCAGACACGGCGTGAACAGTGGCTTTATGTTCAGCATTTGTAGATGAGGTCGGGGAGTGTGTACAGCCTAGCATTGCAACACCTGCAAGGGCGCAGAGCGTCGTTAATTTGAACAGTGAAGACGACATTGAATTACATCCTTTTGTTTTATTATGACCTTGACCATTCAAACAAGGCATCAGATGCAATTCAATAAGGATTAAGTATTTGAATGTATGAGTTTCTTAAACTTAAAGCTTAGCTTTGATCTGGATTGGATAGGTCTTTATCATCGTCAAGATCATAGGCCATGGTGGATTTTGGCAGCATGAATGGCCCCACTTCATTGGTTTCATGAAGCCATTCGCGCCAAATCGCCAGCAAGACTGCAAGAATCACTGGACCAATAAACAGACCGACCAGACCAAAACTCGCAATACCGCCCAATACCCCGAACATAATCAGCAAGAAGGGAATTTGTGTGGCACCCGAAATCACCAGAGGACGAATCACATTATCCGAAGTACTGACAATACAGACACCCCAGACCATCACTCCAATGGCTTCCATAGTTTGTCCTTGCGAGAACAGCCATAATGCGACTGAGCCATAAGCCAGTGGTGTTCCAAATGGAATCAGCGCCAATAAGAAGGTGACGATAGTGAGTACCATCGGATTGGGCACACCGGCAACAAAATAGCTTAAACCGGCTAAAACAGCCTGTGCCACTGCGGTTAAACCTACGCCATACACCACAGCACGCGTGGTTTCAGAAATGGTATCTAAATAATGATGGACACGTGGACCAATAATCATTTCCAAGGCTTTGCTGACCTGGTTCAGAATGGTTTGGCCATCGCGGTAAAAAAAGAACAGTGACAATACGGCAAAACACAGTTTAACGATGTTTTTACCAATTTCATTTAAAACGAAACGACCGTAATTGAGATGACCTTGAATCCAGCTGGAAACCGTTTGCACAATACTGTTCGGGTCAGTATTGATGTCATGTAAGGTGCGATTCACTTCCTTGCCTATAAACGGTAAATCGCGAATAAATTGCGGAACATTTAAATGACCCGAGAACACCTGTTTTTGCAATTCATAATATAAATTTCGACCTTCATGCTGCAGCATGAAAATACCGAAGGTCAGCGGAATGCCAATCAGCAAAATGATCAGGGTGATCATAATGGTCGCACTCAGCATGGCACGTGAGCCAGTCTTGCGATAAATCCATTGATACCAAGGCCAGGTCATATAAGCAATAATAGCTGCCCAAAGTACAGGCACAATAAAATATTTGAGGACGTTAAAACTCAAGAAAAGGAGGATGAAAAACAATCCAAATAATAATACTTTTTGTAATGTTGGCGCGTACTGTTGCACTGCATTCACTGATTTGTTTCTAAGGTCCATGCCATCTTAACTGAAAAAAAAGCTCGCGAGAATGAAAGCCGAGTAAGTTCTAGTGAATAATGAATAAACAACTCTGCTTTCTAGGTGCGAAGGCATGGCCTAGATGAACCTAAAACCATTTGGTCGGATCATCAATAATGGCATTTAGAACCGGTTGCCACTGATTTTGCATGCTTAAATAGTTTTTTTGCGTTTTATCAAATATGGTTAAACCTTGCATGGCCAGTTGACTATAAGCGCTTCGTTCAGAAATCCAGGCGACAGGTTGTTGTTCAATTTTATTGAAAAATTCCTGAATTTCTTTGGTACTGGCACTGTTGGCTTTAACCCGATTGGCCAAAAGTAAAATCTGTACTTTGCCTTTACGAATACGCTTGATGTCGTGTAAATGCTTCAAGAAACGGCGCGTACTATCGATGTCGAAAAATGAGGGCTGTAATGGGGTAATAATGGCGTGAGCTTCACCAATCAGCTGTTCTGAATGTTCACCAGAAAGTGCTCCGGGCGCATCTATAATCAGATATTCCAAATTTTTAGGCACATTATTCATGGATTTTCCCGGACGCCAGTCCAGGCTTTGAATCGGGGCAGCATCTTCAGGGCGGTGTTTAAGCCATTGCAAAGTTGATTTCTGCTTATCGGCATCCGCCAATGCAACACGGTAACCTTTTTGTGCTAACGCAGCAGAGAGGCTGATTGCGGTAATGGTTTTGCCACATCCACCTTTCTGATTTGCAATTAAGATTGTTTTCATGACCCTGACGATTTTATACTGCTCAGTCCTAGCATATCATTGTTTGATGCGACGAATATGACACATGACAAAAGTCTTAAAGACCCATGTGGCGGTACTTTTTTGGATTAGGAAAAAATAATGTCCATCTGGATGGCAATGTTAATTGGTGCGTGTATAGGGGTCGTGTTAACCACCCTGATTTTAAGCAATACTCGTAATGGGCGGGTCAAGGCAGAGTATGAACGGTATATTGCCGAGCTAGAGCTGGAGCATCAGCAGGCTTTAACCAGTGCGCAAAAGCGTAGTGTGAATACCAGTCGGGCGGTGTTAAAAGGTAAAATGGCAGAGCAGCTGGCTCCAATTATGCCCGAATTTCAATACTTGCCCAGTGATGCCAAATTCTTGGGTGATCCGGTCGATTACGTGGTATTTGACGGTTATACCGACTTACGCGACGGTGAAGGTCGAGCTGAAGATATTGAAGTGGTATTGATTGATATTAAAAGTGGCGGGGCACGACTCACCAAAGGACAGCAAGCAATTGCTCAGGCCATTGCCCAAGGTCGTGTGCGTTTTGAAACCGTTCGCATCAACTTTGATGATTAATGGACTTTAATGATAATTAATGAATTTTAATTCATACACTTTCACACTTAATTTGGGTAACAGATTTTCGAGCAGAGGATTGAGTTTAAGTCAATTCAACCCTTATGCTTTTTCAGCACGGGCAAACAACATCAGACTGCCAATTTTGGGAATACCCGCCGCATCAAAATAATGTTGCTCTTTAAAGCTGAAATTTGCATCCAACAGCGCTTGTTCAATATTACGGTTTAGGTGACAGCCATCCGCCAAACGCTTTTGAATTGGGGTCAGTAAATTCTGCAAATGTTGAAGGGTTTTGTTGTCCTGATACTGAACATGCTCAACCAGATGCAAAGTACCGCTCGGTTTCAGCACACGGTGCAATTCAGTCAAAGCCTGCGGTAAATTTTCAATACTGCATAACGTCCAGGTACTGACAATGTGCTCGATACTGTTATCGGCAAAAGGCAGCTTTTCTGCACTGGCCTGAACATGCTGGACATGGATCGCACTTTCATGCACGCGCTGGATAGCAAGTTGATAAATATCCGGATTCGGTTCGAGGGCATATAGCGTATCGACATTTTGATAAAAAGGCAGGTTTACGCCTGTACCAAAACCAATTTCCAAAACTTGACCTGAAATCGGGAGTAGTAATTCGCGGCGCTGATCCATCAGGCTGGGTGTTTGCATCACCTGATTGAGCAAATGCGGGAAAATATGTTGCTGATAAAATTTATAAATCATTGTTTGCTTAATTTTTCTTTATAGGTGGTTAGTTTAATAGATATTTCAGTCAATTAATAAGACAAAAAAGTGACTGAATATATCTATATTGTTACCAAGTCCATATGGTGATTTAAGTTTCATGACTTAAGATAAAAGTTGAAAATAAAGAAATTCGTTTTGAGGTACACAGATGACTAGACAATTATTATTCAGTGCTTTACTTGCAAGCAGTATGTTACAAGTGAGTGCCAGCGCATCTGTCGATTATAATATTGCGAAAGGTTTGGCACCGCTTTCTAAAGATCAATCCATTAAAAAGCTGCAAACTTTTAAGGGTGATTTTCGGATTTTAGGCTCGAAAATTTATGCGCATGATCAGCAGGCCAAGTTTTCACCGATTGATTATGCGGTGAGCTGGGGCCTATTTGCTGAACCTGAAATTGCACGACACATTTCCGTGAATCAATATGACCGCTATTTAAACTGGAAAATTGATCGCCTGCCTGTGCCGAAAGAGCAAGCCATGCAGATGGTCTCGAATATGCACATCATTCCTGCAAACCCACAAATTGCCAAACAAATTAAAAACGTAAAACGGGGTGATCTGGTGCGTTTAAAAGGCGAGTTGGTTGAAATTAAAGATAAAGATTTGGTCTGGACCTCATCATTAACCCCAACAGACACCGGCGATGGCGCATGCGAATTATTCCGCGTCAGTTCAATTCAGTGGATTGAAAAAGTAAAAAGTTAATTTCTTTCAAAAATTTATAAGAGTTTAGGATGAAAGGTTTAGCGATAGTTTTTGCTGCAATATTGGGGTTGTCGATTGTCGGGTGTAGCAGCATGAGTCCAACAGTGGATGGAAAAACCCATGTCTATTCACTCACACACAAATGTCCGACTTTACTGGAAATGGATGTAGGACAAACGCTGGAATTAACCCTGCCAGAGAACCCGACGACAGCTTATCTTTGGCAAGTGGCTAAGCCGCAGAATATCTTGAAAGTCGAAGAAATCTATCGGCAAGATGTGCTTAAAAGTCAGCAAGCGATGGTCGGTGTAGCAGGCGAAAAATTGTTTCGTTTTACTGCACTCCAACCTGGTGAAGAATGGATTCACGTGAAACATGCTCGCCAGTGGGAGCAGAAGGCCATTGATGAATGGTCGTGTCGGGTCAGGGTTTCCTGATTTAATCTGTTTTTTAAGTCCTCTTTTTTTAGTTCTCTTTTTTGCCAGGGAGAGACAAAAAAAAGCCCACTTTAATAAAGCGGGCTTTTTTATATGCCAAGACTTAGATATAAAGTTATTTTGCAGTTAAAGCCTGACCTTCGAACTGAATGCCATCCCAGCCATTTTGCATAAACTGGCGAATATTCTGGTGATCGGTTGCATCAGGGGTCGCTAATACAGCAGCATAATGTTCAGCGAATAAACTTAAAGTTTGTGCCTGATCTAAACCATTTAATTGAGCAAAAGAAAATACTTTGACACTGCCCTGATTCTCAGTGGCAGCATTGGCTTGTTGTCCATTTTTAAATGCGGTTGGCGTGTGGCTATAACCGGCTTCAATATATGCAATTACATCTGCAAATTTCGCTTCGCCTGCTTGAAGCTGTGCCAATAAATCTTGAGCCATAATTTTCTCAATCCATAGAAATAGTGAATTTAACCGCAAGACTATAACAATTTTTATGTGCTTTATTCAGCATTATTTCTTTGTAAAAAATACAGATTCATGCAAAAGTATTGTTCAACGAAAACAGGGTAGTGTAGATAAGACATGTTATATACACCCGATATTGGACAAAATAAATGAGCTGGTTACTGGTGGCGATGGGCGGTGCAATTGGCGCAAGTTTGCGTTATGGCGCAGGGGTATTTTTGCTTAAACCGACAAGCATGTTTCCGTGGACGACCTGGTGGGTAAATATCTTTGGCTGCTTGCTGGCCGGTATTTTCTTTGCCTATAGCCAAAAATTTCCGAGCTTGCAAAATGAAGCGCGGCTGTTTTTGATGGTTGGTATTTTGGGAGGCTTCACCACATTTTCAAGTTTTGGTCTGGAAACCTTTCAACTCTTAAAACATGGTCAAACCACACTTGCTTTGGGCTATGTGATTTCCAGTGTACTTGTAGGCGTAATATTTTTGGCATTGGGTTTTTATCTGTTCCAATGCCTGTTACAGACTAAATAAATCTGAATAGTTTTAAAATATAAAGATAAATTAAAATATAAAAAGAAGCCCAAGCTGGAGGAATAGACTTGGGCTTTTCAAGTTTTAAGACTAACGCTTAAATCTTAAAACAATATGAAGTTCATGTTAGCGTTTGAAACGCGCAAAACGTTTATTGAAACTTGCCACACGACCTTCATTGCTGGCTTGACGTTGTTCACCGGTATAAAACGGATGAGACGCACTTGAGACATCTAAAGTCACATAAGGGTAGTCCTGACCTTGATAGCTTTTAGTTTGCTGGCTTTGTAAGGTACTGCCAATAATGAAATAGACATCTGCATTGGTGTCATGGAATAAAACTTCACGATATTCTGGATGGATGTTGGCGCGCATGATGGACTCCAAAATTATTGTTAATAGTGGCTGTTAATAATATTATGTTATAACATAACTATTACTTTGGCAAATAAAACCCAAATCAGGAGCCGTATTTGGGTTTTATGCAGAGTTTAATGACGCGGTGGCACCAGTTCATCAAACAGGTCATTCAGATTGTCATGCATTTTTAAATGAATCATGTTCCAGTAATGACCTGAAACTGTACGATTCACCATCAATGTCTCTGGCGAAGGTTTAAATACATCCCAGTATTTGAGCGAAGGCTTAAGCAGTTCCATACCATCATGATGTGCCGAGTTTTCTTCAAAATCATACATCGTGGTGAGGGGACGCATCAGCACTTCCAACCATTGATTATAAAGTTCAGCCGGGAATTTCCCCTGTTCTGAAATGGCATGCAGGGCATCCAAATGTTGCTCCATCTCGGCAATATTGCCTTCACGGGCAGACTGCACCAAATGCTTAAAGTGCTGCACAGTTTCACCGGATAATGTTTTTACACCGCCGTAATCGTAAATAATTACCGTGCCATCTTCACGGAAGGCAAAGTTGCCCGGATGCGGGTCACAATGGAAACGTTTTAAATAGAAAATCTCTTGTCCAATGGCGCGGAACAAACGGCGACCCAGTTCATTGCGGGTGTCTTGAGACCAGCTGCTGGCAGTTTCAATACTTTCACCCTGTTCTAGGCTCAAGGTTAAAATATGTCGCGATGAATAGTCTTTATACACTTGGGGAATAATAATTTTACTGTCTAGCGTTTCATGAAATGTACGCGCAACGTCCAGGTTTTGCGCTTCAATTTCATAATTCAATTCATTGTCCAAACTTTCCTGAATTTCCTTGAACAGTCGATCTTGCAGTTTGCGGTCAACTTTCAGCACACCCATTAAGCGTAAAGCCAAACGCACTTGTTTCAGATCACTTTCGCAGGCTTCATCAACCCCCGGATATTGCACCTTGACCACCACTTGCTGGCCATTGGGCAGAAAAGCTTTATGCACCTGTCCAATAGACGCGGCAGCAAAAGGCTGTTCATCGAAGTGCTTGAAGATTTGATTGAGCGGTTTACCCAGTTCTTTTTCGACTTGAGCTTTAATTTCAGCAAAAGGCATCGCAGGGGCTTGGCGCTGTAACTTGCTAATGGCACGAGCCACTTCTGGCGGAAAGATATCTTTATATTGTGACGCAATTTGCCCCACTTTCATGACCGCACCTTTCATTTCGCCCAGGGTATCCGCAATTTGCAGACCTATATCCTGAAAAAGTTTACTGCGCGAAGCATTTTTTTGTTCTTCATCGGCATTAAAATTTTTGATCGAATTTGAGACGGTTTTAGTTGCAATGCTCGCCGTCATACTGGCAAGTTTCATAAAGCGACGACCGGGTGTGCTAGCCGTTTTTGCCATGCGATATTCCTCAAGATCATCAAAGATGGGTTTCAATGATCATAGGCGCTAAACTCCATATTGCCTACTTTAAATTGTTAAAAGCTGCGTTTTTACTGTTCGATTTTAAGCATTAAAAACATTTTTTAAAGCTTAAATGGATGAAGTGATTGTGATTATTTTTTATTCATTTTGTTATTTATCTCATCCCTTTTTCATGAGAAAAGGAATGAGATCGAGCTATTTAAGCAGTTTTGATCCGATTGTTAATCATAAATAAACGGGTCAGTAACAGCACACAGGCAACCGTTAAACCCACAATCAAGCCGACCCAAACGCCAGCGGCTTTCATTTCGGTAAAGCGTGCCAAGTAAAGTCCAACAGGGAAGGCAATGACCCAGTAGGCAATCATGGTGATCCACATTGGACCTTTAGTGTCTTGCATGCCACGCAGGCAACCTGCAGCACTGACTTGCCATGCATCCATCAACTGGTAGGCAATTGCAAATAACAACAGATACATCGCCACTTGTGCCACGTCATAATCAGAAGTGTAAATCGAAATAATTTCAGGCCGGAAGAACCAGATCAATGCCATGGTGGCAATTGCTAAAATCGTGCCGGTCAGTAATCCCAGAAACTGGACTTTACGCATTGCCAGCCAGTTTTTTTCACCATAATAAGTGCCAATACGAATGGTGAGTGCGATCGCAAGTGACATCGGAATCATAAATAATTGAGAGGTGACAGAAATGGCGATCTGATGTGCTGCCACCAAGGTCTCGCCCAAAGGACTTAAAACAATTGCTGCGGTACTAAAAATACTGACTTCAAAAAAGATCGCTAAGCCAATCGGGAAACCGAGCTGCAAAATTCGTTTTACCCAATACGGATCAATTTTTTCCCATGCGGCAAAGACTTGGGTCTTGCGGTAAGCCGTACCTTTAAACACATAAGTTGCCAGAGCAATAAACATCAGCCATTGCAAAATAGCCGTAGCAAACCCGCAGCCTGCGCTGCCCAGTTCAGGAATCGGGCCTAAGCCATACATAAAAATAAAGTTCAGGGGAATCAGTGCGACCAGTGCAACCAGACTAATGACAGTAACCGGGCGTGGATAGCCAAGTGCTTCCGAGTAGCCACGTAGCGCTGCATACATCGTCACTGCCGGCATACCCAATCCAATAGCATGCAAGAACAAGCTAGCTTTAGGCAGCAAGGCTTCAGGTACGCCCAAAACAGGCAATAAGAACGGCATAACCTGTAAAATCAGTGCAGCAATAATACCTAAAATAAACGCCACCCAAAGTGACTGCCGTGCAATGGTGGCAATTTTTTCAGGAGTACGCGCCCCGTTGGCTTCGGCAACCAGAGGCGTGGTTGCAATCATGATGCCACTGAATAACAGCATCACCGGAATCCATAAACCGACCCCGACTGCAATGGCAGCAAGGTCTGTTGGGGAGAGATGTCCCGCCATAATGGTATCAATCAGCCCCAGACCTGCCTGGGCAAATTGTGTGATTAAAATGGGAATCATCAAATGAAAGAGTTGCTTTAATTCAAAGCGGGTTGTTGTCGTTAAAGCAGTGACATTAGACACAAAAAATACTCATTATTTATTAATAAAGATCATGATCTTTAGCGTTGCAAAGTGAGCATTACACCAATGAAAATGACCAAGCTTCCTAAAAGACGTTGCCAGTTAATCGGGGTTTTTTCAGCGCCAAACCAGCCAAAATGATCCAGTAACATCGACATGGCGATTTGCCCGAAAATAACCAGTCCGGTCAGGATAAGAAAACCCAGTTTAGGTACGGCATAAATACTCAAACTGATGGCATACACACCTAAAAAACCGCCTAACCAGAGAAACCAGGGAATCTGGATTAAAGTTGCAAAATTAGGTTTTTCTGCGGATTGAAAAAAAACCAGTATGGCAAGCACTATTGTACCAACCAAAAAAGATAAAAGGGCAGCTTGCAATGGAGAATGTAAATATTCGCGTAATTGGTTATTTAAGGCATTTTGCAGGCTCATCGCAATACCGATTCCCATCGCAAGTGGTAACAGCAAGAGCATTTGACTGGATATTTTCATCATATTAAGTATGTATTCTTGTTGAGTTTTTCTCAGTCTAAAACAATCACTGCCAGTATTCCTTAGCGTCTTGATGCAGTCATGTTAAAATATATTTCCTGTTTTTTGCTGCTTTGAGCTTATTCCTTGGCTGAATTAAATCCTGCGCTTGTTCCATTGTCTTTATATATTCATATGCCGTGGTGTGTGCGGAAGTGTCCGTATTGCGACTTTAATTCGCACGCTGTACCCGATGGGAAACTGTCTCTAGATTTAGAGCAGAAATATTTGCAGGCTTTGGTTGCAGACTTTAAAACCCAGCTCGATTTTGCCCAAGGTCGCCAGATTCATAGTGTCTTTATTGGTGGCGGTACGCCGTCACTGATTTCTGCCAAAGGTTATGTGTGGTTGTTCAATCAACTAAAAAGCATTATTGCCTTTGAAGATGGCTGTGAAATTACCTTGGAAGCCAATCCGGGAACAGTGGAACATGATCCTTTTGCAGGATATTTAGAGGCAGGAATTAACCGCCTCTCCATTGGTGTGCAAAGTTTTAATACGGATCACTTGAAAAAATTAGGTCGTATTCACAGTAACGATGATGCAATCAATGCCATTCATTTAGCCCGCGATGCCGGCTTTGAACGCATCAATGTCGATTTAATGCATGGCTTGCCAGAACAGAGCTTAGAGCAAGCGTTACTGGATTTAAAATTGGCTGTGGAAAATGGCGTAACCCATGTGTCGTGGTATCAGTTGACTATTGAGCCGAATACGGTGTTTTTCCGTACTCAACCCGTTTTACCTGTTGAAGAGGTTTTGGAAGATATTCAGGAACAGGGCGAGGCTTATTTAAAGGCCAATGGTTTTGTGAATTATGAAGTGTCGGCTTGGCGTAAGGAAAAACCCTCTGCACATAATTTAAATTACTGGCAGTTTGGCGATTATCTGGCAATTGGTGCAGGGGCCCACGGTAAAGTGACACGGCCTGATGGTGTCTATCGTTTTCAGAAAACCCGTTTACCGAAAGACTATTTAGCCAAAGTGCCGGCAGAGCATTTACAATTGAAGCGCATTGAAGATGAAGATATGCCGTTTGAATTTATGATGAATGGCTTACGTTTAAATAATGGTGTGGAAGCAAAACTTTATCATGAGCGTACAGGTTTAAACTTGGCTGATTTAGATGAACTTTTAAATTCTTTACGTTCACGTCAATTGATGGTTGAAGATCAAAACCGTTTGTCTTGTACAGAACAGGGACATGTGTTTTTAAATTCGGTATTGGAAGAGTTTCTTTAATAATGCAGGTAAGGCTTTAAAAAGAACTAAGAACTTTAATCATTCACCAAAGCTGTTCTATTTCATCAATTGCATGATTAGCTGGCAAAAACATGAGTTTCAAATTTAGCATAGGTTATGAATGGCATTGATGTGTATCAATTTTATAAAATAAAAGATAGGAAATAAAAATCAGAATTTCGATCACTTATGCAGTGTGAAACCGAAATCCTGAGTTTAATAAAAAAGAGCGCCGAAGCGCTCTTTTTTTTAACGATGTTTAGGTGGCATTTTGTGATGCGGACCTACGTTATGTTTCATGTCATGATGGAACGGTGCTTTATGGCTTACTTTTTTAAAGTGATGCGCTGGCACTTTATGCTGAGGCCCATGGTGCAAGCCATATTTAGGTGGTATTGGTTTTTTATTAAAATGATGTGGAGCGGATGAATGCTTATGATCAAATGATGGAGCTGCCATTGCAGACATAGTCGCTGTTGCAGCAATAAGACCGATCATCAGTGTAGAAATCATTTTTTTCATGGCGATGCCCTTAATTTTTCAATGAGGTCATCATAGGGGGAGTTTGTGTAGATTCCGTGGACTTACCTATAGGGCTTTTGTAAAAGTGTCAAATTATATTAATGTGATATTTGTCATTCTTTTAGAATTGTTTTAAACTAGATTTAAAGGTTAAATGATTGTTTATTCATTCTATTTGTTCATAAATCTTTCATAATTTTTACAAAGTACCATAAATATCTAATCAATATATCTTAGGTGGAAATGGAATGAATTTTCATGATTAGAGATAAAGTGTAGCTAAATAACTTAAGATGAAAATATTAAGCGACTTTACTCTTTTTTAAATTCCCAATTTATTAAGAATATTCAGCTTTTATTAAATTTATTCTTTAGGGGGTTGTTATTAGAGGTTAATTGCCATTCGATAGATACGGCCCAGGAACTGCCCGGTATTTCCTATGCTATATAAAATGTAGAGCTGATGGTTTTGGCTATCTACGGTTAAGCCTTCTGGCTCCCAATATTGAATGGCATGATTAGACAAACTATCAAAATGACCGAGTGTTACATGATCCATTTTTTGAACCAGCTTGCCTGTTAAGTCATAAACATAAATTCGTTTAGGGCCTTTATTTTTATTTCCACCTAATAAATATACATAAGTTCCATCGGTGCTCAGACCTTGAAATGCAGAGTTGTCATGCGTGAAAGCTGAATCAATCGGCCATTCATCTTCGTACAAGAAACGAATATCCGTTAAGTTTTTTTCGGTGATGAGATTTAATTTAAAAATACGGATGACATTGATTTTATGATTATTGCCTCGCACCAGCAGATATTTTCCATCCGGTGTAATCGAAGGCATGGTGTTGGTAATTTTATTGTATGTTTTATCAAATACCTGAATGACTTGGGTATGACTGGGCGCAGCATTGGGCATATATTGAAACTTGAGAATATACCAGCCTTTATTGGCAATTCCGGCTCCTGCAGAAGCAAAAATAAAGTCACTCTGTGGATCGACGACAATGCCTTGATGACCAATAAGCGCAGAGGGTTTTTGCGCATCTTGTGCAGACCATAAATTGGAGCTGTTTAGCTTAAATCTATTAATCACGCCTTGTTCAGGAAGGCCCTCAACGTGCGTGGTGTACAAAAACTTGTGTCGGTGATCAAGCGCCAATCCCTGAAGGATATGATCATTTCCCCGTCCTGTTCTGATTAATGTAATGGGCTGGTTAGCATCACCCAAGTTGGCGGGATCAGTAGAATCAAAATCTTGTTCAAGATGATGGCTATTGAGAGGAATAGATGCACTATATCTCTGATAAAAGCGACTCAGAAACGAAAATAATTTTTTCATCTTCAAGGCTAGCAGATTGGTTTTTTATTATTCTATGCCTTTGGAAATTGATCTTGCATTGAGATTATTGTAGCGCATAAAAAAGAGCACCGCAGTGCTCTTTTTTTGGTTCAGACTTTAAAGATTAATAGTCAAAGCTGAAATGTTCAGGTGCTAGAGAAATCATGGTTTTTGATGGATTAACCATGGCTTCAGCATGACCTTGGGTACGCGGCAATATACGCTCGAAGTAGAAATCGGCAACTTTGATTTTTGCTTTATAGAATTCAGGCGCTTCTGCGCCGTTGCCCGCTTCCAATTTCTCAGAAGCGACTGCAGCTTGTTGCGCCCAATAGTAAGCCATCATCGCATAGCCCGAGAACATCAAGAAATCTACAGAAGCTGAAGAGACGATGTCGCGGTCTTTACGTGCTGCAAGCATGATGCGTACAGTTAAAGCGTTCCATTGTGCACAAATCTTGGTTAAGTCCCATGCAAAACGGCGCATGTATTTGTTACGTGCATGACGACCGCAGAAACGCAAGATTTCAGCAGTATAGTCACGAACCACTTTACCTTTAGATGAAAGCAGAACTTTACGGCCAATCAGGTCAAGTGCCTGAACGCCTGTTGTACCTTCATACAAGGTCGCAATACGTGCATCACGTGCAATCTGTTCCATGCCATGTTCTTTAATATAGCCATGACCACCGAACACTTGCATACCGTGGTTAGCAGCTTCAAGGCCCAATTCAGTCAAGAAGCCTTTTAGAATTGGTGTATAAAAACCCAGTTTGTCATCATATTCTTCAAACTTCGCCTGGTCGCCTTGAGTCAGCGCATCGGTCATTTTGTCAGCAAGCTGTGCAGCATGATAAATCATGGCACGACCACCTTCAGCAATGGATTTTTGAGTCAGCAGCATACGGCGCACGTCAGCATGATGAATGATTGCATCTGCCACTTGCTCAGGGTCTTTCTTGCCTGATAAAGCGCGCATAGACATACGTTCTTTGGCATACGGCAATGCACCCTGGAAAGACAACTCTGCATGAGCAATACCTTGAACTGCTGTACCAATACGTGCAGTGTTCATAAAGGTAAACATGGCATGCAAACCTTTGTGTGGTTCACCAATCAGGTAACCTGTCGCAGCATCGAAATTCAAAACAGCAGTCGCTGAAGCCCGGATTCCCATTTTGTGTTCAATTGAACCACAAGTCACAGGGTTGCGTTCACCTATGCCACCCTCAGCATTCGGGGTAAATTTAGGTACGATAAATAAAGAGATACCTTTGGTTCCCGCTGGCGCATCTGGAAGGCGGGCAAGCACAATATGGACAATATTTTCAGTCAGGTCATGTTCACCTGCCGAGATGAAAATTTTGGTCCCGGTAATTTTATAAGTGCCATCCGCTTGTGGTTCAGCTTTGGTTTTGACCTGTCCCAAGTCTGTACCACATTGCGGCTCAGTCAAGCACATGGTGCCTGACCAAGTTCCCGCAGTTAAATGCGGCATATAGGTATTTTTTTGTTCTTCAGTCCCGAACTGCATGATGGTATTCATACAGCCCATGCTCAAACCTGGATACATGGTGAATGACCAGTTCGCTGTGCCCATCATTTCAGATTTGATCAGGTTAAGCGACATTGGCAAGCCTTGACCGCCAAACTCTTCAGGATAAGACAGACCTTGCCAGCCACCTTGCACGAATTGGTCATAAGCTTCTTTAAAGCCTTTTGGCGTTTTAACTTCGCCATTTTCAAAATGACAGCCTTCTTCATCACCAGACTGGTTTAAAGGAGAGAGTACGTTTTCACAAAAATCTGCTGCACCTTCAAGAATCATATCTACAGTGTCAGGGTCGGCAGCTTCGCCATTCGATAAAGTTTTATAATGTTCTGGGTAATCAAAAACTTCATTCATTAAAAAGCGAATGTCGTGTAAAGGAGCTTTATAAGTTGGCATAGTGTTAATCCTAATTTAGAAATAGTTTTGGATTATCCGAATCGATAGTTTGATTATTCACATTGTTCATCAAAATACATTGATGGTGTAGCCTGGGAAAAATGTCAGAAAGGCGAATTATAAGTAGATAAATTTAGTTATTAATGTAACTGATTATACGGTTTGATTCACTTTTTTAATACGTTTGATGAAAATAGATCTGTTAAATAATAATTAAATTAGAGTGTTAGTAGATATATCGAATTTTGGATAGGTGAATATTTCAATAATTTCCATGAGTTTCAGTGAATGAATTTTGATGTCATTAAATCCAATTCAAAGACACTTTTCTGGGTAATGTTGAAAAGAAGCAAGTATTTACTTCTTTTCAATCACTTTATTTCAAATTGTTATAGAAAATCTTTCAAGGCAGGCTTTATCCCATTCCAGATCGAGAAAGATTCAATTGCTTGCCCCACCAGCATGCCATAACCTTCTGAGGTTGGAATACCGCGAGCCTTGGCTTGGTCTAAAAAGCTGGACGGTTTGCCATAGGCCATTTCATAGGCCTGTTTAAACTGTAAAGATTCAGGCAAAACCAGGGCATCGCCACTTAGACTGGCAGATGTGGCATTAATGACAAGATCAAACTCACCGGCCAAATCATTTAAAGAAATTGCAGCAAGTGTGGCTTGGGGAACTGCATCTTTTAAATCGGCAACCAGTTGCTCGGCACGGGCAAGGGTGCGATTGGCAATCACGATTTTTTTCACGCCTGCCTGAACCAAAGGGTAGACCACGCCACGTGTTGCACCGCCTGCACCAATAATTAAAAGGTCAGCATTTTCCAGGTTCCAATCCAGAGCCTTAATCGCATCGACAAGACCTTGACCATCAGTATTATCACCATGCAGTTGGCCATCTTGCATCCACAGGGTATTCACCGCTTTGGCAATTTTGGCCCGTTCAGTCAGGACTTGGCATTGTGCAAAGGCTTGTTCCTTAAAAGGCACAGTCACGTTCAGGCCTATGCCACCCTCGGCAAAGAATGTCTTAATGTTGGCCTCAAAACCATCTAGGGGAGCCAGGCGCTTGCTGTAATTCAGGTCAATACCTGTCTTTTGTGCAAAAGCATGATGAAGTTCTGGCGAACGTGACTGTTCGATTGGATGACCAACCACCGCGAATTGTTTGCTCATTTCACAAGGCCCATGTGCGGAAATGGCATTCAATATACGTGATTTTTAACCCGGGCTAAAGTCGGAAGAAGGGATAAAATACGGGCTAAAGTCGGAAGAAGGGATAAAATAAAAGTGAACAAGCTATAAAAGTAATGGGTTAAATTTAAAAAAATTAAAGCGGGCTGAAATAACTGAAATAAAATTAAGGATTACAGATTTCGTGAACCATATCTTCTAGCCACATTGCTGCGGTAAAAAACAGGGCAAATCCTGCAAATACAGTAAACGTAATCGATAAGCTATCGGACAGGGTATTTTCAGATGATAGGGTGATAATGATGGAACACAGGATCATGATGAAAATGGACCAAAACAGAATCACCTTATGATTTAAAATTTTATCTAACATTGTTGACTTCCTGAAGCACGATTTTTTTAATTGATAGGTGCTTTTTAAATATATGTGAATAGTAACTTGAATTTATCAGTTTAAACGATTTTATAAAATCTACAGAGTGTTGTGCTGTAAGGAAATATGTCTGTAGCGTACAGATGAACGAAATAGGATAATTTTTTTTTAATATAAAATATTGATTTGATGGTTTTTATTGCTCTGGATTGGTTGATTTTAAATTCAAGGAAATGGATTAATATAAAAAAATCCCTTTATCCAAAAATGGAAAAAGGGATTAAACATTTTAAAGGTGTTTGTAATTATTGAAGTTCAGTCAACCACTCTTGCGGTTTTAAATAATAGTCAGTCAAGCGTTTTTCAGTCGAATCTTCATTCCATTCCGGACGATACGACCAAGCGGCAAGCGGCGGCATACTGACTAAAATCGATTCAATCCGCCCACCGGTTTGCAGACCAAACAGGGTACCACGGTCATACACCAGATTATATTCCACATAACGACCACGACGGTACAGTTGGAAATCGCGTTGCGCTTTGGTATAGGGCTGATTTTGATGGCGCTGGAAAATGGGCAAGATCGCTTCTAAGTAACCATTACCGACGGCTTGAATATATTTAAAGCAGGTTTCGAAATCCCACTGATTTAAATCATCAAAGAACAATCCACCCACACCACGTTGTTCATCACGATGTTTTAAATAGAAATAGTCGTCACACCAGGTTTTGTGTTCTGCATAAACCGTGTCACCAAATGGCGCGCAAAGATCATGGGCTTTTTGATGCCAGGCCAACACGTCTTGATCATCTGGATAGAAGGGGGTTAAGTCAAAACCGCCACCAAACCACCACACCGGATCTTGTCCTTCAGGCTCTGCCACAAACAAACGCACGTTGGCATGTGAGGTCGGAACATTGGGATTTTTCGGATGAATCACCAAAGACACACCCAAGGCTTGTGCTTTTGCACCGGCAATTTGTGGATGACGTTCAGTTGCAGAGGCAGGCAGTTTGGAAATGTTGATGTGAGAAAACATCACTCCGCCTTTTTCAATCACGGTGCCATTTTGCAAAACGCGTGAACGGCCGCCACCGCCTTCAGGGCGTTCCCAATCATCAATCTCAAAATGAGCAGTGCCGCCGCTC
Organism: Acinetobacter sp. F16; assembly: GCF_052712855.1. NCBI lineage: Bacteria > Pseudomonadati > Pseudomonadota > Gammaproteobacteria > Moraxellales > Moraxellaceae > Acinetobacter > Acinetobacter sp. F16. The sequence continues at coordinate 130,435 of NZ_JBRATK010000002.1, forward strand.
TCTAATTCTCGTTGTTCTAAGCCTGCACAAATACGCGCTTGCAGGTCGAGGAGAAATTCGCGAACGCGTTGAATATCAGCTGAAGTTGGGTTCTGCATAGATGACCTCTATCGCATGATTTTAAGGACTGAATACATCAAAACATAAAGTCATAAAAAAAGTAAGGGATTTTTTAACATCTTGTAAAAAATCCCTGAATACTGTGATTTATAAAGCTTTGTAAGGTGACTTAGAAGTCGCCTTTTTTATACATATGCGCCATGCGTTCATGTTTAGTTTTTAGATATTCTGCATTGAAGGGATTTAAGCCGACAGTGAGGGGAACACGATCGATCACATCAATCCCGAGGTCTTTGAGTGCGGCAATTTTTGAAGGATTGTTGGTCACCAGTTTAACCTGTTTGATCTTTAAATGATCCAGCATTATGGTGCACATGTCATAACGTCGCGCATCTGCAGGCAAATTCAACATCAGGTTGGCATCCACGGTATCATGTCCCTGATCTTGCAGGGCATAGGCGCGAATTTTATTGGTCAGGCCTATACCGCGACCTTCTTGGCGCAAGTATAGAATCACACCTTGACCGATATCGTTAATCAACTTGAGTGTTGCCTGGAGCTGTGGTCCACAATCACATTTCAGTGAGGCAAAGGCATCACCGGTTAAACATTCAGAGTGAATACGAACCAGAACTGGTCCGGTAGGTGGAATATCGAGTCCTTTAGAAAGTGCGACATGTTCTTCACCGGTTTGAGGATCTTGAAATACAGTGATTTTAAATTCACCAAAAGCGGTTGGTAATCTTGAAGTTGCGACAAATTCTATAGGCACTGCTTAACCCGTCAAATAGTTCATTAATTGGCTAAAGTATAGCGTAATGCTTGGACATTGGTAGAATTGCTATGATGAAATTATGCAGAAGATTTTCTTTTTTGTATAAAGCGAACGATAATAGTTGATAAATAGTAAGATTATTCAGGATAATCTCGCTCATGAACAAACACCCAGTGTAGAGAACTGCCTCTAAACTGCATCGCTAGAAATGTGGCTGATTTAAAGGTGATACAATTCGATACTTGCTTGTCTCGAATAACCCATTTACCTAGCTTAGGATTTGCCAGGCTTTAGAAGGCTTTGCCATTTATGTTGTATACAGAAATACCGACTCATCGCCCTGTAACACCGTTGCTGGATGCGATTGATCATCCGCAACAATTACGATTGCTCGAGCGCAGCCAATTAGAAAAAGTGGCGGATGAGTTACGTCAGTACATTTTGTATGCAGCAGGACAAAGTGGCGGACATTTTGGTGCCAATCTTGGCGTGATCGAACTGACCGTGGCTTTGCACTATTGTTTCAATACGCCGCATGACCGTTTAATCTGGGATGTGGGTCACCAGGCTTATCCGCATAAAGCCTTAACCGGTCGCCGTGAGCAATTGACCAGCATTCGTGCCAAAGATGGCTTGGCGGCTTTCCCATCCCGTGAAGAATCAGTATTTGATACTTTTGGTGTCGGTCATTCCTCCACAGCGATTTCTGCCGGTTTGGGTATGGCGCTGGCACGCCGTTATCAAAAAGATCCGTGTGAAGTGGTTTCCATTATTGGTGATGGTGCGATGACTGCGGGGATGGCTTTTGAAGCCATGAACGATGCAGTGGCGCATAATGCTGATTTAATCGTGGTACTGAATGACAATGACATGTCGATTTCATGCAGTACCGGCGGTTTTGCCAAGCACTTGGCCGCCATCTGGGAAAGAGGGCAATCGGTTAATATTTCAGAAACAGGGGAGGCTTTTATTCAGCCGCATCCTGAATGGTTATATAACTCGCGTTTGCACAGTGCAGCAACAGATGCCGCAGATAACTTATTTAAAGCCATTGGTTTTGACTACTTTGGTCCTTTCGACGGACATGATGTCAATCAGCTGGTACAAGTCTTTAATGCACTGAAAAAGCGTAAAGGCCCGCGTTTAATTCATGTCTATACCAAAAAAGGCAAGGGATTTGTGCCTGCAGAAGCAGATCAAATTAAGTATCACGCGATTAGTAAAATAAATTCAATACCTGCAGTCAATACTGCGCCAAAATATTCAGATGTCTTTGGTCAGTGGTTATGTGATGAAGCAGTACAAGATGACCGCTTACTCGCCATTACACCGGCAATGTGTGAAGGTTCGGGCATGGTGCAGTTCGCCAAGCAGTTCCCGGAGCGCTTTTTTGATGTCGCGATTGCTGAACAGCATGCAGTCACCTTGGCTGCCGGTATGGCATGTGAAGGTTTAAAACCGGTTGTTGCCATTTACTCAACCTTCTTGCAGCGTGGTTATGACCAGCTGATTCATGACGTTGCCTTGCAAAATCTGGATGTGACTTTTGGCATCGATCGTGCCGGTTTGGTCGGTGAAGATGGCCCAACCCATGCCGGTGCCTATGACTATGCCTTTATGCGCACTGTACCGAATATGGTGATTATGGCGCCTAAAGACGAAAATGAATGTCGCCAGATGTTACATACGGCTTATCAATACAATGGTCCTGCGGCTGTACGTTATCCGCGTGGCAATGGCGTCGGTGTGGAAATTCAACAACAATTGAATGTATTAGAGATTGGTAAAGCTGAAATTGTGGCCAGTTTTAATGAACAGCAGGATGAACACATTAGTATTCTGGCATTTGGTAGCCGTGTCACTGTGGCAATTGAAGCAGCACAAGCATTGGCACAAGCACATGATGTGGGCGTTCGTGTCGTCAACATGCGCTTTGTGAAGCCTCTAGATGAACAGATGATTGCAGCACTTGCGAGCACCACCAGCTTATTTGTGACGGTTGAAGAACATGCGGTTATGGCAGGTGCGGGTAGTGCGGTAAACGAATATCTGGCTCAAGCACAAATTGTTAAAGCGACTTTAAATTTGGGTTTACCCGATATTTTTATGCACCAGGCTTCACATGCACAAATGTTGCAGCAGGCTGGGCTTGATGCCAAAGGTATTGAAAAATCGATTGAAATGGCTTGGCTAAAGCTTGTGCAAACCGTTTCATCATGATCAATTAAATTTTAGCAACATTTTTTCCCCTAAAAGCCCTCATATTTGCTAAAATGTCAGGGCTTTTATGCATTATTCTTTATCAGTTTCTTAAATTTGTAGTGGGTGTTCAATGGAACCTATGGTGGTTATGGCTGCGCGTGCGGCTCAATTAGTTGGTCAAGAGCTTTTAAAAGCGCATCAAAATCGTCATAAACTCGATCTACAAGTCGAAGAAAAAGGGATTGATGGTCCGGTAACGCGTGTAGATCGTTATTTGGAACAGTTGACTATCGATACTCTACGTAAAAGCTATAAAAACCACAGCTTCCTTGGTGAAGAGTTTGGTATGCAAGAAGGTAATGGTCACGACGCCGACTGGTGTTGGGTGATCGATCCTTTGGACGGTACTTTAAACTTCATTAACGGTTTTCCACATTTCTGTATCTCAATTGCAGTTCAACATAAAGGCGTAACTCAACACGGTGTTATTTATGACCCTGTGAAAGATGAGCTTTTCTCTGCAAGTCGTGGCCGCGGTGCCATGATGAATCAACGTCGTATTCGCGTAAATATTAAAGACAGCCTGGACAATACGTTCGTGGGTGTAGGCCATGCTTACCGTAATAAACGTAACGGTGAAGTGGTTTCTTATGCGAAAAACCATTTTGATTCATTATTAAACGTGACTGAAGCGGGTGCACAATTCCGTCGTTCAGGTTCTGCTGCGTTAGACTTGGCGTATGTTGCTGCCGGTCGTCTTGATGGTTACTTCGAACTTGGCTTGAAACCTTGGGATATCGCTGCAGGCGAGTTACTGGTAAAAGAAGCTGGTGGTACTGTAGTGGATGCACGTGGTGGTGCCGATTCTATGGATAATGGTCAAGTCATTGCTTGCTCTATGAAAATGCTTAAACCTCTAATGCAAGCTGTCGTTCCAGCTTGGGGTGAAGCCGCAAAGTAATACCGATTTAATCGAGTGATATGACAAAGAAAAAGCTCTCCATGTGAGGGCTTTTTTATTGCTCAGGGAATTGATATTCATCTTTAACGCTGGTTTTAATGGCTTTCAGCAAAAATTGATTGAGAAGGGTGAGGGTTAATTCAAAAAACATACGCTTAAAAAATAAACAAAATTAATTTGCAAAATAGACTGTTACTGAAAAAAATAGTATCAATTCCTAATTCAATCGAAAAAAATGATTACTTTTTAAAATTATTCTGTTATTATGCCGCCACGCACTTAATTTTCCGTTCTTTACCTGAACATTATCTTCTAATCATTGTATGCGCGTTCTGTCCATAGAGAGGACATATCCTTCGCGCCCCAATCGCTTAAGCGATTCCCTTCAGGTTTGCGGCCGTAATCATATACGTGCGTTATATCCACATCGTCGTTATTCGGATCGCTGCTGAATCCTTATTTTTCAGCTCTATTTGCTGTGCCGCTTTTTGCCGATGTCCATATTGTAATTTATTAAATGGAGCACCCCCTTCAGGGTGAACACTCTCTATGAGCAAAACTTTTGCTGATTTTTCCCTCGATGAGTCTTTAACACTAGCGATCGAAGGTTTAGGCTTTACTACGCCAACTCCTGTACAAGAACAAGCAATTCCAGCTGCACTAGAAGGTAAAGACCTTTTAGTATCAAGCCAAACAGGTTCTGGTAAAACTGCTGCATTCTTGTTACCTACTTTAAATGGTTTAGCGAATCAAGATACGCTTGTATCATTCAAAGATCGCATGAAAGCGGTGACTCAACCGAATATTCTTGTGATTTCTCCTACTCGTGAATTAGCACAACAAGTATGTCAAGATGCGATTGCATTGGTTCGTCATATGAAAGGTGTTCGTGTTGCTGCGATCATGGGTGGTATGCCTTTCGGTAAACAAATTCAACAATTAAAAGGTGCACAGGTTGTAGTTGCGACTCCAGGTCGTTTACTTGATCTTGTAAACCGTCGTCAACTTAAACTTGACATGGTTGATGCGTTAATCGTCGACGAAGCTGACCGTATGCTTGACTTGGGCTTCTCTGAAGACCTAGAAGCAATTGGCGAATTGGCTGCTAACCGTAAACAAACATTAATGTTCTCTGCAACTTTTGCACCGCGTATTATCACGCTTGCTGAACGCATGATGAATGATCCTATGCGTATTGCGATCGAAACTGGTCACTCTACAAATACAGACATCACTCAAACATTGCATTGGACTGATGGCTTTGAACACAAGAAAAAATTGCTTACTCACTGGTTATCTGATGAATCAGTAGATCAAGCAGTTGTGTTTGCAAGCACTCAAGAAGATACCGACATGTTGGCTGAAGAACTTGCTGAAGCAGGTCTATCAGTTGTAGCACTTCATGGTGCTATGCCACAGACTGTTCGTAACCGTCGTTTACGCAGCATTCGTGAAGGTCGTGCAAAAATCCTAGTTGCTACAGACGTAGCGGCTCGTGGTCTTGACGTACCAACAATTTCACACGTAATCAACTTCGGTTTACCGATGAAAAACGAAGACTATGTACACCGTATCGGTCGTACGGGTCGTGCCGGTCGTACAGGTAATGCAATTACTTTGGCGACTTACCGTGAACGCGGTAAAATCCGTGCGCTTGAAGACTTCCTAGATGCACGTTTAAACGTGTCTGAAATTGAAGGTCTTGAGCCATCTCCACCTCCTGCACGTGGTGCTCGTGATGGCGCTGGTCGCGGTCGTGATGGCGGTCGTGGCGGTTTCGGCGGTGGTCGTGGTCGTGATGGCGGTCGTAGTTTCGGTGGCGGTCGTGGCGGTGATCGTCCACAACGTTCTTTCGATGACAAACCACGTGGCGATCGTCCACAACGTTCTTTCGATGATCGTCCAGCTCCACGTCGTGAAGGCGGTTTCGGTGATCGTCCACAACGTTCTTTCGATGATCGTCCAAAACGTGATTTCGGTGATCGTCCAGCTCCACGTCGTGAAGGCGGTTTTGGTGATCGTCCACAACGTTCTTTCGATGATCGTCCAAAACGTGATTTTGGTGATCGTCCAGCTCCACGTCGCGAAGGCGGTTTCGGTGATCGTCCACAACGTTCGTTTGGTGACAAACCACGTTCGGCTGATGACAACCGTGGTAATCGTGTAGATTACAAACCAGCTCGTGAAGGTGATCGTTCAGCTCCACGTCGTGACTACGGTGATCGTCCAGCTCCACGTCGTGAAGGCGGTTTCGGTGATCGTCCACAACGTTCTTTCAGCGATGATCGTCCTAAGCGTACTTTCGGTGGTGAAGATCGTCCACGTCGTAGCTTTGATGATAAACCACGTGGCGAACGTCCAGCTTTTGGTGGCGAAGACCGTCCACGTCGTAAATTTAACGACTAATTTAATCGTTAAATTTAGATAGAAAAAACCGGTGGAAACACCGGTTTTTTTATGGATTAATCTTTGAACTTATAAGATAAAAATGTATACTCAATCATGTTTTGTTTTAAAATCGTTAAATATGAACAATGAATCTGCTCATTATATTCGGAATTTTAATCCAGAGGTGATTATGCCTTATATTGGTTTGGCCTTATTGTTATGCAATATTGTGTACTTTATCTATAACTCTTTTCTGTAACACAGTGTCCTGTTTTTATACCTGTTATTTATAAAAAATAGAATTACAATTAAATTCATTAGAAAATTCGCTGGATTCGTTGCCTTTTATCTAAAAGTAACATTTTAAACTCTAATCCTTTATAGTATGCATGCTGAAAAAATGTAGGAAAACGCTCAGCTATGAATAATCAAATACCCTCTCAATCTCAGTCTTTGATTGAGATTAAAAATCTGAGCTTTAAACGAGGGGAACGTATCATTTATGACAATGTCAGCCTAACGATTCGTCGTGGTCAGATCACTGCCATTATGGGGCCTTCAGGTACAGGTAAAACCACCTTGCTTCGTCTGATTGGTGGGCAGCTCGTTCCAGACCAAGGACAAGTGCTATTAGATGGAAAAGATATTGCGACAATGTCGCGCTCTGACCTGTTTGCTGCACGGGCGCGTATGGGGATGCTTTTCCAGAGTGGGGCACTGTTTACCGATATGACTACCTATGAAAACGTGGCATTTCCACTTCGGGCCCATACCAAGTTACCTGAACATCTAATCGCTGAAATTGTGGCATTAAAATTAGAGTCTGTGGGTTTGCGCGGGGCAGAACAATTGATGCCGTCCGAACTGTCGGGTGGTATGAACCGTCGTGTCGCATTGGCACGTGCGATTGCACTTGATCCAGAACTGATTATGTACGATGAGCCATTTGCAGGCCAAGATCCAATTGTGATGGGGGTTTTGAGCCGTTTAATCCGCTCGCTACGTGAAGCTCTGGATTTAACCACGATTATTGTCTCGCATGATGTGGCAGAAACCTTATCGATTGCCGATTATATTTATATCGTGGCAGAAGGGAAGATTCAGGGGGAGGGGACGCCTGCTGAACTCAGAGAACATGCTTCACCTTTTGTTCGTCAGTTTCTGACTGGATCAATAGAAGGTCCGGTTGATTATCAATTTAGTCATCAAGCTTATTTAAGTGATGAGGTACGTTCATGAATGCCATTGCCTTATTAGGTAGACGCGTTATTGAACGTGTACGTGGTATAGGTGTGGCAACGGTGATGTTGCTGCAAATTTTATTTTCCATGCCGACTAAACTGGGCGTTTCCCTGTTTATTTATCAAATGCACCGTATTGGGGTCATGTCTTTATTGATCATTGGTGTGTCTGGTTTGTTTATTGGTCTGGTGCTGGGTCTGCAAGGCTACTCCATTTTGGTGAATGTTGGTTCTGAAGCAATGCTCGGAACCATGGTATCACTGACTTTATTGCGTGAACTCGCACCTGTAGTTGCAGCCTTGTTATTTGCAGGGCGTGCCGGTTCAGCACTGACTGCTGAAATTGGCTTAATGAAAGCCACTGAACAGCTGTCCAGTATGGAAATGATTGGTGTCGATCCGCTAAAACGCATTGTGTCGCCACGTTTGTGGGCAGGCATTGTAAGCTTGCCGATGCTGACAGTGATTTTTGCTGCCATTGGTATCTTGGGCGGTAAAATGGTCGGTGTAGATTTTTTAGGTGTTGACGAAGGTTCTTACTGGAGCGGCATGCAAAGTTCAGTTCAGTTTGGGCATGATGTGGTAAATGGCATTATCAAAAGTATTGTTTTTGCCCTGATTTGTACTTGGATTGCGGTGTATCAAGGTTATGCCTGTGAGCCGACATCTGAAGGGATTGCAACATCCACAACACGTACAGTGGTTTATTCGTCATTGTGTGTATTAGGTTTTGATTTCGTGTTGACTGCGGTCATGTTTGGAGGGGTTCAATGAAATCACGTACAAGTGAGCTGACCGTAGGTATTTTTGTCATTATCTTCGGTGTAGCGTTATTTTTCTTAGCCATGAAAGTAAGTGGGTTATCGGGCACCAATTTACGTGATGCTTATGATATGACTGCACAATTTGACAATGTGAATGGTTTAAAACCGCGTGCTAAAGTCACCATGAGTGGTGTAACGATTGGTCGTGTGACTGATATTACCCTTGATCCAGTATCGCGTTTAGCCACTGTTCATTTTGAACTGGATGGTAAGCTGACCTCATTTAACAAAGAACAGCTTCAAACAGTGAAATCCAATGCCTTAGAAGAACTGCGCTATAGCACAGAATATACTGAAGCGGCGCCTGCACAACAAAAAGAAATGGAAAAACAACTTGTAGATAACATGAGCTCCATCACCAGTATTGATGAAGATGCTTATATTATGGTAGCAACCAATGGTTTATTGGGTGAAAAATACTTGAAAGTGGTACCGGGCGGTGGTTTGAACTACGTGAAGCGTGGGGAAAGTATTGCCAATACTCAAGGTACGATGGATCTTGAAGATTTGATTAGTAAATTTATTACTGGTGGTGCAGGTAAATCATCAGAAAAAACGGCAGATGCAAAAACATCAGATGAATCGGCAGATGCAGAAGCATCATTTGTTGAATAATTTGGAGAGGAATTTTAGTGAATACTTTAGTTAAACATACACTTACAGCTAGTGTTTTATCAACAATGATGGCGACTACTGCATTTGCAGCACCAGCAGAAACACCGCCTGTTTTTGTTAAAAAAGTTGCAGATGGCCTGATTTCACGCTTAAAAGCGGATCATGCGAAATTACAGAATAATCCAGCTGCAGTGAAAACGATCGTACGTCAAAATCTTGACCCATATATTGATTCACAATCATTTACCCGTATTGTGATGGGTACCTATGCGACCAATCAATATAGTACGGCTGCTCAGCGTGCACAGTTTGAACGTAACTTCCGTGAAACTTTAATTGAAAACTACGGTAGTGCATTTGCGAAGTTCTCAAATCAGTCTTATAGCCTTCGTCCATACAAAGAAAACAACAGTAAAAACCCTGTGGTGACCATGGACTTTAATAACAAAGGTGAAAAAATTCCTGTATCTTTCCAATTGGTAGATAAAGGGAATCAATGGAAAATCCGCAACATTAATGTTTCGGGCATTGATTTAGGTTTACAGTTCCGCAATCAGTTTGCTGCAACTGTAAAACGTAATGGGGGTAGTCTTGATAAAGCAATTGCAAACTTCCAGCCAGATGCAGAAGCAGCGGTTAATAAAAAATAATTGAGTAGGTGTTCGGTGATTGAAGTCATTAATCAGGAATTGCAGGTTTCTGGAAAAATAGATTATCTAAATGCTGAAAGCTATTACCAGCAGGGTTTGAAACTGATTCAATCTCAAAACCAGTTTCCTGTGGTGGTAAATTTGGCACAGTTGGAGCAGGGTAGTACCTTGGCTTTGGCCGTATTGGTGCGCTGGTTGCGCCAGACTCCGAAAGCACAAGGGATCCAGTTTAAAGCTGTGCCTGAAAAGATGATGAAAATTATTCAAGCCTGTCATTTGCAAAATGATCTGCAATTGATTGCCTGAACACTGAAATATAAAAAAGCACCTTAGGGTGCTTTTTTATTGTCTGCAAATAGGTATTTATCAAATCGGGAGCGTTTCTTGCGCTTCGCTTTGAAGCAGTGCTTCAAAGCTTGCTCAAATCCATTTTTTCCAGCGGAAATAAATTAATGGCCCTATAAAGAAAGCCAGCAAAATAATACCGACCATAATGAAGCTGGTGGTTCCTCTGGCAAAAGGCAGTACATCGGTATTCATCCCATACACACTGGCAACCAGCATGGGTGGCGCGAGCATACTTGGCAAGATCGAGAATCGACGAATCGTATCGTTCTGTTCCGTGTTAATGAATCCAGAGGTGGTATCGAGCAAGAATCGAACCTTTTGGAACAAGAACGCATCATGTTCTACTAAGGAACGCACGTCTTCACTGAGCTCTCGAATATCGGCATCATAAATATGACTGCCCAAAGCACGTGGACGGGATAAGAATGTCAGTACACGGCGTAAATCGATCAGACACAATTGTGCTTTTCCAAGCATGTCTTCTAGCTGTGCCAGACGGGTAATCATGTCATCCAAATCGAGAATTTGCTCACGATGACGGTTATTCAACACTTCAGTTGAATATTTTTCTAAATCTTTATGTACATCTTCCAGAATATCCGCCAGCTCATCCAGTTTGGCTTCGAGCAAACCCAGTAACACCCAGGTGGGGTCCTTATAGTCAATTTCGTAATCATTACGACGTGCACGGGCACGAAAGGCACGGAATGCAACCAGCTTTTCACCCCGTAAAGTAAACAGGTGTTGTTTGTGCAGAATGAAAGCAACGGTTTGTACGGTGGCTAAAATACTCGAATCGTCATCCGTTTCACCATCGACCTGAAAGTTTTTATTTTTCGTTAAAAAGTAGGTGCTGATATGTAAAATACCGTCATCATCACGGTAAAATCGTGCTGATGAGGAAATGTCTTCCAATGATTTTAGCGTGGGTAAATTCTGTTCATAAGCGTCTAATATCCATTGTTGTTCTTCTTGGGAGGGTGCAATTAAATCAATCCACACTAAATCTTGATGAAGATCGAAATCTCCATTAATAGTGGCATCTTCCAAACTACCGCGCTCTGTGGCGTAAAAGGCTTCAAGCATGCTGTCTTTTCCCTGCGCAGTATAGGTTAATCAATGGGTGTATTTTAGACAAGGAATTGAATAAAAACACTGATTGAATCGCTTTTTTATGAAAAAATCTCCTGAATATTTACTTTATTAGTATGACATCTTCAAAACATGGTGAAAAAATGACGAAATCAATCGCAATTTTTTGTGGTTCAGCTGTGGGGACAGATCGCATTTTCTTGGACACTGCACAGAAAATGGGTCAAACCATTGCTCAGCAAGGCAAAACGCTGGTCTATGGTGGTGGTCGTTCCGGTTTGATGGGTATTGTTGCGGATAGTGCCTTGCAGGCAGGTGGGAAAGTCATTGGCGTGATTCCGAGTGCGTTGGTTGACCGTGAGCTTGCACATCCCCATTTAACTGAATTGCATGTGGTTGCGAATATGCATGAGCGCAAAACCAAGATGTCAGAACTGTCCGATGCTTTTATTGCTTTACCGGGTGGGGCTGGAACGTTGGAAGAAATTTTTGAGCAGTGGACTTGGGCACAATTGGGTATTCATTTAAAGCCGTGTGCATTTTTAAATGTGACAGGTTTTTATGATGATCTGTTGAAATTTATCCAGTTGACTACAGTAAAGGGTTTTACCCATGCCCGTTTCACGGACAGCATTATTGCATCGGATTCAATCGAAGAGATTTTGCAGCAATTTGATGCTTTCCAGGCGCCACAACCGAAATGGGGCATGGTCGATCAGCAAGCATTAGTGAAATAAAAATGAAAGTAATTACCGTTGCTGCCGCCATTATTTTAAATGACCAACAAAAGCTTTTAGTGGTTCGTAAGCAGAATACCTCCTGTTTTATGCAGGTGGGTGGCAAGCTTGAACCGAATGAACCCCCTGAACATACTATGCTGCGTGAGATTCAGGAAGAAATTGGTTGTCAGGCATCGATTGAACAATTTGTGGGGCGCTTTGAGACAGCTACAGCCAATGAGCCAGATCATTTATTGGTGAGCTATGTTTATGTAGTGACTTTGGATCATGCGCCAAAAATTGATGCAGAAATTGCAGAGATGAAATGGGTCGATTTAGATGATCAGCAAACCAAACTTGCACCATTGACCACAGAAATTGTGATGCCATGGGTGAAGCAATTTTTGATAGAAAGTTCTATCTCTTAAGTATGTTCGGTATGAGGGTTTAAATTTCGACTGAGCTCTCATGAAATATTGCTGATCTTTTAAAAAATAGAGGAATGATTAAGACTCCGCACTCGCGATGCAGGCTGCATAAATTTTTTGACAACCTAATTCCTCAAGTTTCAGTTTTAAAGCATGGATAGAACTGCCTGTGGTCACCACATCATCGAGAATCAGTACACGTCGATAACGAAGTTTGGATGTAGTGCTAATTTGAAATTGTTGTTCAATATGATCCAGCCTTTCTAATCGGCTTAAGCCTTTTTGTGAATGCTGTTGTAAGCGGGCAATAGGTTGCCATATTGGAATGTTTAGTTGTTGGGCCATGATTTTAGCCAAAACCAATGACTGGTTATAACCGCGTTCTAGCAATCGTTCTGTTGAGATCGGCATCGGGATAATGGCTTGGATTTTTGGTAGCCGAAGTTCGAGTAATGCACCTGCAAGCAAGTTCTGGAAATGCAGTTGCTGCTCGTATTTGAATTTTTGAATAATACGATCAATCGGGTAGCCATAATGACAAGCGACCTGAATATCCATTTCCTGGCGCTGAACCGTACTTTTAGACCACGGCATTTGTTGCCAGCAATCTTTACAGATTGAATGCTGGTGTTGCCGGTCAACTCCACAAAGTACACAAGGTGAAATGCTCTGGATCGCTTTATGCAGTAATGGGTGAATAAATTGCAGCATATTTTTATTCTTCTTTTTATTTGGCGTTCATTTTGCACAGTTTGTATTTAGTTTCAATAATGGCAGCATCCATACCGCCCACGCAATCATAACTATCTGACTAAGCGTGTTATTTTGTACTGGTTATCAAATATATTTTTGAAATGATTCTCTACACATAAGCGTATCGTGGTGCTTCAGGCAGCCAGCGTTTGAGTAAAGCTTTGGCATTCTCTGGATAATCTTTGAGAATTTGCTGTGCCACATAATGTGCCTGATTCAGTAGGTGGTCGTCTCGTTCTAACTTGGCGACTCGAAAACCCATATCACCGGTTTGCTTGGTGCCAAGCAGTTCACCCGGACCACGAATTTCCAGGTCCTTTTCTGCAATTACAAAACCATCATTACTTTCACGTAAAATGCGTAAGCGTTCCTGACCATTTTGCGACAGCGGGCTTTTATAGAGCAGGGCACAGAAACTGGCTGTTGCTCCCCGTCCAACCCGTCCACGCAATTGATGTAATTGAGAAAGTCCTAAGCGTTCAGCATTTTCAATCACCATAATCGAGGCATTAGGAACATCCACACCCACTTCAATTACTGTTGTGGCAATCAGCAGTTGCAGCTGATTGTCTTTAAATTGCTGCATTACCGACTGTTTTTCATCGGCTTTCATTTTGCCGTGTACCAGTCCAATATTGATATGTGGAAAGCGTTCCTTAATTTCCAGATAAGTCGCTTCAGCCGCTTGCGCATCTAGGGTTTCTGATTGTTCTACCAAGGTACAGACCCAATAGGCTTGCTTTCCTTCAGCACAGTTGCTGGCAATCCGACTTAAAACTTCTTCACGACGGTCTAAAGGGATGGTCACGGTTTGAATCGGGGTACGACCGGGAGGAAGTTCATCAATCACCGAAGTATCCAGATCGCCATAAGCAGACATCGCCAGTGTGCGTGGAATCGGGGTAGCGGTCATGACCAGTTGATGTGGTGTCATGCCATTTAAGCCTTTGTTGCGTAAAGCCAAACGCTGATCGACCCCAAAGCGATGCTGTTCATCAATAATCACCAACCCCAGTTTGGCGAATTCAACATTTTCCTGAAACAGGGCATGGGTACCGACCACTAAATTGGCAGTGCCTTGTTTAATACCTTGTTCTGCCGCTGCGCGCGCTTTACCTTTTTGTTTGCCTGAAAGCCAGGATACGGTTAAACCCAAGGGTTCAAACCATTTCTTAAAATTTAAATAATGTTGTTCAGCCAGAATTTCAGTCGGTGCCATCAATGCCACTTGCCAACCTTCCTCTAAGGCATGACATGCTGCAACTCCTGCAACCAAGGTTTTACCTGCACCGACATCGCCCTGAACTAAACGCAGCATAGGTTTGTTTTGTTTTAAATCCTGCACAATTTCTTTGGAGACCCGTTTTTGCGCACCGGTCAGGCTAAAGGGTAAACTGCCTAATAATTGTTTGGCAAAATTTTTACTCGGTGAAAAAGAAGGGGCTTCAATTTGCTGAATATAGGCACGACGTGAAAGCAAACTAATCTGATGTGCGACCAATTCTTCAAAGATTAAGCGCTGCTGGGCAGGGTGTGAGCCTTGTGCCAGTTGCAACATATTGGCATTCAATGGTGGCTCATGGATGTATTCCAGTGCCTGTTTCAGCGCATAGCCATTGGTAAATTTTTCTGGCAATAATTCAGGCAGGTCATCACTATGCTGTTTCAGTGACTGTTTGACATATTCGCGCAGTTTGGCTTGGGTTAAGCCTTCGGTAGCAGGATAAATCGCAGTCAGTTCAGTTTTAGGTAAGGGCGTGTGTTGAGTGATGAGCTGGATTTCAGGATGATACATTTCCAGACCACGTGCACCAACGCGGACTTCACCAAATATGCGTAGTTGATTACCCTGTTTAGCTCGATCAGTCAGGGCCTTATAGACATGGTAAAAACGCAAGGTAACTTTGCCAAAATCATCTTCTAAGAGCACCGCCATGGATTTACGCTTGCCCGGTGGAAAATCTACACCTTTGACCACACCTTCTAGCAAATAGCTGCGCCCCACGGTCAATTGGTTCATGGGGATGATCGTGCTACGATCTTCATAATCACGCGGCAGATGAAACAGCAGATCATCTGTGGTGAAAATATTCAGTTTTTCCAGTAAAGCAGCAGAGGCATTTCCTACCCCTTGCAATTGATGGACTGCAGCCATTTACCCTCAACTTCGGTTATGTAATCAGGTGTTTAATGCATATATTATTTATTGGTTATGGTAAAACATCTCGGCGCGTTGCTAAACAGTTATTTGAGCAAGGCCACCAAATTACCACAATTAGCCAAAGTCCGAAAACGGATGAATTTGCGACGCATCTGATTCAGGATGTACATCAACTGGATTTAGCCCCTGTTCCTGCGATTGATTGGGTGTATGTTTTGTTATCACCTTCGCAAAGTAATATAGAAGCCTATCAACAGACTTATGTCGATTCTGTTGCTCCCATTGTAGCCGCGTTAAAACAGCATCCGATTCAAAAGATTGTGGTGGTTTCCTCTACTCGAGTCTATGGTGAAAATAAGGGTGAGTGTATTGATGATGAGTCATGTATTCAACCTATTGATGAGCAGGGCAGATTATTACTGAAGATGGAACAACTTTATCAGCAGGCTTTTCCGAAACAATGCATCATCATTCGCCCAACGGGGATTTATGGTACTTCAGTTTCCCGAATGATCAAGCTGGCTGAAATCACTAAAAGCTATCCTCAAATTCACTATAGCAACCGGATTCATATTGATGATTTAGCCCGATTCCTAGTGCAATTGATTCACGTGGAACATCCAGAAAATTCTTATATTGTCAGCAATAATCAACCGATCCCTTTACATGAAACCATTCAGTGGTTTCAACGGCAGCTGAATTTGCCTGAACTGCTTTTAGAGAGTGAAGCACTGTCGGGAAAAAGGATTTATGCGACTCGAATGGAGAAAACAGGATTTAAGTTGGAACATGAAGATTGTTTGGGGGATTATAAAAAGCTATTAGCCCAAATGGGATAATAAAAGTTCCCTCTCCTGAGCTGGATATAAGGCACTGCTTTAGATCCAGCGCAAGTGAGGGTTAGGGAGAGGTGTTTTTAAATAATCAAATATTAAATTTTAATTTCACCCTCATCCCAACCTTCTCCCAGAGGGAGAAGGGGCTAAAATAAAATTATTTCTTCTTACGCTTCAAACGACGCTTCGCCTGTTGGGCCGCAACCGCGTCCAAAGCTTCTTTTAACTCTTCATCGCTGAAGGTGGTAATGTGCTGAAGCATTTGTAAGGTCACATCATCCAGAACAAGGTTGGCGTACTGCGCTACATTCTGGAAGTTCTCATCAAACACAATGGCGTTATCTTCGTTGTTGCGAATATAGCCCTGTTGAGTCAGTACCTTAATAAAGCTTTGGAACAGGGCTTTATCGAAGAATTCAGGTGAATTGAACTCATAAAGTACCGACAAACGTTGACCGACCAGATGACTCAGCTCTTCCACCTGACGGGTCGAAATGTTGCCTGAACCACGCTGGGTGATCAGCGCTAGCGTCATGTAATAACGCTCAAGACTTTGCATTACAGGAGCTGCCAGAACTACCAGCTGGTTATGATCTTCCGAATTGGGTGCAGGCGAAACCAGGTTGCCCTCACCATCTTCAGAAATCAATTTCGCTTTGATTAATGCTTCAACATAGGCACAGATCTGATCTTTCAGCTCATCATCTTGCCATTTCAAGAACAATTCAGCTTTTAAGAATGGATAGAGCGTGCGGATGACATTAATCAAATCGCCACGACGGATCGAACCGTTATGTTCTACCAAAGCTGCAATTAAAGATGGCAATACAAAGGCATGTAGAATGTTATTGCGGAAGTAAGTCAGTAAAACCGCTTGATTGTCTTCAATGGCAATAATATCGCCCAGCACATGTTTGATGCGTTTAATCAGTTTCAGTTTTAGACCGTAGGCAATAATTTCTTTGCCTGAAAGCGGGGTGACCTGTGTACGTGCATCGTAAGGTAAGGCTGTGACCAGATTACGATATGCATCGAGTTGTTTGATGCAGATCTCTTCATCTAGGGTATGTTTTGGTGTGGCCAGTAGAATCAGGGAAAGTAATGAAACAGGATTGATCACCACAGCACGGTTAATGTTTTCTAGAATCGCATGGGCAGAGCCGTTGACTGCATCCGACACTTCTTGCGGAACAGGATCATCATTTTTTTCAATCTTGATTTTATCTGCGCCGTGTTTTTTCAGCATGTCATCTAAAAACACCGGTTCGCCAAAGTTCACATGCACTTTACCGAAAATACGCTCGATTTTACGCAAGGTTTTTAAAATGCCGACAATCGATTCCGACTCTTTCGGTTTACCCTGCATTTCGCCGACATAGGTTGAACCTTCCATCAGGCGTTCATAACCGATATAAGTTGGTAAAAACACGATGGGTTTTGATCGACCACGTAAATGACTGTGTACCGTCATCGCAAGCATGCCGGTTTTCGGTGGCAGCAAACGACCTGTACGTGAACGGCCACCTTCAATAAAGTATTCAAGAGGGGTGTTACGCGACAAAATGCTGTACAGATATTCTTTAAATACCGTGGTATATAAGCCATTGCCACGGAAGGTACGACGAATGAAGAATGCACCGCCACCACGGAGTAATTGACCCACAAACGGCATATTCAGGTTATCACCCGCAGCAATGTACGGCACCATCATGCCACGCTTGTAAATCACATAAGACAGCAATAAGTAGTCAATGTGACTGCGGTGACATGGGGTATAGATAATTTCGTAGTCTTTGGCAAGTTCACGAACGGTGCTGAAGTTATGCACTTCTACGCCGTCATAAAGCTGGGTCCATAAACGGGTCAGCGCCATATCGGCAAAATGCACCGCAGAATGTGAATAATCAGAGACAATTTCGTTTAAATAACCAATTGCACGACGTTCAGATTCAATCATGCTGACTTTGCTGCGGATGCTTTCACGGCGAATCGCTTCTTGCACATCCGTAGATTTGATCAATGAATGCATCACATTACGACGGTCTGACAGGTCAGGACCGAGTACAACTTCACGTTGACCATCCAGGTAGTTATTTAAAGTATTGAGAATATACGTCGCAGGGGACAAGTTGGGATGTGTCTTTTTGGCAAAATCGACCAGCGTACGCAAGGACTGCCCTTGATGGAACTCCAAATAAGACTGACGGCCATGCAAGCCGATATTCACCAATTGTTTAACTGTACCTGGTGTTGCCCAAGTATCCGTAAACAGCAGTTTAAACCAGGAATCTTCTTTATCTGGCGAGCGTCCCCACAGCACAGTCACCGGAATCAGCTCGATATCGACTTCAGGATGATTTTCCAAAATATCGATTAAACGAAGTAAACGTGGCGGAAAAGCATGTGGCGGAGGATTAAGTAAATTATTTTCATTATGATGCTGCAAGAACAGTACTGATGCTTTCTCTCTCTGATTCCCGACCACTAGAGGATCCAAGGCAGGTGGAAGTTTGAGACGTCGTGTTTCCCCATCGACAATCAGCGCATTGCTGCGTGAGTAATTCTGTAAAACATAACAGATGATTTTTTGCTTAATCGGTTGCTCTGTTGCTACATTTGCTTCTGTAGTTGTCGGTTCAGTAGGAACCTCACCAAGAACATGTGGGGTTACCACGAGGTCAAGCAGCTTACTTGAAAGCTGACGATACATTTGACCAAAGCCACTCTTGGACATATACACTCCTACTTAAATGACCGAAACCACAGATTTTCTGAGGGGGAAATTGTTTTGCATCATTGTAATTTAAAACAGTATGTCATTTTCTGACAAAATGCATATCCAGTGTTAAATTTTATCGTTAAAAATCGTATTTTTAGCCAACCTGCACCAAAAAAAATCTGACAGGCCAGTCAGCCTAACGCTAGGGTTTTCGTCTGGATTTATGGCAAAATAGCTGCAATAGTTTATCTGATCGATCTAAATTTTTCGCCTACATTTCAGGTATCCCCCAGCAAATAGGTCATTTATGAATGCGCTAACCCAAGAATTGGTTGAATTACTTAGCCTTGAGAAAATTGAAGAAAATGTCTACCGAGGCATAAGCCGAAACTTGGTCGGAAAACGTGTTTTCGGTGGCCAGGTGTTAGGGCAGGCATTGCGCGCGGCATCTTATACCACCGATCGTCCTGCACATTCATTACATGCTTATTTTTTGTATGGTGGAGATGTTAATGCCCCTATTTTATATCAAGTTGACCGTTTGCGTGACGGGAAAAGTTTTGTCAGTCGCCAGGTTCGTGCCATTCAGCATGGCCGCACCATTTTTACCGCGATGATTTCTTTTGCCCATCCGGAAGAAGGTTTAAATTACCAGATTAGTGAACCTGAATATCCTGCTCCAGAAGAAGTAAAATCAGAAGCTGAATTAAAGAAAATGTTCGTGGAATTTGTGCCGGAAAATGTGCGTGCCAGCTTTATGCGCGATCGTCACATTGATATCCGTCCGATTGAACCCAGCAATCCATTTCAACCGCAGCCTGAAGCGCCATCTTATGCGCACTATTTACGCACGCATGACCGAATTGCAGCAGAGGTGGATGAGATTTCTTTACATCAAGCCATTGCTGCATTTTATTCAGACTATACCTTAATGACCACGGCGCTTCGTCCGCATGGTTTAAGTTATTTGTCGCCAAGTTTGCAATGTGCCAGTATTGACCATGCCATGTATTTCCATAAGCCGTTCCGTGTCGATGACTGGATGCTATACGACATGGATGCCACAGTAAGTGCAAGTTCGCGTGGTCTGAATTTCGGTCGCATGTGGCAAAACGGTGAGCTGGTCTGTAGTACCACCCAAGAAGGTTTAATCCGCATTCGCGAAATTGAAACCCAATAACAGCTTATATTTCGCTTTTAAAAAACCGGACATAGCGTCCGGTTTTTTTAGGATGATATTTTAGTAGTGGTGGGGAATATATTTGGACATATCTTTATGGCAGCCATGACTTGAATGGGCAAAAGTCTGCTTAATGCTAAAAAATAGTGCGCTGATGAGGATTATTTTTTTCATATTTAGGCTCTTTTAATTATTGGTGGATTTCTTGTAATTCAAAAGCAGATTTTATGCCATATCTTCAACAAGTCCTTGCTAATTCAGACGAAGTCTAAGTCATGCTTTTGCATATTGATGCTGGACTTATGACAAAAAATTCCTCGATTCTAAAAGTAGGGCATGGCATAGTGCCTGCAAGACTGAACAATAAAAGCATGTAGAGATGAGCTTAAATACACAAATTTTAATTGCTGCGATTCTAGGCGTGGCTTTTGGTTTTATTCTGAATCTTTATCCCAACACTGCATTTTTTGATGCCAGTTTATATGGCTTGGGTATTGCCAGCAGTATTTTTATTGGCTTGTTGAAGATGCTGTTAATTCCGCTTATTTTTAGTTCAATTGTGGTTGGTATATCCAATTTACAATCGGGTGGGCAGTTAGGTAAAGTCTGGAAAATTACCCTAGCCTGCTGCGTGACCACCACTACCTTGGCTTTAATTTTAGGCCTTAGCTGTGCGCATCTGTTTGATGTCGGCAAGGGCGTGGACATTGCCATGTTCCAGGATGCGATGAATACCCATCAAACCCCGGATACCTTAACGCCCAGCTCATTTTTTACCAATTTTATTCAAAACACCTTAATTAATCCCTTTAAAGCATTTTCTGAAGGCAATGTCCTTGCTGTCGTGCTGTTTGCTTTATTCTTCGGTGTGGCTTTGGTGCATGGCGGCGAGCGGTTTAAAACCGTACGTCAGCTCAGCCAGCAGTTTTTTGACATGATGATGTTCATGATCATTTGGGTGATGCGACTGGCACCGATTGGTATTTTTGCCTTACTCGCGAAACTGATTTCAACTGAAGATATTTCTGTACTCGGTCGTCTGGTTGAATTTGCTGCTGTGGTGACAGGAACCACCATTTTTCACGGTGCTGTGGTTTTACCACTATTGCTGTGGATTTTCGGCAAGATGGATCCGATCACCTTTTTTAAAGGGGCGCGTAGCGCACTGATTACAGCGTTTGCCACCAGTTCCAGTTCTGCAACCATGCCAATGTCGATGAAATGTGCTCAGGAGAATTTGGGTGTACGTCCGGCTGCAGCAGGTTTTGTCATTCCATTGGGGACTCAACTGAACATGGATGGAACGGCGCTCTATGAGGCTGCTGCGGCTTTATTTATTGCCAACCTGATGGGCCTGGATTTAACGATTGGCCAGCAGCTGATTGTTTGCATGACCGCAATGATTGCATCGCTTGGTGCACCGGGTATTCCAAGTGCAGGCATGGTGACCATGATTATGGTGTTGCAATCGGTAGGCCTGCCAGCCGAAGCCATTGCCATTTTATTGCCGATTGACCGTTTACTGGATACGGTACGGACTGTGGTGAATGTGCAAGGCGACATGATGATTAGTGTGGTGGTGGACCGTCATACCCGTGATGATGAAATTACCACCTAATCATTTTCCCAGCACGGATTCCATACCACTTCCCATAAATGGCCATTGGGATCTTGAAAATAGCCTGCATATCCACCGTAAAACGTGGCTTGTGCAGGTTTGATAATTTCAGCTCCTGCACGCGCTGCTTGAGCCATGACTTGATCTACTTCTAGTGGGCTATAGACGTTATGTCCAAGGGTGATTTGAGTGGGGCACATTGGACTGATTTCCAGACCTGTATCATGCTGAATACTTTGTTGCGGCCATAAGGCAAGTTTTAAATCGGATTGCAACTCTATAAAAGCGACTGCGCCAAATTCAAAGTCTTGACCCAGAATACCTCGGCTATGCAAGCCTAAACCTTCACAATAAAATTTCAGGGACTGCTCTAGATCATTGACGGCAAGCGTGATGACCGAAATATAAGGTTTCATCTTTTATCCTTATCTTTTTTCTTATCTGGATTTATTGTAGTGCAAATAAAAGTAGGGCATAAAGCCCTACTGTTGGGTATTTGTTTGATTGCTTTAAGCGACTTTTAGTACTGCCCGTTTTGCTGCAGGGGAGTGATTTAAATAGGCAAGTGCATCTTCTGTTTTGGCTTCATGCACCGGATCGTACCACGGCATTAAATAACCCAGCTGTTGGGAAACCAGCCAGAGTGGACTGGGCATCAAGCGGTTATCCTGTTGTGAATTGCGATACCATTCACGCCAAATCCACGGTTTAAATACGCTTGGGCGAACCGATTTAAAGCGTTCATCCTGCCTCATAATGTGTGCTGCGCCATCGACCCATAAGCCCAGTACACCTGCAATCACCACCACGCTTAAATAGTAACGCGCAATATAGCCGCCGCCGAGATGTCGATATAAATCAAATGCCACGGTACGGTGTTCTATTTCTTCTGCACCGTGCCATTTGACCAGATCGAGCATGGCTGGATCGGCGCCAAGCTGTTGCCAATATTGGTTATACAACACATATTTTCCCAGCACGCAGGTCATATGCTCAACTGTGGCAATAATGCCGAGACGAAATAAGTCCCACTGATGTTCGAGCGGTTTGGGTACGCTTAAACCGAGCGGCTGGTCTGCCAGTAACTTGCCGAACAGAAAATCCATCAGTTTAAGATTGCGGGCTACATCGATATTGCGCACCGAGAGATATTCTTTATTGGCTGAAGCATGTGCCTGTGCATGCATGGCTTCCTGACGGATAAAGGCTTTGACATCCTGTTTCAGTTTTTCATCGCTAATTTGTGGCAAGACTTTGTTATACAGACGGCAGAACCAGAATTCGCCGGCGGGTAAAATCATATTAATTTCATTGACAAAATAGCTGACAAAGGGCTGATTTGGAATCCAGTCGACAGGGGTCTGCTGCCATTCAAATTTGACTTTACGCGGCTTGATTTGGTACTGAATTGAAGAGCCGATTTTAGACTTTTTCAATAATGATAAAAGCTTCATCATCCTGTCCTTATGTTGTCTGTGATCAGGTTATTTTGTCTATGATTAAGACCACATTGACTTAAGAATCAGTATAAAAAAATGCCCTCAATTGTGGTTAGCAATAGAGGACATTCAAATATCAATAGATGATGATTTTTGTCAGACAATCGGTATTAGTCAGCTTGTCTACTTTCATCGGTGGCATCTTCAGCAATTTCGGTCTCGCACTCATCCTCTACGGCTTCTAAAGATTCGAGTGGTTCATCCAGATCACTTGCACTGGCTTCAGGAATACTGTCCAAATCGAATTTGGTTGATTGGTCCAAGGTGAAATTTAGACGCCCACCCATGACACTGGCAAGTTCTTCCAAACCTTGTTTGTTCATTGATGAGAACAATTGAATGGAGAAGTCCAGTTTCATTTTTTTCAATGCCGCTTTAACTTCCTGAAGTACTTTAGAAGCGGGACCGCGGTTGAGTTTATCTGATTTAGTTAACAGGACATGGACAAATAAATGACGTGAATATGCCCATTCCAGCATCATCACATCAAAGTGTTGTAGGGGATGGCGAATATCCATCAGCAAAACCAAACCTTGCAGGCTTTGGCGATGAATCAAATAATTTTCAAGTTCTTTTTGCCAAACCAGTTTCATTGCTTCAGGTACGGCTGCATAACCATAACCCGGTAAATCGACCAGACGCTGATCCGGATTGCCCAAGCTGAAAAAGTTGATCATTTGGGTACGACCCGGCTTTTTCGATGCGCGCGCCAACTGTTTTTGATTGGTTAAGGCATTGATGGCACTGGATTTACCGGCATTTGAACGACCGGCAAAAGCAATTTCATAACCTGTATCTTCTACACACAGATTAAGCTTTGGCGCACTCATCAAGAATTCGGCTTGGCGTAACCAGTTGAGTGAACGCACGGAATATTCAGTAATGGCAGAATCAACTTTTTTCTCATAGCTGATCTTTTGCTTAGGCGCATTGGCTGTCTTACTGTTTTTGGATTTTCCTCTGCTGTGGTGCATAACTCAACTTCAATAAATGATCTACAAAGAAACATTATAAAGGAAGTCGTCTAGGCAAGCGACCTTTGCATTTTGAAAGCTGTAAAACTTCGGCTGGCGATTTAAAGATTAATCAGCGCAATGGAGGAAGAGGTAGCAACTTTACTTGAGCTGCCTGGATTGAGTACATCACCTAAACGATAGTGATCTAAGGATTGATAAAATTGTTCAAGTGCTTGATCTAAAATGCCTTTAAGGCCACAGTTACTACGCAGTACGCAGGGTGGAGTATTGCATTCCACAATCTGGTTATTGCCTTGCAGGATACGCACAATCTGACCCAGATTTAAATTTAAAGTTTCTGCATTTAAGCGAATCCCACCGCCTTTTCCACGCGTGGTAATGATCCAGTCCTGTTTTCCCATGAAATGGACAATTTTAACCAGATGATTTTGAGAGACATGCAAATCCCGTGCAATTTCTGCAATGGTGTAAGGGGCGTCTCTGGGTCTGGAGATGTACATCAATAGACGCAAGGCATAATCAGTAAATTTATTGAGTTGCATGGAGTCTTTAAAAGGTAGGGAAAGATATATAGATAGCGTAGCTTGAAAGTCCCCCGAAAGGAACTTTCAATAGCAAGTAATTACTTAATTATTAATCGTTTAGCCTTTAACTGGTGCAGAAACCTGAACCACATCACCTGCTTTGTAGTTTTCAAGCAAGATGTTGGCAACAGAATATTCTGTATGATTTACTTCAGGTTTTACATCAAAAATAAATTGATCTGTAGATTGGGCGTCAGCAAAAGTAAATTGTTGTGGCTGTTGAATATCATGTCCAGGTACTTGAACTTTTACAGAAATATAGCTTCCTGCTTCAGCACCAACCACTGGCTGACCATCTTGTGCTTTTAAAGCAAAACGTTTACCGCTGTCAGTTGCTTCAACTGCGGCAACTTCAAAGGCACGCCATCCAGCCCAACCACCATTTTGTGCAGCCAGATTTTCATATTTCTGTTTTTCTACCCCAGCCAAGATACCTGCCAATTGCATATAAGCTTCTTTCCAGGCAGCAATCAGGTCAGATTCAAACGGTACATTTAACACTTCGCTAATTGAATGCAACAGGTTGTCACCCACAATGGCATAATGATCAGGCTGGATATCCAGACTCACATGTTTGGTTGTAATGTGCTCAATTGCTTTAGCCAGTACACTCGGGTTTTCAATATGTTCTGCATAAGCCAATACTGCAGCAGCCAAGGCACGCGGCTGACGACCGCTAGTTTGGTGATCTAGGTTAAAGACATTTTTTAATTCTGGATTGTTATTCAGCATGCGGTTGTAAAAATAGCTGGTAAGCGCAACACCATTTTCACGAAGGACAGGGACAGTTGATTTAACAAGTTCAATATGTTGTGGAGTCATGGCTAGAACATCTGCGTTGTGGCTATAAGATGTATTTAAAATACATCTTATAGAATCGGTTGTAAATACATCTTTTAGAAAAACCCTAAAATAATTATGGGATATCTGAATATCCCATAATTTTAAAAATCTTGATAGGCTAAAAAGTACTATTTTTTAAAGTGCTATTTTCTGCCGAAAAGAGAGCCGAGTAAGCCACGGACAATTTTCTGTCCGGTACTGCCACCTAAACTGCGTGCCGCACTTTTCGCAAATGTCCCGACAATGTCTTGGGTCATTTTTTCACGTTGTTTCGATGCGCGTTCAGCTTCTTTCTGTTGTTCACGAGCAATACGCTCTTGTTCGCGGGCTTGCTGCTTTGCAAATGCTTCTTGCTCTTTGGTTTGTTGTTTGGCTAAGGCTTGTTGTTGTTTAGCTTGCTGTTTCGCTGTTTCCTCGGCAACTGCCTGTTGCTGACGCTGTGCGACTTTTTGCTGCAACATTTCATAAGCGCTTTCACGGTCAACAGCTTGCTCATACACCCCGGCCACAATACTTTGATTGATGAGTGTTTTTCTTTCATCTGGGCTAATCGGACTAAATGAAGAGTAGGGCGGCATCACCCAGCCACGTTCTACAATTTGTGGAATTCCTTGTTCATCCAGACAGCTAATTAAAGCTTCACCGACACCCAGTTCGGTAATGGCTTGATCGACTTTAAATTCAGAGTTGGCACGGAAGGTATCTGCTGCCGTTTTGACCGCTTTTTGATCCTTGGGTGTAAAGGCACGTAAGGCATGCTGGACGCGGTTACCGAGTTGACCGAGTACACTTTCAGGCAGGTCAAGTGGATTTTGAGTCACGAAATAAATTCCAACCCCTTTAGAGCGAATCAAACGCACCACTTGTTCAATTTTTTCCTGTAGCGCTGCGCTGGCATTATCAAACAGTAAATGCGCTTCATCAAAGAAGAACACCAGTTTGGGTTGATCCATATCTCCTACTTCTGGCAATTGTTCAAACAGTTCCGATAACATCCAGAGCAGGAAAGTGGCGTACAGTTTAGGGGTATTCATTAACTTATCGGCTGCCAATATGTTGATGTAGCCACGTCCTTGGCTATCCGTTTGAATAAAATCTAGAATATTTAAACTCGGTTCACCAAAAAACTGATCGCCACCTTGGTCTGCAAGCGCCAATAAATTACGTTGAATGGCGCCTAAACTCGCCGGAGAAAGATTGCCATATTCAGCCTGAAATTCCGCGGCATGTTCAGACACATAGCTAATAATTGATTTTAAATCCTTAAAATCAATCAAGAGTAAGCCTTGATCATCGGCAATCCGGAAAACCGCTGAAAGAACCCCTTCCTGCGTGTCATTCAGATTAAGCATTTGCGACAGCAATAGCGGTCCTATTTCTGAAACCGTGGTCCGGATCGGATGACCTTGCTGGCCAAATAAATCCCAGAACACCACCGGTGATGCAGCAAAAGGAATAGCATCAATATTTAAGACCTTCAGACGTTCATCAAATTTAGCATTGCTTGAGCCTGCTTTGGCTAGACTGGAAACATCGCCTTTGGCATCGGCTAAAAATACCGGCACACCAATTCGGGAAAAGTTTTCTGCAAGCACTTTTAATGTGACTGTTTTACCGGTTCCGGTTGCGCCTGCAATTAAGCCATGACGGTTGGCAAACTGTGAATGTAAAACAATCTCTTGTTGTGTATTTGAGGTCTTCTTGGCAATAACGATTGGTGTGCCCATATTTATTCCTGTTTTATGTTCTTGTGTCTTAAATTATTCGAGTTGTGGTGTATTTAATTGTTTTAACGCGTTTTCTATATCTTGTATCAAATCGTTTGGATGTTCTAGTCCTATACAAAAACGAACCAACAATCCGGGTTGTAAATGAGTGTGCTCAAGGATGCGCATATCTTTTAAATTGTATAGCATGACCAGGCTGACAGGACCACCCCAGCTAAAACCCAGCTTAAACAGCTCTAAGGCATCACAGAATTTGCGAATGTCTGCAAGCGTATATTCAGGTTTAAAAATCACACTGACCAGGCCGGCACTTTGACCGGTCGTGCAAATCTCTTTCCAATAGTCATGACCAGCAGATGATTCATCGGCAGGATGCAGCACCTGAATAAATTCCTTTTGCTGTTTTAGCCAGTCCAGCAGTTTTAAAGTGCTTTGTGACTGATGTTGATAACGTACTTGCATTGAAGCAAGGCTACGTTGAACCTGTGCAGCATCATCACCAGAAATGGAGATGCCTTGAATGGCATGCATACGGAACAGTTTGTGATATAGAGTTTTATCACGGGTCACCACCGAACCCATCAGGATATCGCCGCCACCGCTTGGATATTTGGTCAGCGCATGTACGGTGAGATCGACACTTAGATGCTGCTCAGAAAAATCAAAGGCATTAAAGGCAAGGCCTGCACCCCAGGTATTATCCAGTGCAGTCAAGACATTGGCCTGTTTGGCTTTATTTACCAGACCCACCAAGTTGGGAAATTCCAAAGTGACCGAACCTGCAGCCTCTAACCAGATCAGTTTGGCTTTGTCGGTGGGCTGGAAACTGTCTACATCTATTGCGTTATAAACCTTAACGCTAATGCCGTAACGTGTTTCCAGATTGCGCAAATGTTCCATGTTTGGACCATAGATATTGTCTGCAACCCAAACTTCATCTCCATGCGCTAAAAAGCAGGAATTCACCAGGTTGATGGCAGACAGACCGCTCGGTGCCAGCAGGCAATATTCACCGCCTTCAATCTGGGCAATGCTGTCGCCTAAGGTGAAAGTAGTGGGAGTGCCGTGAGTGCCATAACTATAATCATAGTCATCTGTCCAATGGCGATTAAACAGTGCATCGGTGTTCTCAAAAATAATGGTCGATGCACGAAACAGGGGAGGTTGAACCGTAGAAATATATTGTGGGGCTTTTCGTGGTGCATGAATCAGTTCTGTTTGTGGATTTTTTTTCAAGGCTTTGCTCTAAGTCGTATCAAAATTAGCCTTAGCTTAAGAGAAACGCGCAGATTAGGCTATATAAATGCCCAAATGTATAGAAACGTTAATCTGCACATAAAGTTGGCTTCATTTTTGCTAAACCTATATCAGAACACAACAATAGGTGGGAGCGAATGAAGTCGCATTTAAAAGTACATTATTTTCAGCATATTGCTGGTGAAGGGTTCGGCAGTTGTTATCAATTTTTAAAACAGCACCATGCTAAAATTAGTGCGACGGAGTTTTTCGCATTACCCGTAGACCGTCCTTTAGATATTGAAGCTTTACCGCATGTGGAAGATGTAGATTTGCTCATTATTATGGGTGGGACGATGAGTGTGAACGATGAAGCGAATTATCCTTGGTTAAAAGTCGAAAAACGCTGGTTGCGACGTTATTTATCGATGGGCAAACCCGCAATCGGTTTGTGTTTAGGCGGTCAGCTTATCGCAAATGCACTGGGTGCAGCAGTTCGCCGTAATGAAGAACAGGAACTGGGCTGGACGGGGGTACGCAAAGTGAATCATGTGCCTGAAGCGTGCTTTGAATTGCCGGCACAATTTAATGTGATGCAATGGCATAGTGAAACCTTTGAAATTCCCAAAGGCGCGATTCATTTGGCGGAAAATGATGTTTGCCGCAATCAGATGTACCAAATTGGAAAAAATGTCTTGGGATTCCAGTTCCATCCGGAAATCACCCCAGAAACATTGAAGCTGTTTTTAGAAAATGATGAAGAGCTGATAAATTTTTCAGGAGAGTACGTACAATCTGAACAACAATTGAAAAAGTCGCCAAAAACTAATTTTATTCAAGGAAATCAAATATTAAACCAAGCAATAGAGTACGTTTTGCAAAAAACCGCACGTTGATTTATTTTTAAACAATGTTACAAATTTCTGCGGTAAGAAAGATACTAAAAAGTTGAAAAGAGATTTGCTTAAGCGTTAAACAATAGCTATAATGAGCGGCCCTTTAATAAAAGGGGTTAACTACGAATAAAGTAGTTAATATCGTGACAGTCGTGGCATCGATCATGACCTTAGTGATTTTCACTGCCTTTGACACTTACCAATAGGGTGAGATGCGTCAGAGGTGATTCTTTATATTTTTGGCTTGGAGTTTACTGGTATGTCTAACCAGAGAATCCGTATCCGTTTGAAGTCTTTTGATCATCGTCTGATTGATCAATCTGCTCAAGAGATCGTAGAAACAGCAAAACGTACTGGCGCACAAGTTTGTGGTCCAATTCCGATGCCTACACGCATCGAACGTTTTAACGTTCTAACTTCACCGCACGTTAATAAAGACGCGCGTGACCAGTATGAAATCCGCACTTACAAGCGTTTGATCGATATCGTTCAACCAACAGACAAAACTGTTGATGCATTGATGAAATTGGATCTTGCAGCTGGTGTTGATGTTCAGATCGCATTGGGTTAAGGCTTTCGGGTTAATTAACACTCTAAGTTAATTAAGCCGCTTTTTTAGAGGTTTATGCACATGGCTATTGGTTTAGTCGGTCGCAAGTGCGGTATGACACGTATCTTTACAGATGCTGGTGTTTCTGTACCTGTTACGGTGATTGAGGTTGATCCTAACCGCATCACTCAAATCAAAACGCTTGAAACTGATGGTTATCAAGCAATTCAAATCACTACTGGTGAACGTCGCGAATCTCGCGTAACTAACGCTCAGAAAGGCCACTTCGCTAAAGCGGGTGTTGCTGCTGGTCGTCTAGTTAAAGAATTCCGCGTTACAGAAGCTGATCTTGAAGGTCGTGAAGTTGGCGGTACTATCGGTGTTGACTTGTTTACAGTTGGTCAAGTAATTGACGTAACTGGTCAGTCTAAAGGTAAAGGTTTCCAAGGTGGTGTTAAGCGTTGGAACTTCCGTACTCAAGACGCTACACATGGTAACTCACTGTCTCACCGTGCTGTAGGTTCTACAGGTCAAAACCAGACTCCTGGTCGCGTGTTCAAAGGCAAAAAAATGCCTGGTCACTTAGGTGATGATCGCGTAACAGTTCAGGGTCTTGAAGTTGTATCTATCGACATGGAACGTTCAATTCTTGTTGTTAAAGGTGCAATCCCTGGTTCAACTGGTGGCGACGTTATCGTTCGTCCAACGATCAAGGCCTGAGGGGAAATATTGTGAATTTAAATACTGTTTCCGGCTCTGCTGTTGAATTGTCTGAAGTTGCTTTCGGACGTGAGTTTAACGAAGCTCTTGTACACCAAGTTGTTACAGCTTATTTAGCTGGTGGTCGTCAAGGTTCTAAAGCTCAAAAGTCGCGTGGCGATGTATCTGGCGGTGGTAAAAAACCATTCCGTCAAAAAGGTACTGGCCGAGCGCGTGCTGGTTCTATTCGTAGCCCGATCTGGGTTGGTGGTGGTAAAACTTTTGCTGCTCGTCCACAAGATTGGTCTCAAAAAGTTAACCGTAAAATGTACCGCGGTGCTATGCAATGCATCTTAGCTGAACTTGTTCGTCAAGATCGCTTGGTATTGGTTGAAGAGTTTGCTGTTGCTGCTCCTAAAACTAAAGAATTGCTTGCTAAACTTAACGACTTAAATGCTGTTCGCGCATTAATCGTTACGGATGCTGTAGATGAGAATCTATATCTTGCTGCACGTAACCTTCCGCATGTAGATGTGGTTGATGCTGCTGCAATTGATCCTGTTAGCTTGATCGCGTTCGACAAAGTTGTTATGTCTGTAGCTGCTGCTAAGAAAATTGAGGTAGAACTCGGATGAACAACGAACGTATCTATCAAGTCCTACAAGGACCTGTATTCTCAGAAAAAGCACAAGTTCTAGGTGAAGCTGCTGGTGTTCAAGTTTTTAAAGTTGCTATTAACGCAACTAAACTTGAAATCAAAAAAGCAGTGGAACAACTCTTTGGTGTTCAAGTTGTTAAAGTTAACACAACGATCACTAAAGGTAAGACTAAACGCTTTGGTAAAACATTAGGACGTCGTTCTGATGTTAAAAAAGCATACGTCACCCTGAAAGCTGGCCAAGATGTTGAAATGGCTGACTTGGGCGATACCGCTGAAAGCGCAGCGGAATAAGGACGAGAATTATGCCTATTCAAAAATGTAAGCCAACGTCACCAGGACGTCGCTTTGTAGAGAAAGTCGTTCACGACCATCTTCACAAAGGCGCGCCTTATGCTCCGTTGGTTGAAGCTAAAAAACGTACTGGTGGTCGTAACAATAACGGTCACATTACGACTCGTCACGTTGGTGGCGGTCATAAACAGCACTACCGTTTAGTTGACTTCAAACGTAACAAAGATGGTATCCCTGCTACTGTAGAGCGTATCGAATACGATCCTAACCGTACTGCACACATTGCTTTAGTTTTGTATGCTGATGGTGAACGTCGTTATATCATCGCTCCTAAAGGTTTGCGTGCTGGTGATAAAGTACAATCTGGTAACGATGCTCCAATCCGTCCAGGTAACTGCTTACCACTTCGTAACATGCCTATCGGTTCTACTCTTCACAACATCGAACTTAAAATCGGTAAAGGCGCGCAATTAGCTCGTTCAGCTGGTACTTCTGTTCAGTTGTTGGGTCGTGACGGTTCTTACGCAATTGTTCGTCTACGTTCTGGCGAAATGCGTAAAATTCACGTTGAATGCCGTGCAGTTCTTGGTGAAGTTTCTAACCAAGAAAGCAACCTTCGTTCACTCGGTAAAGCGGGTGCTTCACGCTGGCGTGGCGTTCGTCCTACCGTACGTGGTATGGCTATGAACCCAGTTGATCACCCACATGGTGGTGGTGAAGGGCGTAATAAAGGTATTCAACCTGTAAGCCCATGGGGTCAAAAAGCTAAAGGGTACAAAACACGTACCAACAAGCGTACGACTAAGATGATCATTCGCGACCGTCGCGTTAAGTAACAAGTAAAGGAATCTGACAATGCCTCGTTCTCTGAAAAAAGGCCCATTCGTCGATGCGCACTTGTTCGCTAAGGTTGAAGCGGCTATCGCGGCTAATAACCGTAAGCCGATCAAAACTTGGTCGCGTCGTTCGATGATACTCCCAGATTTTGTTGGTTTAACAATTTCTGTTCATAATGGTCGTAACCATGTTCCGGTAATCGTATCTGAACATATGGTTGGTCATAAACTCGGTGAATTCGCGCCAACTCGTACCTATCGTGGTCACGGTGTTGACAAGAAATCTAAACGTTAAGGTGCTATGATGGAAGTTACTGCTAAATTACGCGGTGCCGCTATCTCGGCACAAAAAGCACGTTTGGTTGCAGATTTGATTCGTGGCAAATCTATTGCTCACGCTTTAAACATCTTGAACTTCAGCAATAAAAAAGCTGCAGTTTTAGTGAAAAAAGCGTTGGAATCTGCAATTGCAAACGCTGAACATAATAACAGTTTAGATGTAGACGACCTTAAAGTTGCTACGATTTACGTTGATGAAGGTGTAAGCCTTAAACGTATTATGCCACGTGCTAAAGGCCGTGCAGATCGTATCACTAAGCGTACTTGTCACATCACCGTTAAGGTAGGGGTTTGATATGGGTCAGAAGGTTCATCCAATCGGTATCCGCCTAGGTGTTGTGAAACGTCATAACGCTAACTGGTATGCGAGTCCGAAACAATACGCTGAATATTTGCTTAAAGATCTTCAAGTTCGTGAGTTTTTAACTAAAAAACTTAAAAACGCGATGGTTAGCAAAATTCTTATCGAACGTCCTACAGGCGCTGCTAAAATTACTATTAGCACTGCTCGTCCAGGTATCGTAATCGGTAAAAAAGGCGAAGATATTGAGAAATTACAACGCGAATTAACATCTATTATGGGTGTTCCTGCGCAAGTAAGCATCAACGAAATCGATCGCCCAGATTTAGACGCTCGTTTAGTTGCTGAAGCAATTGCTTCACAATTAGAAAAACGTGTAATGTTCCG
The DNA here is from genome assembly GCF_052712855.1 of Acinetobacter sp. F16. Taxonomy (NCBI): domain Bacteria; kingdom Pseudomonadati; phylum Pseudomonadota; class Gammaproteobacteria; order Moraxellales; family Moraxellaceae; genus Acinetobacter; species Acinetobacter sp. F16. Next base: position 163,831 of record NZ_JBRATK010000002.1, read on the forward strand.
TCGTGCTATGAAGCGTGCGGTTCAGAACTCTATGCGTGCTGGTGCTAAAGGTATCAAAGTTGAGGTTTCTGGTCGTTTAGGTGGTGCAGAGATTGCCCGTACTGAATGGTATCGTGAAGGTCGTGTACCTTTGCATACACTTCGTGCTGACATCGACTACTCATCTGTACGTGCTGAAACTACTTACGGTACGATTGGTGTTAAAGTTTGGGTATTCCGTGGCGAGATCTTAGGTGGCATGAAACAAGTCATGAACCCTGCTCCTGCTGAAGAACGTCCAGCTAAACGCGGTCGCGGTCGTGGTGAAGGTCAAGAGCGTCGTGGTCGTCGCAATGATCGTTCTGCTGAAAAAGGAGAATAATCCATGTTGCAACCTAAACGTACTAAGTTCCGTAAGGTACAAAAAGGCCGTAACACTGGTCTAGCGCATCGTGGTAGCACTGTATCTTTCGGTACTATCGCACTTAAATCTCTCGAGCGTGGTCAAATGACTGCTCGTCAAATTGAAGCTGCGCGTCGTACAATTAGCCGTCGTGTAAAACGTGGTGGTAAGATCTTTATCCGTGTTTTCCCAGACAAACCAATTACTGAAAAACCATTAGAAGTTCGTATGGGTAAAGGTAAAGGTTCTGTGGAATACTGGGTTTGCCAAATCAAACCAGGTAAGATCTTGTACGAAATGGATGGTGTTAGCGAAGAATTGGCACGTGAAGCGTTTACGCTTGCAGCTGCTAAGCTTCCGTTTAAAACCACTATCGTTACTAAGACGGTGATGTAATGAAAACTAATGATCTACGTGAAAAATCGGTAGAAGAGTTGACAGCTTTGCTTGATGAGCAACAGCTTAACCAATTCCGTCTTCGTATGGCTAAAGCAACTGGTCAATTGGGTAAATCGCATGAAGTTGCGCTTACTCGTAAGACTATTGCTCGTATTAAGACACTCCTTACCGAAAAACAGGGGAACGGACAATGAGTGAACAAACAGTTCGCACGTTAACCGGCAAGGTCGTAAGCGACAAAATGGACAAGTCTATTGTTGTGCTTATTGAACGCCGCGTTCAACACCCGTTGTATGGCAAATTAATCCGCCGTTCAACTAAATTACACGCTCATGATGAGAACAATGTTGCTAAAACCGGCGACTTGGTAACCATTAAAGAAAGCCGCCCAATTTCTAAAACTAAAGCTTGGGCTTTAGTGGAAGTTATTGAAGCAGCTGCTGAGTAATTAGACGTTCTTGTTGCATCATCGGTTAATTTCGAGTACTCTTTGAGCCTTTCGAAATTGTAACCGGTGATGCTCGGTTTTGGAGTAGGGCAATGATTCAAACCGAAAGTATGCTCGACGTAGCAGACAACAGTGGTGCTCGCCGCGTACAATGTATTAAAGTACTAGGTGGTTCACACCGTCGTTATGCTTCTGTTGGCGATATTATTAAAGTTACTGTAAAAGAAGCTATTCCTCGCGGTCGTGTTAAAAAAGGCGACGTGATGAATGCTGTAGTTGTACGTACGAAATTCGGTGTACGTCGTCCGGATGGTTCTATCATCCGTTTTGATGACAATGCTGCTGTGATTTTGAACAACAACAAAGCGCCGATTGCAACTCGTATTTTCGGACCAGTGACTCGTGAACTTCGTACTGAACAGTTCATGAAAATCATTTCATTGGCTCCTGAAGTTCTATAAGAGGCACTCATGGCTAAGATTAAAAAAGGCGATCAAATTATTGTGATCGCAGGTAAAGAAAAAGGCAAACAGGGAACTGTTCTGTCTGTTTCAAATGACCGTGTTAAGGTTGAAGGCCTTAACTTGGTTAAGAAGCATCAAAAGCCGAACCGAGCTACTGGCGCTGAAGGCAGCATCGTAACTCAGGAAGCTACGCTTCATATCTCAAACGTGGCAGTTTTTAATGCTACAACCCAAAAGGCTGACCGTGTTGGTTACCAATTTGATGCTGAAGGCGCGAAAATTCGTGTATTCAAATCAAATGGTGAATCAGTGGCGGTAGCGAAGTAATAGGTTGATATAGGCCATGGCCAGACTTAAAACACGTTACAACGAAGAACTTAAAGCTCAATTGTTAGAAACATTGGGCGTTAAGAATGTGATGGAAATTCCACGCATTACAAAAATTACCATCAACATGGGTGTTGGTGCTGCATCAGCTGACAAGAAATTGTTAGATGGCGCTCTTTCTGATATGCAAGCAATTGCTGGTCAAAAACCAGTACTTACTTTAGCTCGCAAATCTATCGCTGGTTTCAAAATCCGTGATGGTTGGCCGATCGGTTGTAAAGTTACTTTACGCGGCGAACGTATGTACGAATTCTTAGACCGTTTGATCTCTATTGCGATCCCTCGTATCCGTGACTTCCGTGGTTTTTCTGCGAAATCATTTGACGGTCGTGGGAACTACTCAATGGGTTTGAAGGAACAGATCATGTTCCCTGAAATCGATTTTGATAAGATTGATCGTATTCGTGGTATGGATATTACCGTTACTACGACTGCTCGCACCGATGACGAAGGCCGTGCGCTATTGCGTGCATTCGGCTTCCCGTTTAAATAAGAGGTCGATATGGCTAAGAAAGGTATGATTAATCGCGAATTGAAACGCGAAAAAACTGTTGCTAAATACGCTGCAAAACGTGCTGAATTAAAAGCTGTTATTGCAAATGTAAATGCAACAGACGAAGAACGTTTCGAAGCGATGATGAAATTTCAGGCATTACCACGTAATGCGTCTCCAGTACGTCTTCGTAACCGTTGTGGTTTAACTGGTCGTCCTCATGGTTACTTCCGTAAGTTCGGCTTAAGCCGTAACAAATTACGTGAAACTGTCATGCAAGGTGATGTACCGGGCATGGTTAAGGCAAGCTGGTAAGGAGCGACTATAATGAGTATGCAAGATACCGTTGCCGACATGTTAACCCGTGTTCGTAACGCACAAATGGCGAAGAAACAAACTGTTTCTATGCCTAACTCTAAGTTGAAGGTTGCTATTGCTAACGTTCTTCAACAAGAGGGTTACATTTCTGACGTAGAAGTTGCTGATGCTGAAGGCAAAGCAACTTTAACGATTACGTTAAAATATTTTGAAGGCAAACCAGTTATCGAAACTGTGAAACGCGTAAGCCGTCCAGGTCTACGTCAGTATCGCGGTAAAGATGCACTTCCAAGCGTTAAGCAAGGTTTAGGTATTGCAATTGTTTCTACAAGCAAAGGCATCATGACTGATCGCGCAGCACGTTCTGCTGGTATCGGTGGTGAAGTTATTGCTTTTGTTTCTTAATAGGTGAATCCTCATGTCTCGTGTGGCTAAAGCCCCAGTAACTGTGCCTAACGGTGTTACAGTTACTCAGAACGGCCGGCAGGTCGAAGTGAAAGGCAATAAAGGTACATTGTCTTTCAACCTGCATGCGCTGGTCGAGCTAAAACAGGAAGAAGGTCAGCTTCATATTGCTCCAGTTAAAGAATCTAAAGATTCTTGGATGCAAGCTGGTACTGCTCGCGCTGTTCTTAACAACCTTGTTAAAGGTGTTAACGAAGGCTTCGAACGTAAGTTACAACTAATCGGTGTTGGTTATAAAGCTGCGGTTAAAGGTGATGTTGTTCATCTTAACCTAGGTTTTTCACACCCTATCGATTATAAACTTCCTGAAGGTGTAACTGCTGAAACTCCAACTGCTACTGAAATCGTTTTGAAATCAGCAAGCAAACATATGTTGGGTCAAGTAGCTGCAGATATCCGTTCATATCGTGAACCAGAGCCTTATAAAGGTAAAGGTGTTCGTTATTCGGATGAAGTTGTTCTTCGTAAAGAAGCTAAGAAGAAATAGGGCGCGAGGTTCTTATGAACGAAAAGAAACAATCCCGTTTGCGTCGTGCGAAAAGCACACGCTTGCACATCCGTGCATTGGGTGCGACTCGCTTGTGTGTAAACCGCACTCCGCGTCACATCTATGCTCAAGTTATTTCAGCAGATGGTGGCAAAGTTTTAGCGCAAGCTTCAACTTTAGATGCTACTTTACGTGCTGGCACAACTGGTAACGTTGAAGCAGCTCAAAAAGTAGGTGCTTTAATCGCAGAACGTGCTAAAGCAGCTGGTGTAACAAAAGTTGCATTTGACCGTTCTGGTTTTAAATATCATGGTCGTATCAAAGCCTTGGCTGATGCTGCTCGTGAAAACGGCTTGGAGTTCTAATCATGGCTAAAGTTGAACAAAACGAAGGTCTTGTTGAAAAGCTGGTTGCCGTTGATCGTGTAGCCAAAGTTGTTAAGGGTGGTCGTATCTTCTCTTTCACAGCATTAACTGTTGTGGGTGATGGTAATGGTCGCGTAGGTTTTGGTCGTGGTAAAGCACGTGAAGTTCCAGCTGCTATTTCTAAAGCACTTGAAGCTGCACGTCGTAACATGATTACTGTTGATCTTGTTAATGGTACTGTACAACACCCTATTAATGCTCGTCACGGTGCAAGCCGCGTTTACATGCAACCTGCTTCTGAAGGTACTGGTGTAATTGCTGGTGGTGCTATGCGTGCAGTTCTAGAAGCTGTTGGCGTACATAACGTATTGACAAAATGCTATGGTTCTACAAATGCTGCTAACGTAGTTAACGCAACTTTCAAAGGTTTGCGTGATATGACTTCTCCTGAGAAAGTCGCTGCGAAACGTGGTCTTTCAGTAGCACAAATTCAAGGGTAATCAATCATGAAAACGATTAAAGTTACCCAGACTAAATCTTCATCGCATCGCTTGAAAAATCACAAGCTTAGCCTTCAAGGTTTAGGTCTGCGTCGTATTGGTCATACAGTAGAAGTTGTTGATACTCCTTCTAACCGCGGTATGATCAACCAAGTCTACTATATGGTTAGTGTAGAGGAATAAGCCATGACTCTGCGTTTAAATACTATTGCACCTGCAGAAGGTGCTAAACGTGACAACCTTCGTCTAGGCCGTGGTATCGGTTCTGGCGTTGGTAAGACTGGTGGCCGTGGTGTCAAAGGTCAGAACTCACGTAAGAGCGGTGGTACTCGTCCAGGATTTGAAGGTGGTCAAACTGCGTTATATCGTCGTTTGCCTAAATTCGGTTTTACTAGCCAGCTCGCTTTAAAAACTGCTGAAGTACGTTTATCAGAGCTTGCTAAAGTTGAGGGTGATATTGTTTCACTTGAAACTTTGAAAGCAGCGAATGTTGTACGTAGAGATATGACTCGTGCTCGTATCGTACTTTCTGGTGATATTACTCGTGCATTCACTATTCAAGGTGTTGCATTGACTAAAGGCGCTAAAGCTGCTGTTGAAGCTGCTGGCGGCAAAGTCGAGGAGTAATCGCTAGTGTCTATGTCTCCTAGTTCTTCAGGTCATGTTAACATGATGAAAGGGCAGCCGTTTCATGTGAAATATCGTGAAATTATTCGCCGAATGATGTTCCTTATTGGTGCATTAATGGTCTTTCGACTAGGAGCACATATTCCAGTACCAGGCATTAATAATGCTGCACTTGAAAATCTTTTTAATGCAAACCAGGGTACGATTCTTGGTTTGTTTAACATGTTTTCAGGTGGTGCATTAGAGCGGATGTCAATTCTTGCTTTAGGGATCATGCCGTACATTTCTGCTTCAATTATTGTGCAGTTAATGTCTACGGTTGTTCCTTCGCTGGAAGCTTTAAAGAAAGAAGGCGAACAAGGTAAGCGTAAGATAAATCAATACACGCGACAAGGTACATTGTTGCTTGCACTTGTGCAGTCTATCGGGATGTGTGCAGGACTTATTAGTCAAGGGATTACTTTGACTGGAGGCCTAGCTTTCTACATTCCTGCTGTGACTTCACTGGTTGCGGGTACCATGTTCTTGATGTGGTTAGGTGAGCAAATTACTGAACGCGGAGTAGGGAATGGTATATCCATGATCATCTTTGCGGGTATTGTTGCGGGATTGCCAAATTTAATTATGCAATCTTTATCATCAGTAGATAATGGTCAAACAAGTCTTATTGGCTTGGTCATTTTTGGCTTGTTATCGATTGGTGTGTTAGCAGCGATTGTGTTTATTGAAAAAGCACAACGTCGTATACCAGTCAATTATGCTCAAAAACAACAAGGTCGTCGTGTATTTACTGCACAGCAGACACATTTGCCATTAAAAATTAATATGGCGGGTGTGATTCCGGCAATTTTCGCCAGTTCATTGCTTTTGTTCCCTGCGAGCTTAGGTCAATGGGTGGGGAGTGCTGATCCGAGTGCAGGAATTATCAAACGCAGCTTGCAAGATTTGGCGCTCGTGTTGTCGCCTGGACAGCCGTTGTATTTGGTGCTCTTTGGTGCGTTAATTATCTTTTTCTGTTACTTCTACACTGCGCTAGTATTTAGCCCTAAAGAAGTGTCAGAGAACTTGAAACGCAGCGGAGCTTATGTGCCTGGTATTCGTCCAGGTGAGCAAACTGCTCGTTACTTAGATCATATTCTCAATCGTTTGACCTTTATTGGCGCGATTTATATCACAGTGATTTGTTTAATGCCGATGGTATTACAGAGCTCATTTGGTATTCCATTCTCTTTGGGTGGTACCTCTTTGCTGATCGTTGTGGTAGTCGTGATGGACTTTATGGCTCAGCTACAAGCACATCTCACCTCGCATCAATACGATAATCAAACGTTAATGAGAAAAACGACTGCTCATCCTAAGGGATAAGCGCACTTGAGGTTTCATCATGAAAGTACAAGCTTCTGTTAAAAAAATTTGTGGTAGCTGTAAAGTTATCCGTCGTAATGGGGTTATCCGCGTAATTTGTAGCGCAGAACCTCGTCATAAACAGCGTCAAGGTTAATCTAATCAAGACCTGTTGATTTCAGTAGGCGAATTGGGTTAATATCCGCCCCTCAAGGTTTTTGTCGGGCGGTTGATTATCTCTACTGCCTTTTTGGAGAAAGTGAATGGCTCGTATTGCCGGTGTAAACATTCCGGATAACAAGCATGCTGTTATCTCCCTCACGTATATCTTTGGTATCGGTCGCCACACTGCTAAGAACATCTTAGCTGCTGTAGGTATTCCAACTACTACTAAGATCCGTGAATTGGATGATGCTCAGCTTGATGCGATTCGTGCAGAAATTACTAAGGTTCCGACCGAAGGTGATTTACGTCGCGAAATTTCCATGAACATTAAACGTTTAATGGATTTAGGCTGCTACCGTGGTCTTCGTCATCGTCGCAGCTTGCCTGTCCGTGGACAACGCACCAAAACTAACGCACGTACCCGTAAAGGTCCGCGCAAACCTATTAAGAAATAAGATTTCTGGAAGCTAAAAGATGGCTAAAGATACTCGCACACGCAAGAAGGTCACTCGTACCGTCTCTGAAGGTGTTGCACACATTCACGCTTCTTTTAATAACACCATTGTTACTATTACCGATCGTCAAGGTAATGCATTGGCTTGGGCCACTTCAGGTGGACAAGGCTTCCGTGGATCACGTAAATCAACACCGTTCGCTGCTCAGGTAGCTGCTGAAGTTGCTGGTAAAGCTGCTTTAGATTACGGTTTGAAAAACTTGGACGTCCTTGTAAAAGGTCCTGGTCCTGGTCGTGAATCTGCGGTTCGTGCTTTAGGTGCAGTGGGTTATAAAATTAACAGCATTACCGATGTGACGCCAATCCCGCACAACGGTTGTCGTCCACCTAAAAAACGTCGCGTGTAAGGAGAAACATTCATGGCTCGTTATATTGGTCCAAAATGCAAACTCTCTCGCCGCGAAGGGACAGACCTGCAACTTAAATCAGGCGTTAAACCGTTTGATGTAAAAACTAAAAAACATGCTAAAGCTCCTGGCCAACATGGCGGGGCTCGTGGTAGTAAACAATCTGAGTACTCACTACAATTACGTGAAAAACAAAAAGTACGTCGTACGTATGGTGTGTTAGAACGTCAATTTAGTAATTACTATAAAGAAGCTGCTCGTGTTAAAGGCGCAACAGGTGAAAACTTGTTGAAATTGCTCGAAAGCCGTCTTGATAACGTCGTTTATCGCATGGGTTTTGGTTCTACACGTGCAGAAGCTCGTCAGCTTGTATCTCACCGTTCAATCACTTTAAATGGTCGTCGCGTTAACATCGCTTCAATCCAAGTTAAAGCGGGTGACGTGGTTGCAGTTCACGAAGGTGCTAAACAACAATTGCGTATTAAAGGCGCAATCGAGTTAGCTACTCAACGTGGTATTCCTTCTTGGATGGAAGTTGACCATTCTAAATTGGAAGGTACGTTTAAAGCTGCACCGGATCGTTCTGATTTACCTGCTGAAATCAATGAAAGCTTGATTGTAGAATTGTATTCTAAATAATCCCTTGAGGTAGCAATAATGACGCGTACTGCAAATGAGTTTCTAACTCCGCAAGCGATCAAGGTCGAAGCGGCTAGCGGGACCTCGGCAAAAGTGATTCTAGAACCCTTAGAGCGTGGCTTTGGTCATACTTTGGGTAATGCTTTACGTCGTATCCTTCTTTCTTCTTTACCTGGCGCTGCTGTGGTTGAAGTTGAAATAGAAGGGGTTGAGCACGAGTACAGTACCTTGGAAGGCTTGCAGCAGGACATCGTCGAGCTCTTGCTGAACCTAAAAGGATTGTCGATTAAGCTGTTCGATCAAAACGAAGCATATTTGACATTAGAAAAACAAGGTCCTGGCGACGTAACAGCCGCTGATCTTCGTTTACCTCATAATGTTGAAGTGGTAAACCCTGAGCATTTGATCGGCACGTTAAGTGCTTCAGGCTCATTAAAAATGCGCCTGAAAGTTTCTCAAGGCCGTGGTTATGAGACTTCTGACTCACGTTTCCCAGAAGGCGAAACTCGCCCAGTGGGTCGTTTACAGTTAGATGCTTCTTATAGCCCAATCAAGCGCGTGTCTTACACAGTTGAAAATGCTCGTGTAGAACAACGTACTGACCTTGATAAATTGATCATTGACCTTGAAACCAATGGTACAGTTGATCCAGAAGAAGCGATCCGCAAAGCGGCAACAATCTTGCAACAACAAATTGCAATTTTTGTTGATCTTCAGAAAGATCAAGCTCCTGTTGCTCAAGAGCCTCGCGAAGAAGTGGATCCAATCTTGCTTCGTCCAGTAGATGATCTAGAGCTTACTGTTCGTTCTGCTAACTGTTTGAAAGCAGAAAATATTTACTACATCGGTGATTTGGTTCAACGTACTGAAGTTGAGTTGTTAAAAACTCCTAACTTAGGTAAAAAATCGTTAACTGAAATCAAAGATGTTCTGGCATCGAAAGGCTTGCAATTGGGCATGCGTTTAGAGAACTGGCCACCGGCTAGCCTCCGCATGGACGATCGCTTTGCTTATCGTAGCCGTTAATTAAGTAGGACTATCACCATGCGTCATCGTAATAGTGGTGTGAAATTAGGCCGTACAAGCAGTCATCGTAAAGCGATGTTCCAAAACATGGCTAATTCTTTGTTCGAACATGAGTTAATTAAAACTACTGTTCCTAAAGCAAAAGAATTACGTCGTGTTGCTGAGCCTTTAATCACTTTAGCTAAAGTCGATTCTGTAGCAAACCGTCGTTTGGCGTTTGCTCGTACTCGTTCAGCTGCAACTGTAGGTAAATTATTTACAGTTCTTGGCCCTCGTTATAAAGAACGTAACGGCGGCTATCTACGTGTTCTTAAAGCGGGCTTCCGTGCAGGTGATGCTGCACCGATGGCTTACGTTGAGCTAGTAGATCGCGAAGTTAAATAATTTCGCAAAAAGAACTTCAGTTGTTCGGAAAAAGACCGGTGTTTCACCGGTCTTTTTTTATGCCTGATGATTTTTATTGATGGACAATTTTGGATTTTGTCCTGAACTGATATATTTTTTGTCAGATTTATTTAAACTTGACATTGTGTATTGTCAGATTTATGGTTTAATAAAATAAAGTTCAACAAGGTTATAAAAAGAACATGGAAAAGCACATTGATATTTTGATTGTGGGCGCAGGTATTTCAGGTATTGGTCTGGCTGCACACCTTTCAAAGAATTGTCCGCAACGTCAATTTGATATTATTGAACGTCGTGAAAGTTTTGGTGGAACTTGGGATTTATTTAAATATCCCGGAATTCGTTCAGACTCTGATATGTCGACTTTTGGTTTTAATTTTAAACCGTGGCAAAAAGCCAATGTTCTTGCAGATGGGGCATCCATTAAAGGTTATTTATCAGAAGTTGTTGATGAATATAACTTAAAAAATAAAATTCATTTCAAGCATCGGGTAGTGTCTGCTAATTATGATTCTTCTATCAGTAAGTGGATGGTGCAGATTGAAGATGCAAATCAAAAACAACAGACCTGGATTGCTAATTTTGTACTAGGCTGTACCGGTTATTACAATTATGACCAAGGTTTCCAACCAGATTTTCCAAACCAAACCGCATTTAAAGGTCAGCTCATTCACCCGCAACATTGGCCAGAAAACTTCGACTATAAAGATAAAAAAGTGGTGATTATTGGCAGTGGTGCAACCGCCATTACCCTGGTGCCTGCAATGGCAAAAGGCGGAGCAGCACATGTCACCATGCTGCAACGTTCCCCAACTTATATCGCTTCTGTTCCATCGATTGATTTTGTGTATGACAAAATGCGTAAGGTCTTGCCTGAAGCGCTTGCTTACAAGCTGACGCGTGCACGTAATATCGGGATGCAACGTGGGATTTATGCGCTTGCCCAAAAACAGCCGAAATTGCTACGTAAACTGTTACTCAAATCCATTGAGATGCAGCTCAAGGGTAAAGTGGATATGAAGCACTTTACACCTTCTTATAATCCATGGGATCAACGCCTGTGTGTCGTACCTGATGGGGACTTATTCAAGATTTTACGCTCAGGCAAGGCGAGTGTAGAAACGGATCAAATTGAGAAGTTTACTGAAACCGGTATTCAGCTGAAATCAGGCCAGCATTTGGATGCAGACATTATTGTTTCGGCGACAGGTTTGCAGATTCAAATTTTAGGCGGTATTAAAGCGACCATTGACGGAAAACCTATGGATACCTCTAAACATATGTTGTATCAGGGGATTATGGTCAGCGATGTGCCGAATATGGCAATGATCATTGGTTATATCAACGCGTCCTGGACACTTAAAGTCGATATTGCGGCTGATTATATTTGTCGTCTGATTAATTATATGGACAAGAACGGCTATGACCAGGTGATTGCGCAAGGTGATCAGACTGAATTGATGGAAGATACCGTAATGGGGAGTCTATCTTCAGGTTATATTGCACGTGCAGCGGATGTCATGCCGAAACAAGGTAAACATGCGCCTTGGAATGTAACCAATAATTATCTGGCTGATCGTAAAACATTAAAAAATGCCAGATTTGAAGATAGTGTACTGAAATTTCAAAAGCGCAATACTCAAGTTTCGTCCAAGCCTAAATTAGTTTCTTAATTCCAATTCTAGATAAAAAGGAGCTTTAGGCTCCTTTTTTAATTTACTTATTTTAATTTATTTAGAGAGATCGCGAAATTAACTCTTTCATGATTTCATTGGTGCCTGCATAGATCCGGTTGGCACGGTTATCGATATAGGCGCGCGCAATCGGGTATTCCATCATATAACCATAACCACCATGCAATTGCAGGCATTCATCGACAACTTTAGAGAACATTTCGGAAATTTTGTATTTCGCAGCAGCAGCAGCATCAATGCCAAGTTTTTCTTCAAGCTGTAATTCCATACAGCGGTCTAAATAAGCACGACAGAAATCTATTTCGGTACGTAATTCGGCAAGTTTAAAACGGGTATTTTGAAAAGCGCTGATCGGTTTGCCAAAGGCTCGGCGCTTTTTGGTATATTGCACGGTATGAGCGAAAGCGGCTTCTGCACCGGCCTGACAGATGATGGCAACCAGCATGCGTTCCCAAGCCAATTCTTTCATCAGCATCATAAAACCCATGCCTTGGATACCAAGCAAATTTTCTTTAGGTACCCGAACATTGTCAAAAAATAATTCACAGGTATCTTGTCCTTTCATGCCAATCTTATCCAGTGGTTTGCCTTTGTTAAAACCTGCCCGATCTGCTTCAACCATGAGTAAGGATAAATTGGCAGAACCCTTATCGCCACTGCCAGTTTTGCAGACCACAATGACCATATCGCATAAATAACCATTGGTAATAAAGATTTTCGAGCCATTAATCACATAGTCGTCACCATCCAAAACGGCAGTCGTTCGTACTGCTTGCAGGTCTGATCCTGTGCCGGGTTCAGTCATGGCAATTGCGGTAACGACTTCCCCGGTTGCCATTTTCGGTAACCATTGCTGTTTTTGTTGTTCATTACCAAAATTATTGAGGTAGTTAGCAACAATATCCGAGTGCAGAGAAAAGCCGGTGGATGAATCCATTGCATAGGCCTGTTCCTCAATCAAAATCATGCTGTATAGCCGGTTTACACCCGAACCACCATACTGTTCTGGCATGGTTGCGCAGAGCAGTCCCACTGCACCGGCTTTGTTCCATAACTCACGGTCAACATGCTGTTGCTGCTCATATTTTTCTATATTGGGGACCACTTCTTTTTCATAAAACTTGCGCACGGTTTCACGAAATGCCTCATGCTCTGCTGTAAATAGATTACGCGCTAGCATATTGGCTATGGGGCGAATTGCAGCTGATTGCATTTTTATTCTGTCCATTTTCAGAGTTATTGTTGTATAGAAAGTAAAAGATCCATCAGCACGCGACAATGTGCTGAATGCTCAAATATTTGGAGCAAATGATGAATTTGGTCAATTGCAGGAAATGGCTCGAAACATGCGGCAATGATAGGGTAAACTAGCAAAAATTTGAGACTATTGGGGAATGCTATGAGTGAAGAAATGAGCTTGGAAGAACGCAAAGTAATTTATCGTGCCCGTCGCGGTCTAAAAGAAATAGATGTGTACTTTGATCCCTACGTAAAAAATTATTATTTGAATGCTGATGCGGCGGAAAAACAAGTGTTTGCAGAGTTGGTGGCACAAGAAGATCCAGATTTACTCGATTGGTTTATGGAAGTATCTGAACCGCCACGTCCTGAAATGAAAGATCTAATTGTTAAGCTGAAACATTACGTCCATGGCTAACCGGTCTTTTCAGCTGAAACGCAGCCGTTTGGCCTTTGTGTTTCAGTTGATTATTTTTACCCTGATGATTGTGCTTTTGCAGCAACTTTTACAGCCGTGGTTGTGGTTGATTGTAGTTCTGTTGGGCGTGATTGCCTATGTTTATGGTTTGAAAGTACCTCAACCGATGTGTTTTGAGCATCTTGATGCCCGAGAATGGTCACTTTCAAGTACAAAATCCTCGTCCATCAAACGTGTTTCTATCAGTCATATTATTGATCATCAACTTTATATTGTGGTTTATTTCCAGCATTTTCAGGAAAAACCACTACTGATCTGGATCGATCAACTGCCACTACAGCAGTGGAAAGCCTTAAAGAAACTGGCAAAACTGATATGATTGTTAGACAATCCTATATTTGAATAGTTAATTAAAGTATTATTAATCAATAATTTAAATATTTAAAATTGATCTTTGTAAGACAGGGTGAATACAAAATGATGAAATATTGCAATTGTCAGACAATTTATCCCGTTAATTATTTACGCTAAATGTACATTAAATCTACCAACAGCAAATGAGGAAACATGATGATGATTCCAACTTGGATGTTTCTGGTAGTAGCGATTGTTTTGGCAATTGTTATTGGACGACTAGGAACGGTGCTGAAGGATCAATTTGCACAACATGAAAGCCGTTAGGCTTTAACCTCTTGATAAGTAGCATGTGCCGAACCGTCGCAGTGCTACTTTTTTTTGCCCAAAAATTATAATTTCATTCAATCCAGTCAATTTTCCAGACTTTATTTCATGGCAAAGTAGCTGATCTGATTAGAGTAAATACTCTTTTATTCAGATTTCGCATCTGATATGTTTAGTTGCTATGGACATAAACACAATTATAGAGGACAGGAAAATGTCGAGAGTCCAAAAAATATGCCAGGGTATGGCAGTTATTGCAGTTGCAAGTTCTTTATTATCAGGTTGTTCTCAAGTGGTTAAAACAGGCGCCAATGTCGCACTGGGTTTTAGTGAGAAACATATTGTACCGCCTATTTTAGCGATGGATGATGCTGATATGGCGTGTAATTCGGGGAATGCATTAACCCCGGCCATTATGTCAACCAAGGATATGGGTGCAGATCCAACACGTATTGCCGTTCTTTTATATGCTTCATCTGGAATTTGTGCTGAAAATCAGGCGCTCGAATCAGAGTTGCGTTATCTACGTGCCTCTAAAGCGGGTCAAGTTTCAGAAGCCCAAGATGCCCGTATAGAACAAAAACGCTGGGCGGCGATTGCTGCACAGCGTCAATATGCAGGTTACCAGCTGCTTGAAAATCGTTGGGCAGCAAAATATAACAAGAAACTGGGCGAAGGTTGCCCGAAAATGAAAAGTGATCTGGATCAAACCGTCTATTTGATGGGGATGATTAGCGGCTTGCAAGCCATGACCAATGACATCAATTCTGGCGGCGCAATCAATGTGCCAAAAGACATTGCGGCAGTGGTTGAACGTGGCATGACCTGTTTAGACAATGCCAAATTCTGGGGTGCACCAAATGCAGCCCGTGCTGTGATTTGGACGCTATTGCCGGGTGCGGGAGATGGAAAACCTGATCCTTATCAGACCTTAAAAGAATCGGTGCAATTAGGTGAGCAAAAAGGGGTGCGTCTGTCACATGCCCTGTATGCCGTTGCTGCGCAAGCCAGTGGTGATGATGCCAAAATTCGTGATGCACTAAAAACATTTGCGGCTTCACGTTCAGAAGAAAAACCTGTAAATCCACAGTTTAAGCTGGTCGATAGTATGTCGCAGAATATGGTGCAGGGTATTTCAGACCGTTATTGGACAGAACATACCGGTATCCGTACCAGCGATGATGGTATGCAGCGCTTCTGGGATGATCAAGAGAATACCGCAGAACTCGATGATTTATTTAATGAAGATGTCACTGCTCAATCTTAAGTTGAGTCCAGTTAAAAGAGCATTTTAATTGGCCTGAATGGATGATTTTAATCTTTGATCAGTCATTTTTAAAATAGAGGGCATGCCAATGAAAGACCAATTTCTCATGCGGAAAATTGTTTTTATTGCAATTGTGGTGTCTTTTTCGGCATGCCTTCAAGTTTTTGTAGATTCATTTATTTATTGGCAAGCAGGCTTATTTCAAGAATTTTGGCGTCTCTGGAGCGGACATTGGGTACATGTAGGATGGATCCATTATGCGCTGAACATGCTGGCTTTTGCCTGTTTACCTTTTATTTTTCCCCGGGTTAAAGTCTGGCACTTTGCTGCTTTGCTTGTTTTGCTTCCATTGTTTATTAGTCTCTGTTTTTACTATTTCTTTCCTGATATTGAAGCCTATGCAGGCTTGTCTGGGGTCTTGCATGGTGCTTATGTCACAGTTGCATGCGTACATTTGTTATATAAGAAAGAGCGTAATTTCGCGGCATTTGTCCTGTTACTTATTCTGGCCAAATTGATTTGGGAAAATACCATTGGCAGTGTAGGGACAGCTGAACTCATTGGCAGTCCGGTGTTGGTGGAAGCACATTTATTAGGGGTAATTGGCGGAGTCGTTATCGCAATGTTCTATATATTATGGGATTATTTCTTTGAATGGGAATGAAATTGACATTTAAAACATAAAAGAAAATGCATATTGTCATTTTCATTAATACAGAATTGATGCAAATTTGTTCATAACAATAAAGAGATTGAATAGAGAAAGGATATTTTCTATTCAAAAAAGGAAAATGGGTATTGCTGAACCTGTTGCAATGACCAAAATAAAAAATAGGAATGCACATGCAAAATGATGAAAATAATAGATCAGGATTAGGTCTGTTACGTTATATATGGACAGAGTGGATTTCGACTTTTGTCATTCTATTATTGCTTTTGCTAACACTCATCATCGGTACTGGTGAGATGATTCATGGTCAGTTGTTACGCATGGGTGAACGTCTGTATGGTGATCCGGCCACTGGCATGCAATATTCATTTCTACGTGCTGAGCCGAGCTCTCCAACCTGTGAACGTAATGTCAATGTGGATAACAAGGTCCAGCAGCAGATGAAAGCCGATGCAGCCGATGAATATGCTGATTTTTTCGGTGTACGTTCAGAGGCTGATGTTCGTGCTGCGATATTACAGGCTCAACAGGTTTGTGAAGAGTCTTACCAGTTTTATGATAAAGCGGTTGCCCATACTCAGGCTCATCCGAGTATTCGCGCATATCGTACTTTTGAAACATCTTTCTTTGGCGTATTCAAGTTCGGTACTGAAAACCGTGCCTTGTTACTGGTCATCATGGTGGTATTCGCAGCGATCAGTACGACGTTGAAAACCCACCATATCGGTTTGCGTAGTCCTTCAACGCGTATCGACTTTAAAGTTTATTCCATAGTAATGCTGGTCGCTAATGCTTTCTTGGCATTTTCATCTTATAGCCAATATATGTCGATGCTGAATTCTGGCGTCCCGATCGGAGACATGAAGTATATTTACTGGTTGTGGATGATTCTGTTCAGTACGTTGACCTTGATCAGCCTGTATCAAATATTCAAGCAGCCCAAACCGACACAACAGGGCGGTAGCTTTGGGATGGCCTTTTTGAGTGTGCCGCTCTATGGTTATATGGCCATCATTACCGGGATTAATTTTACCTTCTTGATGGATTACCCTATGGGTCAAGGGATTTACCTCGGTCAGTTGGTAGAATTTTCGAGCATTTTCCTGAATCTGGCATTGTTTATCTGGGCCGGTATGTTGCTGAAACAGACCCGTGTCGTGGATATGTTCCTGAATATCTTGCGTCCATGGAATCTGGCACCTGAAACCTTGACTTGGTTGATCCTGGTGGCAGCTGCATTGCCAACAGCCTATACCGGAGCGTCGGGAATTTTTGTGATCGCAGCAGGTGCGATTATCTATAAGGAAGTCTGGAATGCGGGTGGGCGCCGTCAGTTTGCACTGGCAGCAACAGCGATGTCCGGTTCTCTGGGGGTGGTGTTACGTCCATGTCTATTGATTGTAGTGGTTGCTTCTCTGAACAAGGAAGTCACGACCGACTTGCTGTATCAGTATGGTGTATATGTATTTCTAATCACTTCAACGTTATTTCTGGTCATTTCGCTGTTCCTGGCCGAGACTAAATTCCGTATTGCAGCACCTGGTGTGGCGGCACCTCAATCTGCCCGTGCTTTTGTTGCCATTATTCCTTATGTGGTGATTTTTATCCTGATCTGGTTGTTCTACAAATACGCATTATCAACCGATCTGAATGAATTTACTGCACCTGTCATGATGCCAGTCATTCTGTTACTGGTTGTGCTTTTTGACAAGTTACGCCACGAACCTGCACCTTTACCACCCGTGGGACATTGGGATGAAACCCTGACTGCCCAACTAAATTCGGGATCAACGCCTGCATTGGCGACTTCGGGTGCGGCAGCAAATGCTGAATACCGTGAAGCAGAGCATAATACGCAGCAGAGCAAAGAACTGGCAGTAGACCATGGGGTAAAACGTTCTACTTACGGAGAAAGTTTGCGGGAGGTCGGATTCTGGAAATCGCTGCATATTTCTACCAGTGAAACAGTGGGGCATATTGGTGCTTTGGTAATCTTAATGGCGCTTTCCGTTAGCGTAGGTGGTTTACTTGAGCGTATGCAAGTCATGGAGGCTTTCCCGACGGATATCAGCAGCACTATTCTGGTGATTACTTTGATTGTCGGGCTGATGGTCTTCGTGGGCATGATTATGGACCCATTTGGCGCAGTCATTCTGATTTCTGCTACGGTGGCTCCGGTGGCCTATCAATACGGTATTCATCCTGTACATTTCTGGATGATTACCCTGATTGGTTTTGAGCTTGGCTATGTTACACCGCCTGTAGCGCTCAACCATCTTCTGGCCCGGCAGTCTATTGGCGATGCCGAGGTAGCCGAAGCGGATGCAGAAGTTCGTCATCTATCCTTCTACTATCGCTATGAACGCTGGATTTTACCCATGATCGTGATGCTACCTGCCATGTTGATCATCGCTTATCTTCCCTATGTGTTTAAGCTGTTCGGCTGGTATCAATAATTTTTAAGCGATAACAAAAAAGCACCTTCGGGTGCTTTTTTGATGGCAGGTTATTTTTACTTATTGTGCTGAGCGTTTTTGTACTAAAGGGCTACACAGCACAATCGCTGTAAGAATCAGTGCAAAACCCATCAAACTGTATTGATCCGGCATTTCTCGCCAGAACATGAAACCCCAGATACCGGCAAAGATAATCGCAATATAATTCACCGGTCCAATCTGTGCTGCTGGTGCAAGTTTATAGGCATTCGACATGAAGATTTGGCTGATATTCGCCAGTAAGCCGGCACAAATCAGGAAACCGAGTTCAGTCCATGAGTAAGGTCGCCATAGCCAAAACATCGGCACCATGGAAATAAGTGTGCCGATCAAGCAGAAATAGAACACGATTTTTTCAGGCGACTCGGTACTGGTCAATGCTCGAACAGTGACAAATGCCATGGCGGCCAAAAAGCTTGCACCCAGCCCAATCACCGACATTTGATTAAACATGCCTGCATCCGGCTTGGCGAAAAATATCACACCGATTAAACCAATCGCTGCAGCAAGAAACATGGATTTGGTGATTTTTTCTTTGAGGAATAGCCAGGCAATCAACGGAATAAAAATCGGGGAGGAATAAGTAAATACCATAGCATTAGACAGCTTTAAATGTGCAATGGCATAGAAGAAGCCATACATCGCAATTAGTCCAATGACTGCACGCCAAGTATGCATCCAGATTTTTTCAGTTTTAAAAAATCTTGTCCCTTGCTTAAAAATGAGCGGAAGGAAAATGAATAAACCGACAAAATTGCGGAAAAAGACAATAGTGGGATTGTCGACCGTATGCGATGCATAACGAATACAGACACCCATCAAGGAAAACAGAAAAGCAGAGCAGGTAAGTAAAGCAAGCGCTTTAAATAAGTTGCGATTGCTTGTAACTAGAGGCATGAAAAAAGTCAGCTAGAATATTTGCTGATATTTTAGCTGAATCCTCAATAATAAAATTAGTGTTTTTGGGCCAGTTGAGCTTCGAGTAATTTAATTTGCTCTTCTTTTAGTGCAACTAAGTCGTCGGCATCTGCATGTTGTGCTTTTAGCAGGGTTTCCTGATCCTTCAATTGCGTTTGAATATCTGCAAGTTTAGCCACTTCTTCTTTGGCTAATGATTCATTCTCTGGAACAGCTGCCTTTAGAATTTTTTCATCGACCAATTGAAGGGTTTTTTCATCTGTCGTAACTTCGGGTTCAGCCGGTTTGACTTCAGCAGAAGCCGAAGGTTTTGCCGGCATATTTAAGCTTGTTGCTTCATGTTCAGGAAGTACTTCATTTGAGGTCGCAAAAAACCATTGATATGCCAAAAAAAGCATAATGATTACAACCAAGCCCCCAGTAATGCCCAATAAAAGTTTTGGGCTATTTCTTTGATCTAACGTCATGTGTTGAACCTGTTTTTATTTTGGCTGACGAGGTTTGAATTGAATGACGCCAACTTCATCCGGTACTTCCGGCATTTGTGGTTCATCAATATGCGTCGGGCGGTTTTCTGTATAACCGCACTCGACACATTCAATCCATTCATCTTCGCCAGAGCTAAGCATGACAACTCTATCTAGCGCTTCACATTTAGGACATTTTGCACCTGCAATGAAACGACGTTTAATAGCCATCCTACTTACCTTCTGATCAATCTAAGATGCCTAGTTTAAGCGTTTTTAGAGGGGTTCGTCCAACCTTGATGACGTAATAAAGCATCTATTTTTGGCTCGCGTCCGCGGAAATTGATAAACGCATCAAGTGCTGTATCTTTTCCGCCAACTGCTAGAATAAATTGACGAAATTCTTTTCCGGTCTGAACATTAAAAATTCCTTCCTGTTCGAAACGATCAAAGGCATCACTGGCCAAAACTTCCGCCCATTTATACGAGTAATAACCCGCAGCATAGCCACCGGCAAAAATATGGCTAAAACTATGCTGAAAACGGTTATAACTTGCCGTTGGTGCGACCGCATATTTTTGACGGATATCATTCAGGGTGGCTTGGACCTGTTCTGCATTTAAAGCGGAGCTGTGCTTGTGAATCGACAGGTCAAACAAGGCAAATTCAATTTGACGCAAGGTCTGCATACCCGACTGGAAGAAACGGGCATCAAGTAAAGATTTGAGCAAGTCTTGAGGAAGATGTTGTTTACTTTCGATGTGTTCACTGAGCAGATCCAGACTGTCAGTATCCCAAGTCCAGAATTCCATAAACTGACTTGGCAGCTCGACCGCATCCCAATCGACGCCGTGCGTTCCTGCTACTGCAATATGGTCGACTTCGGTCAACATATGATGCAAGCCATGGCCAAATTCATGGAATAAGGTATTTACTTCATCATGAGTCAGCAGGGCAGGTTGATCACCGACTGCAGGAGTGAAGTTACACACCATGTAGCAAATCGGTTTTTGCAAGCCATCTTTGGTTTGCATGCGTGAACGGAAGCCGCTCATCCAGGCGCCACCACGTTTGCCGCTGCGGGCGTACAGGTCAAAGTAAAAACCGCCCACCACCTTGCCTTGATCTTCCAGTTCAAAATAGCGTGCATCGGGATGCCAAACTGGAGCATCACGTTCCACAATGTTGATGCCGTAAAGACGGTTCACAATACTGAACAGGCCTTGCAGAATTTTTGGTGCAGGGAAGTAGGGTTTTAATGATTCTTGCGATAAATTGAATTGCTGAACTTTGAGCTTTTCAGAATAGTAGCCTGTATCCCAAGGTTGTAACTCCTGAACACCGTCTTGAGATGCAATGGCTTTAAGTTCGGCAATTTCTTGCGTTGCAGGTGCACGGGCATGTTCGGCCAAGTCGACCAGGAATTTATCGACAGTTTCGACATCAGGCGCCATTTTGCTGGCCAGTGAAAGCTCCGCATAGTTTTTAAAGCCAAGTAATTGTGCCATTTCATGACGCAGGCTTAAAATTTCTTCGATAACTTTGGTGTTATCAAATTCTGTATGCTCAGACTGATCTGAGGCACGTGTGGTGTAGGCCTTATACAACTCCTCGCGTAAGGCACGGTCATCTGCATAGGTCATGATCGCAAGATAAGAAGGAATATCTAAAGTGGCAACCGCCTGTTCAAGTTCACGTTGCTGACCATACTGCTTTAATAGCTCGACGCTGCTTTGTGGTAAGCCTTTGAGTTGTTCCTCACTCAGTGGTTTGAAGTAGGCTTGGGTTGCATCAAGCACATGATTGGAGAAGTCGGATGAAAGCTGAGATAAACGTGCAGAAATTTCCGCATAACGTGTTTTGGCTTCGCCTTCTAAAGCCACCCCTGAAAGTTTAAAGTCACGTAGTGCGAGTTTAATCGCACTTTGGTGTGCTGCAGGCAAGCTATTAAACTGGGGCGCATCATGTACATGTTGATAGGTTTGATACAGCACCGTGTGTTGACCCAGTTGGGTATAGTATTCGCTTAAAGCAGGCAGCAGGGATTGATAGAGTTCGCGGGTTTCTGCATTGTTCATCACCGCATTGAGATGTGACAGCACCCCCCAAGATTCACTCATATTATTTTCAAGGGTATCGACTTGATCCAATACGGCCTGTTGTGCCTGAATATTGTCAGGAACTTCAGTTAAATTTGTTAGAAAGTTTTGTCCTTGTTGAATGGCTTGTTCAATCTGTTGTTTTAAATCTGCAAGTTGAATTTGATCAAATTGGGGAACAGGCAAAGTCGCCTTTTCTAAAGTCATTTCTATACGCCATATCATTTATAAACTTAATAGTAGATGTAGGGCTTAGGCATAAGGAAATCAAGGTCTAGCTTTATTTTAAGTCAGCAAATAGCTATGAATGTCACTAATCAATAAAAAAGCCCTACCGAAGTAGGGCTTAATTTTTAAAAGCTACTCTATTTTAGGTTTCGCATTGGCCTTTTTCTTTTTCGGCTTAGACTTTTTCTTCAATTTATCTTTCTCTTTGGCTTTTAGGTCAGATTTAGCCGCAGGCTTTTTGTCTGACTTTTTAGCAAAAGAATCTGACTTGGTTTTTGGCTTCTTCTTGCGAATCGGCTGTTCACCATCGTCACTGACCACAGCTTTAGCGCGAGGCTTATACACCTCTTCTTGCGCTGTCGTTTTGGCAACACGCGGTGCTCGGCTACGAATCACACGACCGGCATGGGTCATTTGTTGCAACAGTTCAAAGTCAATCTTGCGATCTTCCAGATTCACGGCTGCCACTTTAATTTTGACTTCATCGCCCAGACTAAAGGTTTGACCACGACTTTGGCCGACCAGGCTTTGGCTGGCTTGATCATAAACAAAGAAGTCATCGCCCAATTGGCTGACGTGAATCATGCCATCGACATAGAGGTCTTTGAGGGTGACGAATAAACCAAATTCAGCAACTGCACTGATGATGCCCACGAATTCTTCACCTAAATGCTGCTGCATATAGTGACATTTCAACCAAGTGGTCACAGAGCGAGATGCTTCATCCGCACGTCGTTCAGTTTGAGAGAAATGCTCACCGGCATCATCTAAAGCGGCACCTGAAAGCGCAAAAGGCTTTTGTTTTAAATGCGCTTTGATGGCACGGTGCAACAACAAGTCAGGGTAACGACGAATTGGTGAAGTGAAGTGCGTATAGGCATCATAAGCCAAACCAAAATGCCCGGCGTTGTTTGCGCCGTAATAGGCCTGCATCATTGAACGTAACAACACCGCATGAATACTTGGCGCATCAATACGGTCTTTGGTCGCATCAATCACCGCCTGGTAATCTTTTTGGGTCGGCTGTTCCGGGAATGGCAAGCCCAGCAATTTCACATATTCACGAACTTTCTGGATACGTGAAAATTCAGGTGGCTCATGCACACGGTACAACATTGGAATGTCATTTTCTAAGGCATATTCTGCTGCTGCCACATTGGCCAGCAACATACATTCTTCAATCAGTTTATGCGCTTCATTGCGTGAACGCGGCAGAATTTCATTAATCCCGCCTAATTCATCAAAAGTCATATAGGTTTCGACGGTTTCGAATTCCATCGCATGACGCTGCGAGCGTAAACCTTTGAGAATCTGATAAAGCTGGAACAGGGTATTCAATGACTTATGCACACTGCGGTCGTCAGGAATCGCATCGCTTTCGCCATCAAAATATTGCGCAACCTGAGTATAGGTTAAGCGTGCTTTTGAATGCATTACCGATGGATAGAACTGGAAGCCGGTGACCTTACCCGCACGGGACAAGGTCAAATCACACACCATACATAGACGGTCTACGTGTGGATTGAGCGAGCACAGACCATTGGAAAGTGCTTCAGGCAACATCGGCAAAACAAAGTGCGGGAAATACACCGAAGTGCCACGTTCTTGTGCTTCCTCATCCAGAGGATGGTCATTACGCACGTAATGACTGACGTCGGCAATGGCTACCACCACACGGTAACCGCCACCTGGACGTTTTTCTGCATACACAGCATCGTCAAAGTCGCGCGCATCTTCACCATCAATGGTCACCAAGGCTAAATCACGTAAATCGACACGGCCCTGAATATCCTGTTCGTTCGGTTCCTTAAAGCTTTCTGCTTCACGAACCACTTCTTCAGGAAACTCATATGGCAAGCCAAATTCTAAAATGGTTTGCGGAATAATGATTTCAGTGTCGGCCTTGTCCGCCATCGACTGCACGATGTGTCCTGTAGGCAACTCTTCACGGGTCGGGTAGTCATCAATGGCAACACGAACCGAATCACCAACTTTGACTTGGGCATGCTCAATCAGTTCTTTTTCTAGGGTAATTGGCTGATGTGCATTTGGATTGGCAGGTTGAATAAAGTATTCGTTGTCATAAACCGCAACTTTACCAATAATCTGTTTTACACGATGCTGTACAACTTCAGTAATAAAACCCCAAGGTTTACCTTTACGGTCAACCGAAGTCTGACGCACTTTAACGCGGTCACCATTAAAGACCAGACGCAGTTCACGTTCAGGCAATAAAATATCATCATGACCGGAAATGTTGGCAGTGCCTAAACCTTTCGAGTTGATGTATACCGTTGCTTCATGAGTCGGCTGGCTGGTGGCAAGCAGGAACTTGAATCCATCTTTCATCAGCTGGCCATCACGTACCATGGCACTTAAACGATGGCTGAGTGCTTCTATACTTCTTTCATCTGCAATATTAAAGTATTCCACTAAATCTGCATGAGATTGTGGTGCTTGTAATTTTTCAATCGTTTCTGAAATGAGAATACGGCTTGGAATAGGATTGTCATAACGTTCGGCTTCAGCCTTGGCTTCAGGATCGACCCAATTTTTCATAATGTCTTTGGCTTCATGTCAGAAGATAGGATTAGCATAAGTCATGCAGCAGGATACTGCACGAAAATGATTGCAATATTGTGTTTTCAATTCCAATTTTACAGGGAAGCCGCACATTTCACACGAGCAACTGTCGAAAAAAGCGGGCAAAGGGGCGCAATAAAGCCGGAAATCGTTTAAAAAATAGATGATTGATTAAAAATATCGGAATTTTTTGAAATGTGACTTGAAGAAGTAGAGTTTAGTTTGTATTATGGCGGCTCGTTACGGTGAGGTGGCCGAGTGGCTGAAGGTACTCCCCTGCTAAGGGAGCGTGGGTCTTAAAGCCCACCGAGGGTTCGAATCCCTCTCTCACCGCCACGAATAACTTGAAATGCGCTCATAGCTCAGCTGGATAGAGCACTTGGCTACGAACTAAGGGGTCGGGAGTTCGAATCTCTCTGAGCGCACCAATCAAGTTAAACGTAAATGTAACGAATGCTGAAAAGCAACTCAAGTACGCGCTCATAGCTCAGCTGGATAGAGCACTTGGCTACGAACTAAGGGGTCGGGAGTTCGAATCTCTCTGAGCGCACCAACTTGAACACATCGACAGATGTAAAAATGGAAGAAACCGCACATGTTGCGGTTTTTTTGTGCCTGGACTTTATAAAATTTAAATAAGCTGAGGAATAAGAATAAATACTGGGCTATAAAACAAACAAAATGAAGGGCAGATCCGAGAAAAGTAAGATGAGAAGAATAAGATGAGAAAAACAAGATAAGAAGAATCATTGTTCAGGCATTTATGGCTTTGGATGGGGTTATTCAAGCACCGGGCGCACCCAAGAAAGATCGATCAGGTGACTTTAAATAGTGGTTGGGTTATCCCTTATTTGGCTGGTGCAGATAAGGTGCTCGCTACCATCATGCAAAAATGGATGCAGTCCAGCGATATTCTTCTGGGAAAAAACACATTTCAGATTTGGGAAGTTACTGGCCAAAGCATGTTGAGATGTGGACGGGGATTAATGATGTCCCCAAGTATGTTCTGTCCATGAGCTTGAATCACTCGGACTGGCAAAACTCCGTCTTTTTGAACCATGTGGATGAGGTGAGGAAGCTCAAGCCGTCAGAAGGGGGTGAGATCAAGGTTCATGGCAGCGCCCATTTGGCATAAATATTTTTTCAGCATGATCTGGTTGACGAACTTTGCCTGATGACTTTTCCTATTATTCTGGGTGCAGGTAAGCGTTTATTCGCGGAGGGTTCAACGGCCATTGCTTTTGAATTGATGGATCACTTGGTTACATCAAGTGGTGTGGTATTCACTCATTACCAGCGGGTAGGAGAAATGGAAGCCGGTAGGGTGGGCGAATATAAATGATTCAATTCTTTCTGTCAGTATGAGCATTAAAGTATGTAGACGCAGTACCGCAGGATTAAATTAACCTTTTCGCTTAAAAAATAGATGAAAAATCAAATATCGCCCAATAACTGTCCACTTGATTGTGGATTTGTTAAAAAGCACTTAACAGACAGTTAAAAACGCGTATAATGCACCACATCAAGACGTCGCGCTCATAGCTCAGCTGGATAGAGCACTTGGCTACGAACTAAGGGGTCGGGAGTTCGAATCTCTCTGAGCGCACCAACTTGATCACATCGACAGATGTAAAAATGGAAGAAACCGCTTAATTGCGGTTTTTTTGTGCCTGAACTTTATAGAATTGAAATAATTAAAAATATTAAAACATTATTTCATCTTCTGCTTAATCTTTAATGCCAATACGGTATTGCCACCCAAGGCCGGCAACATGTCGTGATAAGGCATGCTGCGCATTGCCCGCAGCAGAAATGGCGCTTTGTCGTGAATTTTCATGGCACTGGTGACATTTAAGAGCGTGCCGGTGCCTTGAGGAATCAGCTGCATTCCGCCTTTCACAAATTGCAAGTCACCACCGACAGCATCAAACTGATTTTCCAGACTGTTGGGATAGTCAAAACGCAGCTTAAAATCAAATGGAATATTGATCACGCCCAATCCAACTGAAACTTTATAGTCGGCATCGAAAGTATTGGGATCAATTTTTTTAATTTCGATGCCTTTAATCTGGCGTGGAAAAAGTTCCTGATAAGCAGGAGCACTGAGCCAATGCTGTAACTGTTGCGGGCTTTTGGCAAAATACTGATAGCTACTACTAAAACGCAAGCTTTCCAAACCATGCCGATACGGTACTTTATTGGATGGCAAAATAAAAGAAACCGGTTCTTGGGATTGTTGGCTCAGCGCTGCAATTTTTTGAACCTGGCTTAAGCTTAAGTGGGTTTCAGGTAACGCTCCGGCTTTTAAGGTTTGATAGGTCGCTGTTTTAAAGTGTTGTTGCAAGGCTTCTAATAAAAAAGCGTTGGTACCAGAAGGAATGCCGAGTTTGGCCTCTGGAATGGCATTTAAAATGGTACTAAATAAAAAGCCTTTGGGGTGGTTCAAATCGCCCCATTGGGTAAGGGTAATTAAGGTTTTATTGCTGCCTAAATCAAACCACTCAATTTTGCCCGCGCCGTAAGGAATGGGTGCATCCAGCACAATGGTGGAAATGCTATTGGCCGTTAAATGATGCTGCATCACCACATTTTCTTTAAAGTTTAAGATGGGAATAGGCGTGGGAATATGGACCTGATATTTCATCTGGGTAATCGCGCCTTGTTGCTCCAAGACCTTTGCAGATTTCAACACAGGAAATAGTCCATTGTAGCCGCTATAGTTACTTAAAAGCCGCGCCACATTTTGGCTGTTGCTCGGTACAACTACGGCACCGGTATAAAACTTGCCTGTCATACTTTGCGGATTTTTAAAGGTTGGTAAAGTAATGGATTGCACAGGATGGGCATAAATTAAAATACGGTTTGCGGTCAAATCTGCCAATGGTTGAGCTTTGCCTTGAAATACACTTAAGCTGCTGGGAATCTGTTCTTTCCATGGAATGATTTTCGCCGAAACTTGCGTGCCAATCAGGCAGCACAGAATCAAGAGGCTGTATCTGTGGTTATTGTTTTGCATATCACATCCTGTTTATGCTTTTTATGAGGGTGTATTGAAGTTTTAATCAATTTTTCAGCAATTGTGAAGCGAACTTATGTAATTTAGGCCGGCAAAAACAATAAGGAAAAGCGCGAATCTGGTGTAATATCTAGCGCAATTGTTGTAATAATTTGATGATCAATCATGTCAGAGACCAAGCCGGCGCTAGCGCTACGTTATTCCTTAAACCTGGAAGAATCACAAGATGGTTTTGCCCTTGCGACTTTTGGTAAAAAACAATTAACCCGCTTTATTACCCCACTGGTGAGTATCGGGATTATTGTCTGGGGTTTTTACCTCGGCTTTAATGGCGTAGGCCGCTATTATGTTGCGCTTGGAGCTTTCTTTTTAATCTTGCAATTGGTTATGCGTTACTGGTTTTTACCGATGATGTTTAAACGTCAATTTGTGAAATACCAGTTTGGCAAAAGTGAACAGGGCATCGAATTATTTCAAGATTATGCAGAAATTTATGCCAATGGCCGTAAGCAGATTTTTAACTATAACGAAGTGCAAAACTTTGCTGTAGGCAAGCTGACTTATATGATTGAATTGAAAAATCGTACCGTCATTATTGTACCGAAACGCGCTTTTGAGCAGTCTGCGGATCAAACCGTATTTGAAAATACATTCAGAAAGTAAGCCTTGAATACAGTAAAAGTGAAATACCGTAAAGTGAAATAAAAAGGGAAGATCATGAGTACACGTCCATCTAAAATTGTCTGTGTCGGTCGTAGCTATGCAGACCATGCCAAAGAATTGGGAAATGCCATTCCTGATCGTCCAGTTTTATTCATTAAGCCGCCAAGCAGTCTGGCGAGTTTGGAACAAGGCATTTCATGGAATCCGGCGTGGGGCAATTGCCACTATGAATGTGAACTCAGCTTGCGTATAGACCATACTTTAAAGGCAGAAACTGACCCAGCCAAGGCTTTAAAAGCGGTGGGCGCGGTGACTTTAGGTCTGGACTTGACCCTGCGAGATTTACAAGATGACTTGAAAAAGAAAGGTCAGCCTTGGGAACGTGCCAAAGCCTATGATGGTTCGTGTGTGTTGGCAGACTGGGTCGAGCTTTCAGAAGTTAAAGACTGGAAAGATGTGCATTACACTTTGCATATTAATGATGAGCTGCGTCAAAAAGGCGATACCGCTTTACTGATTTTTGATATTGCGACTTTACTTGCTGACATCAGCCAAGTGTTTACTTTAGAACCGGGTGATGTGGTGATGACCGGTACACCTGCAGGGGTAGCTGCATTAAAAGCAGGGGATCAACTGACCATGACATTACAAGGTCAAAGCCAGGACTTTGTCTGGAAAACCTTTGTTCAGGCTTAAGCCTCGAATCAAGAAAAAGACTGCTTAGGCGGTCTTTTTTCACTCTTGGCACCTAGTTCTTGTGATAGCTTCTGATGTGTTAAATAAAATAATATTTTCAATGGTTTAGGTTTTTTATTTATTCAGATACCGAGTTGTAAAGTTTGCGGAATTGATCCGGGGTAGAGTGCATCCAGCGCTTAAACATATTAATAAATGCTGAGGCATTGGCATAACCTAAATCCAGGGCAATACTTTCAACCGTTTTTCCTTGTTCTAACATGGACATGGCTTTCATCACTTTTAAGCGTTGTCGCCATTCGTTTAACGACATTCCTAATTCTTTTTGGCTATAACGCGCTAAAGTTCGCTCGGTCATGTTCATGCCTTGCGCGAGTTGTTGCAAAGTACTGTGATCCGAAGGGTGCTGATGTAAATAATCCAGAATTTGCTTTAAGGCTGGATGCTCGGAATGCGGTAGATAACTGCCGACCAGCGGGGCATGATGCAACTGATCCAGCAAAACATGCAGCAAACGCAAGTGCTCAGGGTGGTCCTTATCTTGTGGGTATTGCTTGAGATGCTGCATTAAGGCACAGACCAAAGGAGAGTTCAGGAGAATCCCGGCCTGTTTGGGCAATTGCTCACATAAACTTTCATGAATATAAAGCGTACCGTGTGAAACATCAGTGCGATTCAAACCACTATGTTTTAAGTGTGGCGGCAACCAGATGCCATAAGGGGGAGGAGTAATATAATCAATCTGATCAATATTAATTTCCATGACCCCATTAAAGGCATAAATAAATTCACCCCAAGCATGCCCGTGTGCAGGATAAATGGATTGTGCTGGCGCATGGCGAAACTGAATCCATAATGGCGCCGTAATCTCGTCATTGCTGATGAGTGTTGCTAAGGACTGTTCATGCAGTGGCCTTTTTTTCATACGCGCTTGGAATGCCTGAATAAGAAGATCTTTTGTCTGTTTTGAAGTATATATTTTAAATACGACAGGTCTATAGTGAGCCGAGTTTTTCAGACGAGTCAGGATTGTGGGCGAGAGGAAAGGATTAGATGCACGTGCATCGGGTTTGATGGTGATTTTGTGCATTGTTTGGGGATTGCAACAGGTCGTACTTAAACTGGCTGCGGCTGATATTGCTCCGATTATGCAAATTGCAATTCGTTGCGGACTGTCAGCATTATTGGTACTTCCTCTGCTGCAGCTGCAACCCAATACTCATCTTTATTCAAAAGCTTATTTAGTGCCGGGGATTTGGCTGGCTTTTTTATTTTCGGCTGAATTTGTATTCATTGCACAGGCGCTAGAGTTTACTTCAGCTTCACATACCGTGGTTTTACTGTATACGGCGCCTATTTTTGTGGCATTGGGCCTGCACTGGAAATTGCCTTCTGAAAGATTGTCGCGACTTCAATGGTCTGGAATAATAATTGCTTTTGCTGGAATTGTGATGACTTTTATGGGGCGAGAAAAGCAGCTTGATCAAGGTTTGAGTCAAGTTTTGTGGGGTGACTTTCTGGCATTATTGGCTGGCCTCATGTGGGCAATGACCACCATTTCATTGCGCTTAAGTAAATTGAATGAAGCCCATCCCACCCAAACCCTGTTTTACCAGTTAGTGGGTGGGTTTATCTTTTTATTTCCTTTGGCTTTTATACTCGGGCAAGCGCAAATTCATTGGACTTATATTGCAATTGGCAGTCTGGTTTTTCATACCCTGATCATGTCATTTATGAGCTTAATGCTCTGGTTCTGGTTGTTACGCAATTATTTAGCCAGTCACTTAGGGGTATTTTCATTTTTAACGCCGTTGTTTGGCATGCTGTTTGGAATTTTATTTTTAAATGAAACCATTGAACTCAATTTTATTGTTGGAACAATGCTTGTGATGCTTGGAGTAGCAGTGGTCAGTATGCAGGACTGGATTAAAAGAAAATTACAGCATGTTTAATTCCGTCAATTCAGCTACATGTATCGGTTTATCCTCCATCTTGATTTGGGCAAGTCTGGTTGCCGTGGTTAAACTGATTACTGAATCCTTAACGCCTATTTCAGCCATTGCCCTGATTTATAGTTTTAGTGCGATGAGTATTTTGGTGTTGAATGGGCTGCCACGTTTTCAGCACATGTCCAAAGCTTATGTGTGGGGTTGTGGCGCTTTATTTGTGGCATATGAAATTCTATTTCTGGTTTCAATAGCCTTGTCACAAAATCATGATCAGGTACTAATTATTGCGATGATCAATTATTTGTGGCCGCCCTTAACCATCGTATTTTCAATACTGGCCAGGCAGCTGAATTACCGTTGGCCGATTGTCTTAGGATTTATTGTTTCCGTCTTGGGATTATTGCTGGTGGTGAATCCGGACATTTTGAATCTGCGTCAATTTCTGCACATACTGCAACAAAATCCGAGTGCCTATTTTTTTGCATTTTTAGGAGCTTTGCTTTGGCCGTGTTACAGCGTACTGACCAAGAAATATGCTCAAGGGCAAAATGCGGTGCCGTTATTTTTCGTGGTGACGGCGGTCGGCTTATGGTGCATTCATTTTATGATGGATGAGGCCTTTATTTTTCCGCAGCTGAATATGTGGTTATTGATTGCCGTGACAGGTGGTCTGGTAGGGATTGCCTACAGCAACTGGAATCAGAGTTTGCAGTTTGGCAATATCAAGCTGCTGATTCTCGCTACCTATTTTATGCCTGTTTTATCTTCCTTTATGTCCATGCTGATTTTGGATGCCACCCCCAGTCTCAGCTTTTGGATTGGAACATGCTTGGTCACTTTTGGGGCGATGATTTGCTGGAAAAGTACTGCGGAAATTTAAGTCTGATTCATGTTCCTTCCTCTTGTGGGGAGGAAGGAACGATATGTTTATCTTGGTGTACTTTTTCAAGAATTGGCGGAATAAAAGAAATAAAGTTTTATTTCTCTTCCAGAATTTTGGATAAGGGAATCGCCAATTTCGCTGAAAGATAGTCATCTGCGTCAATCAATGCAGGCCCCAGTTTTTGCATCCATTCATCGTCAGGGTGAACATTGCCCATATCCTGACGCCGTGGAAGTGGGTAGGGTAACTGGGTATAGAAACTCCAGAAATCGACTTGAGCCAAATTACGTGCGAGAACGAACTCGTCATTGTCGGTACGTTTAACCAAGTTCTGTTTTTCGAGCATCAGTACATAAGAAGGCCAGCGCCCAATTTCTTCACGTCCCAACACGCCCAAAGCTTCTTCATCAGAGACAGTTTCGCCTTTCTGCTGTTTTCTATAAAACAGTTCCAATAAATCCAGCAGCATAATCACAGGATGACGCTTGTGGTCTTTGCCTGAATAAAAAGCCGTCAGCGCATAACTGATTTCAACCCCTAATAAGACAATGTTCCAGGACAAGAAAATCCATAACAGGAAAATTGGCACGGCGGCAAAAGCACCATAGACAATTTCATAACTGGTGAAATTGGACATGATGACGCCAAACAGATTCTTTAATAATTCAAAGACCACCGCACTAAATGTACCAGCGATCAACGCCGCCTTGATAGGAACACTACGGTTGGGAATGGTCCAATTTAAAATGAAAAAACCCAGAATGGTCAGGGCAAAGGAAATACACCAAAAAATAAATTCGCCATCCAATTCATAGCCAGCGAAATTATTGCTTAGCACATTTAAAGAGGCCACAGCGGATGAAATAACAAAGGCACTACCCAATACAATTGGACCGAGGGAAATAATGGTCCAATAACGCATGAATCCAATAATGCCACCACGCGTTTCCCGGACTCGCCAAATCCGGTTAAATACAGTTTCGATACTGGTCAGCATCATTACTGTGGTGATGAATAAAAATATAATCCCGATGATGGTCAGGTTGCTGGATTTATCGGTAAAGGCATTCAGGGCTTTATCAAAAGCAATCGTGGTGCGGGGTAAGAAATTACTATAAATCAGTTGCTGTAATTGTTGCCTTGCCGGCTCAAGCGCTTTAATGGAAGAAATGATGACCAGGAAAACGGTCAGCATGGGAACCACTGCAAAGAGCGTGGTATAGGTCAATGAGCCTGCCTGTTCCCGGCAACGATCGGCTTCAAAACGTCTTATGACAAATAAAACAAATTGAAACCAAGTCTCATTATAAAAAGGCAGCTTTTTTAAATACTTTTCTAACATAGCTATAAAGTCTCAATTTTTTTTAATCATCTTTATGAATTTTCATCACCAAGCTTAACCAAAAAATGGGAAAAATACCGTATAGTTTTCTTTTTTAGCTTTGTTAATAAAAATTATGCAGCCTTATGTCCTTGTTTTATATTACAGCAAATATGGTTCAACCAAAGAAATGGCCTATCTAATTGCCAACGGGATTGAATCTACGGGTATGGCGGTAAAAATTCGCACTGTTCCAAATTTATCAACAGTGGTTAAGCAAGCAGAACCGAGTATTCCTGCCGAAGGGGATATTTATTGTACTCTGGATGATTTGGCGAATTGTGCAGGCTTGGCTTTAGGTTCTCCAACCCGTTTTGGCAATATGGCATCTGAGATGAAGTATTTTTGGGATCAGACCACCAGTCTTTGGTTAAATGGTGCTTTGCACCACAAACCGGCCTGTGTCTTTACTTCATCGGGTTCCATGCATGGCGGGCAGGAAAGTACCTTGCTGACCATGCTGCCGCCCTTGTTCCATCATGGCATGATGATTATGGGTTTACCGAATGCCAATCCAGCATTATCCAATACCAAATCGGGTGGTACGCCGTATGGTGCAAGCCATGTTAGTGGTCCACGGCATGATTTGGGCTTAAGCCAAGATGAAAAAGTTTTGTGTGAAGAGCAGGGCAAACGCCTGGGTGATGTGGTTAAAAAATTACAGACGAATTCATAATTTTTAAGCGATGTAAGTGAAAACAGTTCACTCATCCAGAGCAGATTTGTGAATCTCTATACATACAAAAAAAGACCATTCATTTTAGAGTGGTCTTTTAATTACAGCAAAAATTTAACAGTTGAAGGGTTATACTTTTTCTTTAAATCGATGATTGCACTTTAGACATTTGTAATCCAAGAATACATTTTTATCGATAATTACACCCGCTTTTTTGCCAAAGATATTACCCAAAATACCGCCCGTGACGCCAACGGCAATGGCTCCCACAAAAGTTCCTACAGTTCCACCGAAAATCACGCCTAATGGTCCGGCAACTGCACCAATGGCCGCCCCAGTTGATGCGCCAGTTGCGGCCCCTCCCACTGTTCCTGCTGTTGCACCCGCGGAAGTAAGAAGAATTCCGCTTATTGTCTTGATGTTTTTCTCGTGATCTCGTTTTTCAACTTCCGAAGATCCGCATTTAGGACATTGCATAGATTTTTCCATCAACTATTTATCTTTTAGTTATCTTGAAAAAAGTCGATTATGACTTTAAAAAGATAATGGGTCGTTATAATTTACAATAATAGTATGTATGTTCTAACACACCATGTCAGGAACATTTCGTACCAACTTGATTCTATCTGAATGAAAGTCATAGAAGTTTATCTGAGTTGTAAACAAACCATTTCAATGTTTGAGTAAGGGAATAAAAAATAAAATTCCACCATTAATATGGTTAATATATTTTTAAAATAAAAAAGTCAATAAAAAGTGCAGGTTTTAAAGTGCGCTTATATTAATATTCTTAAAATAAATAAAATGACCTGATGTATTTATCAATAAAATTTATTTATAAGAATAATATTTATCTTGCTTGGTTAAGGTGCTTTTAAATATAAATAACTTAAAAATAAATCCTTACTCTCATTCAAATCAAAATAATCGGTGAAGGAAATTTTAATTCAAATAAAAGTAAGGGGTTATTAATAAGCTAAAGAATACTTATCCTGAAACAAAGCGGCCATATTCATCTCTTTTTCTGTCATTGTTATTACCTCGACCACCTGAACGGCCACGATCGTCGTCGTCATCACGGCTCCGGCCTCGACCACCTGAACGGCCACGGTCATCATCGTCATCATAACGGCTGCGACTACGGCCACGATCATCGTCGTCATCACGGCTACGGCCTCGACCACCTGAACGGCCCCGGTCATCATCGTCATCATAACGGCTGCGACTGCGGCCACGATCGTCGTCGTCATCACGGCTACGGCCTCGGCCACCTGAACGGCCCCGGTCATCATCGTCATCATAACGGCTGCGACTGCGGCCACGATCATCGTCGTCATCACGGCTACGGCCTCGGCCACCTGAACGGCCCCGGTCATCATCGTCATCATAACGGCTGCGACTGCGGCCACGGTCATCATCGTCATCATAACGGCTGCGACTACGGCCACGATCGTCATCATCACGGCTACGGCCTCGACCGCCTGAACGGCCATGATCATCGTCATCATCATAACGGCTGCGACTACGGCCACGGTCATCATCGTCATCACGGCTACGGCCTCGACCACCTGAACGGCCCCGGTCATCGTCATCATCACGGCCCCGGCCTCGACCACCTGAACGGCCACGATCATCGTCATCATCATCACGACTGCTACGGCCCCGACTACTTGAACGGCCGCGGTCATCATTGTCATCATAACGGCTGCGACTGTGGCCCCGGTCATCGTCATCATCACGGCCACGGCCTCGACCACCTGAACGGCCACGATCATCGTCGTCATCACGACTGCTACGGCCCCGACTACTTGAACGGCCGCGGTCATCATCGTCATCATAACGGCTGCGACCACCTGAATTATCATTTATATGGCTACGTGCACCAGCTCTACGCGCTTCTTCTGAAGTAAATTCATGTGCGTTTCCACTTCTATGAGCAGCTTGACCCGCTGCACGTGCTTCTTCTGATGAAAACTCATGGGCATGACCACTTTCATGCGCGGCATGTCCCCCTCTACTCGCTATTTCACGTTGCTTATCTGGATCCATACTTGCAAATCCACGATTTGAAGTATCATTTTCATTATCTTGAGTAGCCATAGTGATATCTTCCTATTTTTATTTAGCTAAGCGTGTTGAATAAACCACCTGATCAAGATAGAAGGAGTAAATTTAAAAAGGAATGAATTATGTGTTTCTACTTTTATTAATGTAAAAATAATATTAAAGCTTATTTATAGAAGTATGTAATCTAATAATTAAAATTTTATTCTGGTTTAACTCTATTAACATTGTGCTACTTAATTTTACTAGAAGAAACTTTGTGGTAGTTAATGAGTTAAAAATTCAAATTAACTTTTTAATCCTCTTGATTTATTGGTGATTAAAATATCTCTAATAAATTATTTAAAATAACTAAGATGTTTAAATAAAAATAAAAAAATTATCAAATATTTAAATAAAAAAATATCTAAGGGTTCTTGTTCAAATTCAGTCATGAACAAAAAGGCAACCGTACAGTTTTTTTTAAAGAGGTTGCTTGCGCTAAAGATTACATCTCCTAATCTTGATCAAGTCACAAGCGGCGATCTGACTGGAAAGATTTTCAGTTCTAATCCGCATACCTGCGACTTTAGCTTTTATACGATGCATTAAATCAGTAACCACTAAAGTGGCTGCTTAACCCTTTGCCAATCAAGCCATCAAGCACTAAAGCTATATCCCTAGAGTTGATATGTTGATTAGAAATCGTTGTAAGGCTCCAAAAAACTACATTTGGGGTGAAATTTCTTGAGAATTAATCTCGATTATGATTGGTTAATTGTATTTTTAATAAAGTGGGACGTGAGTCGTATTTAAAAAACAGTTTGAATAAAGTCAGAGTTAACAGCTTTATAAAACTGTAGCGCTCAGATAAGTCTAATTTTTCTTTACCCAAATTTTCATTATTTTTGATATAAAAAATATATTAATTTAATTAAATAATTAATGTGAATTTTAAAATTTAAATTTTTTTATATAATGATTTCTTACAATTAAAAAATAAAAAATAAATAAAAAATTAATCTTTAAAACAATGACATGTTTTTCTTACCGTAAATGAAAAATTAGAAAATAGTGATATGTTTCGCATTTTATTTTTTTTATGTGATTTAATATTTATTAGATAAGTTAAACAATAAACATCCTAGATCAAAGGATATTGAAGATTATGAAAATATCAGCGATTCATGTTGGTTTATTTTGTTTATGTTTTCTGAGCCAGGCTTATGCGACATCTGATGAGTGGAGTCAGCGCTGGAAAGCATCAAGTAACCGTTCTAATGAAAATTTAGTCCAAGCAAATCTGATCGAACTCAGGGAGTCTGATTACTATTCCGGGTTGGGAAAAAATAAAACCACTTATTATAGCACCTCGACCAGTTCTATCGGTACGGTGAATACCCCGACCAATAATATCAATATTGACGGTTCAAATAATGGTGTAGACATTTCCAGTGAATTACTGAATGAAGCACCTGTAAATTCCAATACCAATCAAAATACTCCGCGATGTCCTAATCTCAGCACTCAGTCTGGAGAGTCGCTATGCTGAATTTCTCCTTAACCAGAAGAAGCCTGTCTTGTGTGAGTATGGGCGTCCTGTTTAGCTATTTTCTGACGGGATGTACAGGCTTAGCACCTTCAAACAAGAAGCCGGTCAATTTGGTGCAGGGACCACCGATTACCGATATTTTTACTCCTTTTGATATGGCTTTGTCCTGCTTAAAAGGGCAATTGCGTAGTGATGTCAGTTTTTCTGTTGGTGCGATTCTGGATCAAACGGGCAAAGACGTAGTCACCAATGGCGGTAGCGGGAAAATGGTAACCCAAGGTGCGGGAGACATGGTGCAGTCTGCCCTGTTTCAGGCAGGGGTTAGCCTAATGAACCGGCGTGATCCGCGTATTATCGAAAGCGAAGCCAAGTGGGGGATCCGTGACCCCAGACAGATCCAAGCATCTGATTATTATGTGACAGGCAGCATTAATAGTCTGGATTTTATTCCGGGTGGCGGTTTTGACATGCAGATTGCCGGTGTCGGCCCGAATTACAGTCAAACCCGAATTATGGTCGGCCTAGATTTATCTCTCACCGATACACGCAGCAGTAAAGTTGTTGGCAACGTATCACTACAGAAGCAGATTGCTGCACAGGATTATGGACTTAGTGCCGGCAGATTTGCCGGCCGTACGCTGTTAAACATTCAGATTGGTAAAGGAGAGCGGGAGGCGACCAATTTTGCCTTGCGCCAAATGTTGAATCTGGCCACCTTTGAATTGCTCAGCCAGGTCGTTCCACCCGCAGTATTTGAAAGTTGCCGTACGGAAATACCACCTGAATTTGGCCGTTTAAATTTAACCCGGAGTTCTGTTGCCCTGTATAAATACAAAAAAAGCCAGAAGCAGAATGGCACAGATTCAGGTCGTGCTGTTCAGGCATCAGTTTCCAATGAAACAGATTCATCCAACCAGAAAAATAAGTCGACCAACTCTCCCAGTAAAGATACCAAGCCACCTAAGAATAAAGAATCTGAGGTGATTCAAAATCCTGAAGCAGAGCCGGAAATGAGCAAACAGGAGCTGATTAAATATATCAGCAAGAAACAGCGTCCATCTTCTTCAAAAAAGATGAATCAAGAAAAAGATACTCAAGAAAAAGACAGTAAAGAAAAAGAAGATGAAGAGAGTTCAATGTTGTGGGATGTCAATCCAGAGGTTGTGGAAAATTACTGGTCAAGTACTCAACGTGATTAAAAATATTTGAAAGTGGGCTCGCTCCCATGATCAGAAGAAGTACTTAGCGAGAGGTACTTCAAAACAAGAGTAGGAAGAAGAACTATGAAAAATACTATCAAAACAATCGCTTTATCTGTCGCCTTCTTGTCTGGGACAGGTGTGGCATATGCTCAAGAAACGGATGTGGAGGTAGACACCGGTTTACAAGCTACCCTGGATTCGATCTCTCAACAGGTTGCAAATGGTTCTGCCCTGAATCTTGCAGTCAATACCGCTGATGTTGATGCAAGCGTCGATTTAGAAGCACTTGCAGATGTAACAACAGACGCAACTGAGGCAATCAGCTCACTTGAAGGTACCATTGAAACTACAGCTATTGGTGCTGCAAACACAGGCAGCATTAGTATAGAGCAAGGTAGCTTGAGTACGGTAACATTGGACACCTTAAATGACACGCTTGATTCTGAATATACTGAACTTACTAGTCTGACTGATAATGTGACCAGTGGAGAAGATGTATCAGAGTACGAGGAGAGTGCAGATATCTCAGATACTCTGAGTACAGCACTTGATACCAGTTTCAGTGAGGAAATCAATGAAACTTTAAGCAATTATAGTGTAGCGAATATTGCCTATAATGCTGGTGCTATTGATGCATCTGTCAGTGCTATTGCAGAAGGAACAGAAGCTACTATTAACAACAGCATCACAACTACCGCTATCGGTGCTGTGAATAGCGGTAGCATCACTGTGACTGTTAAATAAAGTTGTGTTCGAGGTGAACTCAGGTCTAACTATTGGCAGATAGTTAGACCCCTTTATTTTAAAATAAAATAGCATAAAACTATTGGCTGAGTATGACTAAACAGACGAATCAACTAAATTTATAATGTGGTTTAAACTGTTCGATGTATCCCAGATATGAAACTACGCTATTAAGTAAATTTTATGTGGATGATGGTACAAAAAAGAGTACAGCAATTTTAGATTTGACTTATCAATACGTCCGCAAGAATGCACTTCATCACTCAAAGATGATTTAACTTTAACACCTCAAAAAATAGTTTTTGCTTAAATTTATACGCTATAGAGTTATCTGTTGGTACATGATAGAAAGCGGTGAACAAAGGGATAAGCGATAATTAAATAAAAAAAGAGCGCCTAAGCGCTCTTCTTAAAAATCAATTTGACACTCAGTCACGAACAAATTCAACAGTGCCATTTTCCAAAGATTTTACTCGTGCTAAAGATTCAACACGGTAACCTTTATCAAGTAACAATTGGCGGCCGGGCTGGAAAGATTTTTCAATCACAATACCAATACCCACAACTTCAGCGTTTGCCTGATGAATTAAATCAGCAAGACCTAAAGCAGCTTGACCATTTGCCAAGAAGTCATCAATTACTAGGGCTTTATCGCTAGAGCTAATGTGCTTGTTTGAAATGGCAATGGTACTTTCAATCTGTTTAGTGAAAGAGAAAACTTTAGAGCGATATAAATCATCTTTTAAAGTTAAAGATTGATATTTACGTGCAAAGATTACAGGCACGCCAAGTTCTAAACCTGCCATTACTGCTGGAGCAATACCAGAAGCTTCGATGGTGATAATCTTGGTGATCCCTGCATCTTTAAAACGGGCAGCAAATTCTTTACCAATTTGCTGCATCAATACAGGGTCAATTTGATGATTCAAGAAAGCATCAACTTTCAGAACTTGATCAGATAGAACGATACCTTCACTTAAGATTTTCTGTTCTAGTGCGTGCACGGGAGAATTCCTCTAAGGGCAGATGCTTTTTCAAGCAAAAGCGTATTTTAAAAAGGCTCTCAAAAAATGCAAGCGAAATTGATCAAATCGATTAATTCGTTGAACCTTTATAGCCTGTTAACAGCAAACCGTACGATGTTTTGCCGTCTTGGTGAGAAACTTTCACCGGAGCATAGTCGAGTTTAGGCGCTAACCAGAAAATCGTGTCACGGTTTGGTTTGTCATGTTTCATCACCACTTTAATGGTGTCAAAGGTGCCATAAGAGGTTTTAACTTTCTCTGAACCCTGTTTGACAAAGCGACGTGATTCAACTTCTTTGGCATCGGCAATGGCATAACTTGATTTTAAGCCCGAAGCTTTTAAGTCTTCACGAAGTTGCAGTTCAGCATTGAGCTCATCCAGAACACCCGATTTCCAGGCAAAAGAACGTGCTTTGTCATCTTTCTTGGTATGAATGGTTTTGGCACCCGGATTAAAGTTGATGCTCATGGTGTTGTTGTGCACCAAAATTTTGCTGTTACGGCTAAAGCTGTTCGACATGATTTGGCTGCCATTTAAACTGAAACGGCTGGTTTCGGTGGCAGATGCCATAGCGCCGGCTTTGGCAGCAAAAACATAGGTCCAGTTATTCCCCGACTTGCTTAAAGTACGTGTTGCCGAGCCCATATTCTTGCCGTTATAGCTAAATTGATAACTTGCCTGGAATGGACTCATGGCAAATGCTTGGCTTGAGAAACCAGCAAACAACAGTGTAGTGCTTACACCCGATGCTAACGCGATTGTTTTCAATACATTGTGAGCCATAAGTAAAGTGTTCCTATGAAGTTTGAATAAAGTGCATTATTTTTTGCTTGGTTGCTATTATGCGCTTTGATTATGAAGATAAAATTCGAAATTTTATCCAATCTGTATCTTTGTGTAGTTTTTTTAGCTAAAAATACAGATATTAATCATGAAAAACAATTCAACTTATTTTTGCTTAAGCGGGCTGACTTGTGTTTCAGAAATATCTGCTATATCCCAGTCATCCACCGGTTCTTCTGCCATTTTTCTAAACAGCGCGGTCAAGTTCACATTGCCGATCACCACCAATTCAGCTTCACGTAAAACTGCATGATTAACATGGACTTTAGCTAAAGTGTCGATGATGGAACGCTTTTTACCCAGCCAGCGGTTGAGGTCTAAATGCAATAAATCATCTTTGACCTTAATAACATTGAGCTTTTCCAGAATCATGCCCAAAGGATCTTGATTTAAAACTTTTTGGTAGAAAAATAAAGCAAATTTTACCGCAAGTTTTTGGAAGATATTCTTGAATTTTGCTTCAATGACTTGGGTATCGCTAATCTGTTCAAACACAATCAGCTGGATGTCTTTATTCAGTTCCATCTGTACCAGTTTCAAGTCGACTGACAGGGTAATGTACAGACCCTTCACATCCAGCGTGGCATATAATCGTAGCCAGTCATCATGCAGGTCGGCATGCAAATCTTTCAACATGGAGACATTGTCAGTAACAAAACGCTGAAAGGTTGCATTCAGAAAAACTTGAGATAATGGAAATTCACGCTCATCTTCAATAAATCCCTCGGCTTTTTGGTACACTTGACGTATACGTTTCGAGATATTGGATATTAGCGTTTGCATATGGGGCATCCTAGCAAGTGAATCTTCTTAGGCTTCGAGAGATGATCGATTTTGTCGAAAAGTATTAAAAATACAACTATTCAATCTTGCAGTTTAGCAAAATTAATTGCACCATTTTCATGATTTTAATTGTCTACAGTTCGCTTGTTGATTGAATTCTCGTTTTTTATTCAAAAGTGAAGACTGTGTTTATTTTATACTGTTTTATGCAGTTTGGGGACCAGGCATTTTGTCGGTTTAATGTGATGCTTAAGAAAATCAGTTTTGCACCTTTTATGCATGCATGGTGGAAAGATCCTATTTTCACAAGTGCAGTTATTTTAGCTGCCGTTCTACATTTAATGATTTTGACCCTGCAATTTGCAATGCCGGCGGAAAGTGATGCTGCAGTGAAAGAAATTGCGGTGACTTTACGCCCGAGCAAAGACAAAGTTGAAAATACCGATTTCCTTGCACAGGCAGATCAGCAAGGTTCAGGAACCTTTCGTGAAGCACATCGCATGTCAAGTGACATGCCCGCACCGATGCTTGAGCAGAGTGCAGGAGAGCAACAGCAAGAAAGTTTAGAGCGGTTACAGCAAAAGCGTGAACTGAGCTTTGAAGAAAAAGTCTTAATGACGACCTTAAGCTGGAAAAAGGAAGCCGAACAGAATCAGCGTAAAAAAGCCATGGAAGCGCTGAATAGCCAGTTCCAAGCCAAAGCCGCGATGGTGGCAAGTCTAGAAGCACAATATTTACAACGTCAGCAAAACTTTAGCCGTCAGCAGAAAATTAAAACGGTAGATGGCATCCAAGCCAAGCAGGATATTTCAGCAGCCTATTTGGAAAAATTCCGTCAAAAAGTTGAATTTTACGGCAACCGTTATTATCCCGATGCTGCAAAAGTTCAACACTTGGCTGGGGAAGTCCGTTTAATGGTGATTCTGAATAAAAATGGCGGGATTCGCGCCATTCGCCTGATTGAAAGTTCGGGTCATGCCTTATTGGATGAAGCCGCGAAAACTTCAGTGCGTAAAGCTGCTCCATTTGGCGGCTTTGACCAAAGCATGAAAGATATTTCTGAGCTTCGTATTGTACGTACCTGGCGTTTTGACCCGGCTGAAGCAGAGTTTGAGGTGCGTTAAATTCCTTCTCACCTCCCTTTTTTAAAGAGAGGAAAATTATGATTCAATATAAATAAATTCGAGTTTCGTCAACTAGCCCCCTCATTCAATTTTATTGGATTTGCCCTCATCCTATAGGGAAGAGAGTAATGGTTTTAATTTCACAAAGAATACACCCTTTCCCTATGGGAGATGAGTAGCACGGCTACGCAAGAGGGAAAGAGAATAAAATTCGCTTTTGTGGAACAATATTTCTCCTTCTCAGCGAGGAAAGCTATATAGAAAATCCTTTTATCTCTCGAGAAAGAACTAACTATTAATATCCATATAACTTCTATGAATTTCACAAATTTCAACACTAAAGTTTTTATACCATTTCTGTTTGCCTAAACGCTGAGCAGCTTGATGTTCTGCATCTTTATGCCAGGTTTGAATATCTTCTAAAGTATTCCAATATGACATTGCAATCTCAAAGTCATTTTCAGTGATCGCTTCAAATTTTTGGCAATTGAATTGTGTCAGTGCTTTTTCACGTAATATTTGGGCTGTTTTGGAGTATTCATCATCAAGGATATTTATTTTTGCTTTAAAAATAACAATGTATTTCATTTTGAATAGTTTTTATTTTATTGAGTCTGTTCTTTTATAAGGGATAGGATGTTTCTTTTGCAAGCAAAGAACAGTGAATATGGTTTAAAAAGGTATGAATAAAAAAGAAAATTTTTCTATGTTTTTAGAAGGGTATTGGGGTAAGAAGGATGAAAAATTTATGAGATTCACCCTCATCCTCTTGTGGAATATATTCCTCATCCCAAAGGGAGAAAACATTTTAAGGAAATAAAAAAAGCGAGCCTAAGCCCGCTTTTTTATTGCATGAATTTCAGTCTTGCTCGGTATAAGGGTTTTCAAATCCCAACTTCGCCAAAATTTTAATTTCCAAAGCTTCCATTTCTTCAGCGTCGGCTTCGGAAGTTTCATGGTCATAGCCCATTAAGTGCAATACACCATGAACCAGCATATGGGTGAAATGCTCAATCGGGGTTTTGCTTTGATCAATCGCTTCTTGCAAAACCACAGGAATACAAATCACCAAATCACCCATCGGCCATGCATCAAGCATAGGTAAAACTTCTTCTGGAATATCACTTGGGAAAGACAATACATTGGTCGGTTTGTCTTTTTGGCGATATTCCAGATTCAATTTATGACTTTCATCATTATCGACACAGGCAATCCCGATTTCGCAGTCTTGATTGACATCGATATAACGAAGTGCTGTTTCAATCACTTTCTTGATATAAGCACGTTTCAGCACAAGCTCGGGAGCTTGAAAGTCTTGTTGGAGCGAGAGACTAAGTTTCAAAATGAATCCTTAAATAATCTTAGTCCTGGGCATCGGCAGCTGCATCATTTTCAGCAATCATGGCTTCCTGACGCGCTTTGCGTTCTGCACGTGCTTCAGCACTAAGACGGTGTTGTTCACTGTCCCATCCCTCATAGGCTTCGACAATTTTTTGTACCAACTGATGACGAACCACGTCACGGGAATGGAAACGGGTGATATGAATTTCAGCAATTGGTTCAAGCACACGTAAACAATGCGCCAGGCCAGATTGGTGGCCACGCGGCAGATCGACCTGGGTAATGTCACCGGTAATCACCGCACGTGAACCAAAACCTAAACGGGTCAGGAACATTTTCATCTGTTCAGG
This sequence comes from Acinetobacter sp. F16, assembly GCF_052712855.1. NCBI lineage: Bacteria > Pseudomonadati > Pseudomonadota > Gammaproteobacteria > Moraxellales > Moraxellaceae > Acinetobacter > Acinetobacter sp. F16. Next base: position 208,637 of record NZ_JBRATK010000002.1, read on the forward strand.
CGTGGTGTTTTGCGCTTCATCTAAAATCACGAAAGAATGATTGAGGGTACGGCCACGCATATAGGCGAGGGGCGCAACTTCAATCACCTGACGTTCAATCAGTTTGGCGACTTTTTCAAAGCCGAGCATTTCATACAAGGCATCGTAAAGCGGACGCAAATACGGATCAATTTTCTGGCTTAAATCACCCGGCAGGAAACCCAGTTTTTCACCGGCTTCAACCGCAGGACGAACCAGCAGAATACGCTGGATTTCATTGCGTTCCAGCATATCGACTGCGGCTGCCACAGCAAGGTACGTTTTACCTGTACCTGCAGGACCAATACCAAATGAAATATCGCTTTGCAAAATACGTTGTACATAGCGTTTTTGGTTCGCGCCACGCGGGTTAATCCGACCTTTACGGGTTTGTAGCCAGACATCATCCAAACCTGTATGTTCCTGATCTGGATCAATCTGTAATTCACGATCCGTCTGACTACCTTGAATCATCAGATGTAAAGTGTCAGCACTAATTTGCTGGGAAATTTCAGTTTCTTCATGCAGACGCATCAAGAGGCTTTCGGCTCTCTCTACTGCATCGATATCCCCATCGATGTAAAAGGCATCACCTCGATGGGAAATTTTGACATCTAAACGTTGTTCGATTTGTTTCAAGTGACCGTTATAAGCACCCAGCATGCCTTTTAAACGCTCCATTGAAACACCAGGAAAATTTACTGTACGTCGAATCGCTGCAGTCAAGAGAATTCCTTATAAAATGGTCTAACTGATCACCTTACATTACGCCACGTCAGGCTCAAGATTCAAGAGTTCACCGTAAACAAAATTTAAAGTTTTAATTTCAGTAATCTCAATTTCTGCAAAACGCCCAACCCAAGCGGGATCGCCAATAAAAGACACATAACGGGTGTTATCGGCAGTACCCACCAGCAGGTTTGGATCCTTGTCAGAAATGTTTTCAATCAAGACGCGTTGAATGGTTCCCAACATGGCATCTGTTTTATCAATGCTTGAGCGCTTGATCCATTTTTGGACTTTGCCAAGACGTTCTTTTTTCACACCTTCCGGCGTGCTGTCTGGTAATTCAGATGCTGGCGTACCTGGACGTTTGGAATAGATAAAACTATATGAATGGTCAAAATCCAGATCTTGAATGAATTGATACGTCTCTTCGAAGTGTTCATCCGTTTCACCCGGGAAACCAATAATAAAGTCACTTGATAAATGCATATCAGGGCGGACTGCACGTAACTTTTTAATCTTCTCGATATAGACGTCGATGGTGTGGTTGCGCTTCATGGCTTTCAATACATCGTTGGAACCACTTTGCACTGGCAAATGCAGATGTGAAACCATTTGCGGCAAGTCACGGTAGCATTGAATCAGGTCATCATTAAATTCAAGCGGATGTGAAGTGGTATAACGCAAACGACCAATGCCCGGGATTTCAGCGACTAAACGCAGTAAATTCGCAAAGGTACAGATATTGCCTTCGAAAGTTTCACCACGGTAGCCATTCACGTTTTGACCCAGTAGTGAAATTTCACGTACACCTTTTTCAGCCAACCCTGCAATTTCAGCCAGCACGTCATCTAAAGGACGCGAAACTTCCTCACCACGGGTATAAGGCACCACGCAGAAAGAACAGTATTTTGAACAGCCTTCCATAATCGAAACAAAAGCTTTGTGACCTTCAACACGCGGTTCAGGCAAAAAGTCGAATTTTTCGATGTCAGGGAAAGAAATATCCACCAGCTTGATTTTATCTTTTTTGGGTTTCTCAATTTGGTCGCTATGCTGATCCAGCATTTGCGGCAAACGGTGCAAGGTTTGCGGACCAAAAACCATGTCGACATACGGTGCACGTTTTTGAATGTTGTCACCTTCTTGCGAAGCCACACAACCACCCACGCCAATCACCAGATCCGGATTTTTTTCTTTCAGCTTGCGCCAGCGACCCAGTTCAGAGAATACTTTTTCTTGAGCCTTTTCACGAATCGAACAGGTATTCATCAGCAGAATATCGGCTTGTTTTGGATCAGTCGTTAACACATAACCGTGTGAGTCGCCTAAAAGGTCTGCCATACGATGACTGTCATACTCATTCATCTGACACCCTTGCGTTTCGATATACAGTTTTTTAACTGAAGCATCGTCGGCTGGGGTGTGCTGTGGCTGGGTAACAGTGTTTTCTGAAGCAGCTTGGGCACTATTTGGAATGAAGGTTTGAACCGTCATGTAGGCTCCTAAAGGATAAATCGAAGAAATCACAATATAAGATTTTCCGTGCTGTGGGGCGGGCCAGCAGTTTTTCTTTTTCCATTTCAATCGTTAATTGAAACTTATTCAAGAAGATCATGCTGACTTAATCTTTTAAAAATTGAGATTTGAATAGAAGAAAGGCGCATATTTTAGCAGGAATTGGGGAGAAACTTGTAGATATAAATAAACTGACAAGAAGATTGATTTATGGAATAAAAATGATTGAAAATTAATATTGTCTAATCAGAAGGTTACATAACACAACAGTAGAGTAGTTTAATAATAATTAAACTACTTAAAAATGATTAGGTGCGACCAGGGCAATACTAAATGACGGAAGGTAAGCATATGTTTAATCGGGTAATCAATAAAAAATATTATAAAATGCTTGCTTTAGGTTTGGCATCAACGGGTTTCGTTTCTATTACGCATGCGGCAGATGAGCAATTTAATGCCGCCTTACAAGCGGCGAATGCTGGAAATATTGGATTATTACAGCAATACCAAGCCTCAATGCAAAATGATGTGCTCGGCTATTACCCTGAATATTGGTCATTGAACGCAAATTTATCTGCACAACCTTCCAGTAATATTGTTAATTTCGCACAGCGCTATCCACAATCTGCCATGGCTGAAAAATTGGCGGCGGACTATGTTGAAGAAAAAGTAAAACAAGCCGATTTTACAACTGCACAACCGGTTTTGCAGTATGTCACTAATGCCGATCAGGCCGAAAGCTGTGCAGTGGCACAGGTTCGAGCAAAGTCAGGCGATCCGCTGGTCTTTGCTGAATATAAGGATGTTTGGCTGACTACCAATTCACAGCCTGAATCCTGTACCGGTTTGGGACATATGATGCTTTCCAGCCCACTCATGACCGAGCAGGATAGGCAGCAACGTCTATGGGGACAGCTGCGCGCAGGTCAGTCCGGTCAGGCTTTGGCTACAGCACAGACCTTGGGTATGAGTTTATCACTCGCGCAGCTCAATCAAATTCAAGCTAATCCTCTAAATTACTTATGGTCTGCGCCTAAGGCATCGACTGCTGATCATGCCTATTTAGTTTTTGCAATGGGACGTCTAGCGGATAGTGACTTAAATTCCGCCATGTCTGCAGTAAAACGCGCCGCTGAAGGCACACCGCTGCAAGTACAGAAAGCGTTATATCGGGCTGTGGGCTATATTGGTGGTACCACGGTGATGAAAAACAACTTTAACCGTGAAGTGCTGAATTATTTAGATGCCAGTTATGGACTGCCATTCAGCTCGGAAGAAGCGGAAATTTATGCGCGCCAGGCTATTCGTTTTAGTAGCTGGGAAAGTTTGATTCGTGCCATTGATGCCATGAGCGTGACGCAAAAACAGGAAGACCGCTGGCAATATTGGCTGGCACGCGCATCAGAAAAGCGTGGAGATGCCAGCTCGAAACGTACTGCACAGGAAATCTTTAAAAAATTGGCGCAAGGGGATGATTACCATAATTTATTGGCCAAAGATAAACTGGGGCAGAGCTACAACAATATTCCAAATAATGTTCAACCCTCCAATAGCGATGTGCAGCGCTTAAGCCAGGATATTCATTTTAGCCGTGCTTTTGCCTTACGCCGTGTCAATGCACCGGATAATTATATTAATCGCGAATGGAACTGGGCGGTGCGTCAGGCCTATTTAAAGCATGATGATGGCTTGCTGCTTGCTGCAGCAAAACGTGCCACAGATATGGGCTGGTATGACCGAGCAATCTATGCGGCCGATCGCACTGAAAATAAACATAATTATTCATATCGTTATGCCATGCCGCATCAAAACTATGTGGTGAGCCATAGTCGTAATGCAGGAATCGATCCTGCTTGGGCCTATGGACTGATGCGTCAGGAAAGCCGTTTTAATACAGGTGCACGTTCACATGTGGGCGCAGGCGGTCTGATGCAAATTATGCCGGATACCGCAAAACTGGTGGCACGTCAGATGGGTGAAACCTATAACCCGGCGGCATTAACAGACATGAATACCAATATTCGTTATGGCACGTTCTATTTATCCATGATTCAAAGTCAGCTAAGCAGTAGTCCCGTTCTGGCCACAGCAGGTTATAACGCAGGTCCAAACCGGGCACGTCGCTGGCAACCGGACTCTCAATCTATTGCTGCGGATCAATATACCGAAAGCATTCCATTGACTGAAACCCGTGATTATGTGAAACATGTGATGACCAACGCAACGCATTATGGGGTGTTGCTTGGACAAGGTGCGCAGTCTATTGAAAAAAGAATGAATATCATTCCATTGAGAATAAATCCTTAAATTTTAATTTTTGTTGATGGGGTTTGAGTTATTAATGATTGTTTTTGACTACACACCAGTTTTAACCAGGTTGGCATTGTTCGTCGTGAGTGGTGCAGGGCTAGGGCTGTGTTCATCTCATGTTTTTGCAGCACCAGTGCAAGGTTATGTGATGGTGGTACAAATGACGCCTGCGGTGTGTATGCTGGATAATCAAAAATCAAAAAAACGGAAATGTTTAGAAGGCTATGCGCTTAATATTTCAGGTTTATTGCCTGAAACGGCCGAACCAGAGTGCAAAACCACAGCTTCGGCAGTCTTATCACCTTTACAAGCGAAAGTGGTGGCACGCGTCATGCCGGATGAAAATGCGCGAATTCAGCTCTGGAATGCAATTGGCGGTTGTGTACCTATGAATGCAAGTCAATATTTTCGTACTGTCATTAATTATGCAGAACGTCTAAAAGTACCGACTGAATTGACCAGTCCTGAAAACCGGGCCATGCACCTGACCAATCTTCGCTTGCAGTTCTTGCGTTTAAATCCGGCTATACCTGCGGGTGCGATTAAGTTTAATTGTGCGGCTGTGAAGGGAACACCCATTCTGACAGAGGTCAAACTTTGCTATAAACCGAATGGGCAGTACAAACAGTGTTCAACAGCCGTTGAAACCAATTGTCCAAATTCATTTACCATAAAAGGTTCTTACTAAGCTTTTTGGCATATTTTATTTATATTTCCTATCAGACTTTTGTTGAAGTTCTATCTCTTTTGCATGCATCGGGCCAATGATTGGAGTACAATCTTTGGCGTTTATGATTATTAGATTAAATGGACTAACTATTTAATCGCATTGACTATCCTCAATTGGAGATAATTAGATGAAGCAAGCCGTTCGTGTTGCCGTTACTGGTGCTGCAGGTCAAATTGGTTATAGCTTACTATTCCGTATCGCAAGCGGCGAGATGCTAGGTAAAGATCAACCGGTTATTTTACAATTGTTAGAAGTTCCTTTTGAGAAAGCTCAACAAGCGCTTAAAGGCGTGATGATGGAACTTCAAGACTGCGCATTTCCTCTTTTAGAAGACATGATTGGTACTGATGATCCAAAAGTAGCATTCAAAGATGCTGATTACGCGTTATTGGTTGGTTCACGTCCACGTGGTCCTGGTATGGAACGTGCTGACTTGTTGAAAGTGAACGGTGAGATCTTCATCGGTCAAGGTCAAGCACTAAACGAAGTTGCTAGCCGTGACGTTAAAGTACTTGTTGTAGGTAACCCTGCAAACACGAATGCTTACATCGCAATGAACTCTGCTCCAGATCTTCCAGCGAAAAACTTCACTGCAATGTTACGTCTTGACCACAACCGTGCAGCATCTCAAATTGCTGCTAAAACTGGTAAAGCGGTTAAAGACATCAAAAATCTTACAGTTTGGGGTAACCACTCTCCAACAATGTATGCTGACTACCGTTTTGCAACAATCAACGGTGAAAGCGTTAAAGACATGATCAACGACCAAGAATGGAATGCAAACACATTCCTTCCTACCGTTGGTAAACGCGGTGCTGCGATCATCGAAGCACGTGGTTTGTCTTCTGCTGCTTCTGCTGCAAATGCTGCAATCGACCATATGCGCGATTGGGCTCTTGGCACAAATGGCGAATGGGTAACGATGGGTATTCCTTCTGACGGTTCTTATGGTATTCCTGAAGGCGTAATGTTCGGTTTCCCTGTAACCACTGAAAACGGTGAATACAAAATCGTTCAAGGTCTTGAAATCGACGAATTCAGCCGTGAACGTATCAACGTTACGTTGAATGAACTTGAAGAAGAGCGCGCAGCAATTGCTGACATGCTTAAATAATTTGATCTGAAAAGATTAAGTTGAAAAAGCACTCCATTTGGGGTGCTTTTTTTATATCTATCACTTTAATTGAACAAAAAATAACATGCTGTGAAGGAGAGACAACTGAGTTTTGATTATGAGCCATCTAAGGTAGAAACAAGATTAAATTATAGATAAAGAGATGGAGGTCAGTCCGATGTTAGAGCAACGCCCCACTTTCGAACTTTTCTTTGAACAATTGGGTCTGGATTCAAGCCCGGAAGCCATTGATGAGTTTATTCGCACCCATCAAATTGGTATGGATGTGCCTCTACATAAAGCACCGTTCTGGAGCAAATCACAACATGACTTTCTGATCGGTCATTGGAAGGAAGATGATGACTGGGCCATTTTTGTCGATGTGCTAAATGAACAATTGCACATTGAAGCAGAGGGCTCGGGTTCTTGCGACATGCCTGGTCATCAATCAACTTAAAAAATTTTGATTTCAACGCACTCATAATTTAACGCTACGATGGAGCCCACTTATGCTTATGGAACAACAGTTAACTTTAGAACTATTATTTGAACAATTGGGTTTGCCTGCAGATGAAGCTGCGATTGATCAGTTTGTTAAAGCCCACCAGTTACCAGCTGAAGTGATTTTGCCAGATGCCGGTTTTTGGAGTGAGGGTCAAAGTGCCTTTTTACGTGAGCACTGGCATCAAGATGATGAATGGATTGTCATTATTGACAAGCTCAATCAGCTGTTGCATGTGGAGAGCGACAAACTTGCTGCACAATAAGTTTTAAATGGATTAGGCCCTCCAATAGGGTCTAATTTTTTGCTACAAAAAAATACAACAAGCACGAGGTGAAAGCTGTGATTTGTGCAGCTATTCTTATAACTTGATAGCTTAATAATGATAAAAGTTATCGAGGAGAACAGCATGTTTGATCAGCAACCCACATTGGAACTCTTGTTTGAACAATTGGGTCTTGACGCAAGCCAGGAAGCAATCGATCAGTTTATAGAAACCCATCAATTGACCATGGATATTCCTTTGCATCACGCGCCATTCTGGACACATGCACAACATGATTTCCTGATCAGTCACTGGAAAAAAGACGATGACTGGGCAATGGTGGTGGATATCTTAAATGAGCAATTGCATACTCAACATCGAGTTTCAGCATCGCTTGATTCGTAAACACAAATTGAAACAACAAACCTAGTTTTATTGCTAGGTTTTTTTATCAATATCTTATAAGTTAATTGAATAATAAATGACAATTTTACGAATAAGGAGTTTGCAATGATGAGTAATAAACGATCCTTAGAATTATTGTTTTCGCAATTGGGATTGGCCAATAGCCCTGCAGCCATTGAGCTCTTTATACGTACCCATCAATTACCCGCAAATCAAAATTTGCATGATGCGCCTTTTTGGAATAAGTCGCAGCGTGAGTTTCTGATCCGTTACTTGGTTGAAGATGCCGATGAATGGGTGATCTGGATTGATGAGCTTAATCAGCAATTGCATATGAACGCCAATAAATCAAATATGAATGCCAATAAATCAAAAATGGCTTACAGTTAGAATAAATATTCTTGAAAAATATGGGGATACAAAAAACTCTCCATTTTGGAGAGTTTTTTATTTTCTGCGATTAGTGCATTTTGCTTTGCAGCAGTTTTAAAAACCAGAGTTCTTCACGTACAGGTCTAAACGAAGGATGTTTTTGTAACAGTTCTAAATCGAAGTCAGCGGATTTACTGTATTTAGTTAACCAGTGTCGAGTTAGGGCGACTTGATTTTTAGACACAGAGGCATAGGCAAGGAAAAAATAGATGTCACTGTGTTCATGTTGAGACAGCGGTTTTAAAATCTGTTGGGTAATTAAAGCAAAACGCTGTTCTTTGGTAATTTCGAAATACAGCATATAGGCCTTAGCCAGATGTAAAGACAGATTCAAATACAAACGCATTGGCATTTCTTCATATTCAATCCGGGCCTGCTCTAACAGGACCACGGCTTCTTGCAGAAAATGAATCTGTTCTTGACGTGAATGGCTAATCACCACCAGTTGTAAGCGTAAATCAGCACGTTCTAAAGCGAGATCAGGCGTATTGTTTTCCAAATACAATTGATCCGTCTCACCGATACGCTCGATAATTTTTTTTGTATTTTCCAACATTAGCCAATACCTCATTGATGAATAATCAGTATATAGGGGCAAAACCCGAGATTTAAAGTTAAATGCAGCTTGCTGATCTTATAATAAACAATTAGAACAAGACATTAGCACTACGTAACCATGCTGTAATTGATAAACGTTGATGCTTGGCTTTAATCACTTCATGTAATAAATCGCTTTGGAACATTGCGATACGATTTGGTTTAGGCTGAATGGTATGCCATTGCCCGTTTTTGTCCTGTAAATGCAGTTCTCCACCCCAGTCATCTTGCCAATCTTCATGTAAATAATAAACCGTAGAAATAATACGGCCATTTTTCCCCTGTGGATTGTCACGATGCAAAGCGTAATATTCTCCCGCGTTATAGCAGGCAAAATGTGCTTCGACTTCTTTTATGCCTAAATAAAAATTACGGTTTAATAATTCAGAAATTTCTTTAAGGGTTTCAATGTGATGTTTTGCAATTTCAAATTCGTCACTAATCCATAAAATATGGTCACTGCGAATGTTATTGACCACGCCGCTTTGAATGGCTGCATCGCGAAAACGGTTTGAATTAGAAGTACATTCTTCAACTAAAGCATGTACATAGTCTTGAGGGTAGGCATTGTCAATAAGAGTAAAACCATGTTGATCTAAATCTTCAACAATTTGATCAACATTCCATGACTTTGGGAGGTGAATTGCATCCATACACATATACTCAAATACAATCTGGAGAAAGGTGGCGTATTCTAGAGCAAGATATCCTTCGGAATGAAACATTTTTTCATGCTAAAATGTCCGTTGATTATAGGAATTAAAGAAACATGAATTACCGTCACCATTTCCATGCAGGCAACTTTGCCGATGTTATGAAGCATGTGTTATTGCTTCAACTTTTAGCACGTTTAAATGCCAAAGATAAACCATATCGCTATATCGATACGCATGGTGGTGCAGGTAAATACGATTTATCTACCTCTGCTGCACAAAAATCAGGTGAATTTTTAAACGGCATTCACCGTTTGGTAAAGCTTGATGATTCAATTATTCGCAATGCCCCGGAAGGTGTGAAGCAATATCTTAAAGTGGTTGAAGAGATGCGTGCCGCTTCAGGCAAAGGTGCTTATCCAGGTTCACCTTGGTTTGCATTAGAAGGGATGCGCGATATTGATAAAGCCACCATCTTTGAAATGCAAAAAGAAGTTTTTCAAGAATTGTATTTCAATATTCGTGACCGCCGTGCAGGTCTGCATGAACGTGATGCCTATGAAGGTTTGTTGGGGGTTATTCCGCCGAAAGAAAAACGCGGTTTGGTGATGATCGATCCTCCTTACGAATTAGAACGTAAAGATTTCCCTCAATTGGTAGAATTGTTGGCGACTGCGCATAAAAAATGGCCTACAGGTTGTTTTGCCGTTTGGTATCCAATTAAAGACCGCGCCATGATTGATCGTTTTGAAAAGAAAATGATGAAAACCGGTATTCGCCGTCAATTGGTGTGTGAAATTTGTGTATGGCCAGATGACACTCCGGTGGGTTTAAATGGTTGCGGTTTGTTAGTAATTAATCCGCCTTGGAAATTCTCACAGGATGCAGATGAAGCACTACAGTGGTTATTCCCGCATTTACGTATGAGTGAAAATGGCGGACATGCCGCTGTGCGCTGGTTGGTTGGTGAATAAGTTATACCTTTAAGAGAGATACGGCTACAGTTAGGAACGACAAGAATGACAAGTATAAATAAACCTGAAAGTGAATCTTCTACCCGTGATGAGCATGGTTTCGATGGCATCACTTTTGAAGTGGAAGAAGAAGAGCAGACCCATGAGGGACAAAAGGTGAAACGTCGTGGCATCTATCTGTGGCCGAATCTGATCACGACAGCAGCCTTGCTGTCGGGGTTTTACTCTATTATTGCCAGTATGAATGGTGATTTTACCCAAGCGATTTACGCTATTTTTCTTGCAGCGTTGTTAGATGGTTTAGATGGTCGAGTTGCTCGTGCGATTGGCGCACAAAGTGCTTTTGGCGAACAATATGACTCTTTATCTGACTTGTTAGCGTTTGGTGTAGCACCGGCAATTCTAATGTATAGCTGGAGCTTGCATGATTTAGGTCGTATTGGTCTGGCATGTTGTTTTGTTTATACTGCCTGTGCAGCATTCCGCTTAGCCCGTTTCAATGTACAAATTGGTGTGGTCGATAAACGCTACTTTATTGGCGTGGCAAGTCCGTTGGCTGCCATTTTGATCATCACCTTGGTTTGGGTCGGACGTGATTTTCCTACAATTTTTGATTTGCGTGAAGTGGGTATTCAAATCATCAATGCCGTGCTCATTGTGGCAGTGGGGCTGTTGATGATCTCTAACATTAAATATTATTCATTTAAAACATTTGATCGTAAACGTGTGCCTTTTGCGGTGTTACCCATTGCCGTATTCATCTTTGCAGCGATTACTTATAATATTCCAGTAGGAATTTTAGTGATTTCTATTATCTACGCACTTTCTGGTTTCGTAACCACATTCATGGCCCGAAAAAATACCCCTATATAAAAATGAGACCTCTATAGCGAAAATAAAAAGGAGCAGGATATGCAGTTGTTTCAAGATTTATTTGACCAGTCTAAACAACTCAATCAGGCTCCCTCTCAGGTGCAGTTGGCTTATCATGCCCAAAAAGGACGCTATAAAATTATTCATCAAGGCTTGATGATTCCGAATCTACCTGCACCCTTACATTATTTAAATTTTCTGAGCGTGATTGGCCAGCCCAATGCGCCCATGCTTCGCAATGAAAGTGCGATTCATTCCACTGCTTTAGATACAGCAACCATTATTGCCAGTGTCAGTCCTCATATGCGGGGGCAATTAAATTCCTATTCTGTGGAAAAAGAATGTCAGTTTAAAAAAGAATATTTCAAATTTGCCGATCGGGAACTGATTTCTGGACATTTTCCGCATTTTCGGATTCAACGCGAAGATAAAGAACTGAGTTTCGATTTATCGGTGACCACCAGCAATATCATTTCCTATTTTACCAAGTTGCGTATGGGCTTGGCAGATCATTGGTCTATATTGTGTCAATGTGAAGGGCAGATTATTTATAAAGATCAGCAATTTGAAATTCAGCAAATGGGCTGTTTCGAATATGCGCGCGCCGTTAATTTTTCCTATTTACCCTTAGCATTTTTTACTTATCAAATTATTAATCTAGAAAATAATCGTCAGCTTCTGTTAGCACAAATTCGTGACCCTTTTAATAGCATTGTACAGTCGCGTTTGTATTTACGGGATGCCAAGACGGGCGTGGCACAAATGTTTGACGCTAATGTCCGTTTTAAAGTTCATCGGGTTTACCCGAAGGTGAAAACCCCAAATGGACAATACATGTATTTACCGCGCGAATTTGAATGGGGCTATGAAGGAAAAGATGGCACCTGTATTTCGGTTCAAGCACAGAGTCGGGGTGATTTTAAATTTGGTTTGGCTGCAGGTTATGTAGGTAGCTTTAAATATCAAATCAAAATCAATCATCATGAAGAAATGGGCGAAAGTGGCTACTGTGAATATATCGATTGTCGTTCCTTGAACTGGCAGGAAAAAGATAAAGAAGAAAAAATGCGTGATAAATTAGTCAATACAGTACCTTTTGCGTGCAAAAAATAAGGAAATCTCTCGATTTTGCAGAATAAATAAACAGTCGAAAGATTATTGGTAAAATAATGCGGAAAAGGGGTTGCGCCTGATCTGGAATGCTGTAGAATGCACATCCATCGGCGGTGATGTTGATTAAAACTTGTTGAGAAACAAGGATTTAGCCTAAAGGGTAAAATCTGGAAGTCTTGAAGAAGTTAAAAATTAATGAACAAAACCTGTTGACTATTCTTGGAAAGAGAGTAGTATAGCCGACCTAGCTTGCTGGTGACGAATCAGCAAGAAGATCATTAAGAGATTATGAAGAACAACTTGTGTGGATTTTTACTGGTTGATCGATCGAAATTATTTTCATTGATTGATGGTAAGAATTACTCGAAGTTTATTTGAGAAATATTTGTCAGAAAATTGATGAGCCAAGATTTGTAGCCATAAGCTACTAATGATTTTTAACTGAAGAGTTTGATCATGGCTCAGATTGAACGCTGGCGGCAGGCTTAACACATGCAAGTCGAGCGGGGAATTGTAGCTTGCTACATGACCTAGCGGCGG
>NZ_JBRATK010000020.1:0-35530 GCF_052712855.1 Acinetobacter sp. F16
ACACAACGTTTAAATCAGCGCCCAAGAAAAAGACTCGGCTTTAAAAGTCCGAGTCAGGTATTATGGCAACAACATGGCGTTGCACTTCAACTGCTAATCTAAGATCTATTTAAAAACATGACTATTGAAATGCTTAAACATCATCTTATTCAGGAAGAAAAAATGGATATCTTGAACCAAATTTCCACTCAAATTGCGGCACTGGATTCGGGTGAAAAATGGAGTGTATCTGCTCAAGATTTATGGATTAGCCATGCCGACTTCCACTCAGTTTCAATTTATATTTCCCGAGAAGCGGAAAAAGGACAATTTTCTGTTTCTACTCCAGTGACATTAAGCTCTTGGGTTGCAAGTACATCTGTCACGATTACCAAACACTGAAATAGATCAATCAAAACAGTCCACTTTGGTGGGCTATTGTTATTTTAATCAATATAATAAATTTAATTTTTTATTCAATTCAAGTAAATTTAAATACGACCTAAATCATTAAAAACTAAATTAAATCTACGGCAAGTCCCAGCATATTGCCTACGCCATAGCCCATAGCCAATAACAAGCTAATCCAGATCAGCCCGCCGACGACGTTATAAAGCATAAAACTGAAAATATTCATGTGCCCCGCCCCTGCAGCAAAAGGTGCAAATGAACGGACAAACGGCACAAAGCGTGCAACCAGAATGGTTTTTCCACCATGTTTGGTAAAATAATGATTGGTTTTAACAATATATGTAGGTTTCAAAAACCGTGAATGTTCATGAAAGAATTTAAATCCCAACACCTGACCAGTATAATAATTGACGATATAGCCCAATACAGAGGCACTAAAAAGTAATAGCCCCATATAGTGTAAATGGATCACATCGGTGGTTGAGCACAGTGCACCAATGGCAATCAGCAAGCTGTCCCCAGGCAAGAAGAACATGAACACCGAACCGGTTTCTGCCAAAATAATTAGAAATAAAATGGCGTAAATCCACAGACCATAGTTGTCCAGTAAAGTCGGTAACCATTGTTCAATATGCATTAAAAAATCAAGCATTTGCACCTACCCACTTGCACTTTATTATTTGCATAAATTACTAAAAACCATAAATAAAAATAAAAAAACAGTCTGGTTTTTCAACCAGACTGTTTTCTATTCTATGGATTTTTACTTCAAGAAGCCATTTTCTGCAAGAAATGCCATACTTAATTTTGATTGTTCTTTCACTTCAGCCGCCTTATCACCCAGCATTAAACGCTCGATATAACGTGCTAGAACATCGACTTCCAAATTCACTTTAGCACCAGTTTTCCATGTGCCAATATTGGTTCTTTCCGCAGTATGTGGAATCAAATTCAGGCTAATTATATTGCCGCGCAGGTGGTTAATGGTCAGGCTAATCCCATCCACAGTCACCGAACCTTTTTCAGCCAAATATTTTGCAATCTCAGCAGGTGCAGTCACTTCATAATAAATGGAGCGGGCATCTTCACGCACCACGGTAATTTCACCCACAGCATCGACATGACCGCTGACGATATGACCGCCAAAACGTGTGGTTGGTAACATGGCTTTTTCCACGTTCACACGCTGACCCACTTTCCAGCTGCCCAAGGTGGTGCGGTTTAAACTTTCACGCGACACATCGGCTGCATACCAGTTTTCGCCCCATTCAATCACTGTGAGGCAAATCCCGTTGGTGGCAATCGAATCGCCTAAATGAACATCTGACATGTCGAGACTGGTGCCAATACGCAAACGGACATCACCGCCCACGCTTTGTAAACTTTCCACTTTGCCTAGACTTTCAATAATGCCTGTAAACATAACTTGTTCTCTATTTATATCTTTATTTTACCACAAGGCCAGTTGTGTACTCACGCCCGTGGTATCAACACCACCCAGTTCAGCAAAATGATATAACTGACCCAATAATTGGCGCAGTGGCGGACCAGATTTGGCATGGGTATCGGTAATCACAATAAACTCTAATACACGTGCGCGTTCTGACTGGCGTTGCTTGCTGACCCGGTAACGGGGCACATCTTGCGTGAGCAAAGTCACACGGCCACGTTTTAAATTTGCCTGCAGCAAATCACCGGCTTCAATATTACCATCGGTAGAATAGCTGGTCAGAATATAACGCGCATTAATTGTCGCAACCAATTTCTCATAAGCTTCTTTGGCATGTTTGGATGAGTTGTACTGACTTGGACGCTCTTTACGCCATGCACGGTCAATCCCGCTCTTGTAGCCTTTGGTATCTGGAGTTGGTAAATCAGCCTGATCCCACAAGGTTAAGGCATTCAGTACGTGATAGTTACTACCATAGGCATGCTGGTTATACGGTGGATCAAGATAAGCCACATCCACTTCAAAGCTGCTCATTTGATTGGCAAGATGCTGAGCATCGACACACCACATTTCTGCTGCTGGTTTTTTCGGTTCGCCAATGGCACAGAAACGACTCGGTGTCAGCCAGAGTAATGATTCAATCCGTTCCAAGGCCGTTTGGGTTTTACCGCCCCAGCCATGATGGAAGCTTTTGAAGACGCCACTGGTATTACTGACAAAACTTGCGGAATAAAGCAACGGCGCCAGCAAAGCACTCATCTCGACATCATCAATGGCGCCTTGCGCCTGCCAAGCGGCAATTTGCTGACGGATTGCATCGATACGCATGCCGTTACGGCGTTTGAAGAACAGGCGATCGCGGGTCGGATCATAAATTTCATCATTACGAGGACACAGGTTATGCGTCACCCAGCCTTTGACTTCCGGCAAACGGTTTAAATAATCAATGGCTTTTTGATAACCACCCAACTCTTTAAAAGCCGGTGCTTCTGTGCAGGATAAAATCGCACTATTTAAAGCATGGCTATACGGTTCCCAGTCATTGGCAATGACACGATAACCATTCTGCCGCGCCAGACGTGAAACCACGCCGGAACCTGCAAAAAAGTCAGCGAAAATCGGGGCACGGCCATTTTTGCTATTTAATGTGCCCGTGCTCTCAAGTGCTTCCAAAATCAGATGAAGTAAACGACGCTTATTGCCTAAATACGGAACAAGCTGATTGAAAAGATATTCGTCTGTGGTACGTGCTGAATGACGACGTTTATGATAAACCGAAGACTCTGAATTCATACTGTCTCTTGAGAAGGGATTAACCTTAAGCGCACATCATCCCCCAATTGGGTGACGTCCATGAGCTTAAATCGAAGTTGCTCTGCCATACGGCTAAATTCCGCACTAAACATTGCGCGTGCTGCTTGACCTAAAAATGTCGGTGCAACATAGCTGATCATTTCATCGACTAACTGTTGTTGTAAAAAGGCAGTCGATAATGTTGCCCCCGCTTCCACCAGCACATCGTAAATTTGATGTTGCGTAGATAGGGTCTGTAGCAAGTCTTTTAAAGGCTGTACGGCAAATTGTAGCACGCCTAAATCAGCAAGTTCCTGACGGAATGGTCCCATGACCATGACCGTATCGGCTTGCTGGAGTATTTTTGCATGAAGCGGTAAACGTCCCTGACGATCCAGTACCAGACGTTTCGGCTGAACAATGCGGGTGATATCTTCAATGCCATTGAGCTGACGCACATTAAGCTGACAGTCGTCTGCAAGTACCGTTTCAATCCCGGTAATCACCACACCAGAAATGGCACGCCAATGCTGCACATCCTGACGGGCTTCAGGTCCGGTAATCCATTTCGATTCCCCAGATGCCATGGCTGTACGGCCATCCAGGCTTGAGGCAATTTTTAAACGCACGTAAGGCATGCCGGTTGCCATAGCTTTAAGAAAACCAAGATTGAGCTTTTCTGCTTCTTGTTCACAAATACCCACTTCAACTTCAATGCCGGCATCTTTTAGAATTTGTACACCCTTGCCTGCCACTAATGGGTTTGGATCGGGACAAGCGACAATGACTTTAGCTAGCCCTGCTTCCACCAGACCTTTGGCACAAGGCGGCGTACGACCATAATGCGCACAAGGTTCTAAAGTCACATAAGCGGTTGCGCCTTGGGCAAGATCACTGGCCTGACGCATGGCAAAGACTTCCGCATGCGGTTGTCCAGCTTGAGGATGAAAGCCTTCGCCAACTAACTGGCCATCTTTAACGATGATACAGCCGACATTGGGATTGGGTTTGGTGGAGTATTGTCCAAGTTGCGCTAATTCAATCGCACGTTGCATCCACAGCTGATCTTGCTGAATGGGATCTTGGCTTAACTTAGACATCTTCAAACTCTTTTAGTGTTCACGGTGTTGCATTTGTTCAATTTGACGACGAAAAGCTTCTACATCCTGGAAATCTTGATACACCGAGGCAAAACGCACATAAGCCACATGATCGAGGGCAAACAAAGATTGCATGACAATTTCACCAATCATGCGTGATTTTACATCACGCTCACCCAGGCGACGAATTTGTAATTGGATATCGCTCAGGACAGTTTCAATCTGTTCTTGTGTGACCGGTCTTTTTTGTAAAGCATGCATCAATGAACGGCGCATTTTCGCTTCATCAAAAGGTTCGCTCTTGCCGTCAGATTTAATCACCCGTGGCATCACCACTTCATAAGTTTCAAAGGTGGTAAATCGTTCTCCGCAGCTGATACATTCACGACGTCGACGAATTTGACAGCCTTCAGCAGCCAAGCGCGAATCGATAACTTTACTATCTGCGGCGTTGCAAAATGGACAATGCATAGCGGTTTAATTGAACAAATCAAATCGGATTTAGAGTGTAGCAAAAATTCTGCGTTTTGTAGAGGCTTACGCAAGATATGGAAAAAAAACAGCCCTTATGGGCTGTTTTACACAATATATTGATTATCGGTTTTTTTATTATTCTACACGTTCACCATGTTGACTTAAGTCTAGACCCATACGTTCGTCATCCGCTTCAACACGAATGCCAATCACCAGGTCAATCAGTTTAAGAATGATGAAAGTCAGTACTGCAGAGTAAGCGATCGTTGCAAGTACACCTTCAATTTGCACCCATAATTGATGCATCATATCTGTAGGGACCTTATCACCCATGATGAATTCACTTGCAAACACTGCGGTTAAGATTGCACCGACAATACCACCGACACCATGCAGACCAAAAGCATCTAAAGAGTCATCGGCTTTAAGTGCACGTTTAAGCGCAGTAATACCCCAGAAGCACACGACACCGCCAATCAAGCCCATCGCCATTGCACCGCCTACAGTCACGAAGCCAGCTGCAGGGGTAATCACGACTAGACCCGCAACCGCACCAGATGCGCCGCCCAGTACAGAGGCTTTACCACGAACCACTTTTTCAGTAATTAACCAGGCAATTGCTGCGGCCGCCGCTGCAACTTGAGTAACCACCAATGCATAACCAGCAGAACCGTTGGCACCGAGTGCAGAACCACCGTTGAAACCGAACCAGCCCACCCAGATCAGGCTGGCACCAATCACGGTTAAAGCCAGGTTATGTGGCGCCATTGATTCACGGCCCAAACCCATACGTTTGCCAAGCATGTATGCAGCAACCAGACCTGCGACACCCGAGTTAATGTGAACGACCGTACCACCAGCAAAATCCAGCGCACCGTCGTTACCTAACCAGCCGCCACCCCATACCCAGTGGGTAATTGGCGCGTAAACCACAATGCTCCAAATGGTAATGAATGCTACGAAAGCGCTGAATTTCATACGTTCTGCAATCGAACCGGTAATGATGGCTACGGTAATGATGGCGAAAGTCATTTGGAAAATAACAAACAGAATTTCAGGAATTGTTCCGGTTAAGGCATCTGTGGTAATGCCGGACAACATGACTTTATCCAAGCCACCAATGAACGCATTCCCTTCACCAAAAGCAAGGGTATAACCGATCACTACCCAGGTAATACTAACGATTGCCGCTGCAACAAAGCTATGTGCCATTGTGCCGAGGACATTTTTCTTGCGAACCATACCACCGTAGAACAGTGCCAAGCCTGGAATGGTCATCAGCAAAACCAGTGCTGTAGACACTAAAATCCATGCAGTATCACCTGTATCTAATTTTACTTCTTCTTCGACAGGTGCGGCTGTTGCTTCAGCTGGAGCAGGTGCTGCAGCCAATTCAGAATTTGTTAACGATGTATCAGCAGTTTCAACCACTGTGACATCTTCAGAAGCAGTGGATGTTGTTACGGCTTCTTCAGCCCATGCAACAGAACCACCTAAAAG
Organism: Acinetobacter sp. F16; assembly: GCF_052712855.1. Classification (NCBI taxonomy): domain Bacteria; kingdom Pseudomonadati; phylum Pseudomonadota; class Gammaproteobacteria; order Moraxellales; family Moraxellaceae; genus Acinetobacter; species Acinetobacter sp. F16. Next base: position 6,208 of record NZ_JBRATK010000020.1, read on the forward strand.
TGCGCCAGACAAACTCAGCGCAATGAGCATTTTTTTCATTCGTATCCCCCAACCTAGTATTTTTTGAGTTATTAGGTACTCAGCAAACTTCGTGCCAAATTAGACAGCGTCTGCACCTGTTTCACCGGTACGAATACGGATGACTTGTTCTAAATTAGTCACGAAAATTTTACCGTCACCAATTTTTCCTGTGCTTGCAACACGGGTAATCGATTCAATTACTGAATCCACCATGTCATCGCTAATTGCGATTTCAATTTTTACTTTAGGCAAGAAATCAACGACATATTCAGCGCCACGATAAAGTTCAGTATGACCTTTTTGACGACCAAAGCCTTTGACTTCAGTTACGGTGATCCCTTGAACACCAATGTCAGAGAGTGCTTCACGCACGTCATCTAATTTAAAGGGTTTTACAATTGCAGTTACGAGCTTCATGTTTGTTTTCCTTCGGCTTCTTTCACCAGTAAGGTTTTATGTTCAAATTTCGTGCCAAAATTTCTAAGGTTGGGGGAAAATAGAGAGTTTCGACACGAGTTTTCTTTATAACCTATTTTATACTTTTAAACGTAGTCCATTCTTTAAAAAAGAGACATTTTTACTATAAAATTTACGATTTTACTCATCGAACAAAACTATATCTGATCGATGGGGGCTATGGTGCAGGTTTGAGCAATGCTACACTGCTCCTACTTCTGCACCCTTAGGGAATCCACAATGATCGAAACTTTATTACAAGCAATCATGGAACAAATAGACCAGCCCAAAAAAGATATTGAACATAATTTGCGTGCCTTACTCAATGAAGCTGTTTCCAAGATGGATCTGGTTTCAAAAGATGAAATTGAACGTCAACGTACTGCGCTAAATAATGCCAATTTACGCTTGAATGAACTGCTTAAACAAGTTGAAGCATTAGAAATTAAAATTAAGAACAATAAATAAGCACTTTTTTGGTGCACTAAAAGACACAAAACGAATAAAAATAACGCACTATAACGGAACAACAATAATGTCTTTTGCTAAAATTTACACTCGAGGTCTGCTTGGACTTCATGCGCCTCTAATTGAGGTGGAAGTTCATGTCAGTCAGGGCCTGCCCTCTTTAACCATTGTCGGGCTGCCTGAAGCGGCGGTTCGTGAAAGTAAAGACCGTGTCCGCTCGGCCATTATCAATAGTGGTTTTCAATTCCCGACTAAACGTCTCACCATCAATCTAGCTCCGGCAGATTTGCCCAAAGATGGCTCACGTCTCGATTTACCGATTGCGTTAGGGATTCTTATTGCATCTGGACAAATACCTGAAAATGTTACAGATAATCTGGAGTTTATAGGTGAACTGGCTTTGGATGGGCAACTTCGTCCCATCACCGGTATTTTGAGTATTGCGATTGCTTGCCAGCAGTTAGGGCATCAACTGATTTTGCCGGAACAGAATGCCGAGCAAGCTTCACAACTGCCTAATTTTGAAGTGTTTGCAGCCAAGCATTTAAAAGATGTCTGTGATCATCTTTCTCATCAGCACCCGATTCAGCAATATCAAGCCAGTCACTCTGCTGCACCCGATCAGTACAAATTCGATTTGGCCGACGTCAAAGGTCAACTGCGTCCACGCCGTGCTTTGGAAATTGCTGCAGCAGGCGGGCATTCATTATTGTTTAAGGGTCCGCCGGGTACAGGAAAAACACTACTCGCATCACGACTTGCCAGTATTTTGCCGCCTTTAGATGCACAGGAAAATCTGCAAGTCGCCAGCATTTATTCGGTTTCAAATACCTCGCATCCCTTTGGACAGCGCCCTTTTCGTGCACCACATCATACTGCTTCAGCGGTCGCTTTAGTTGGCGGCGGTTCTCATCCGAAACCCGGTGAAATCACTTTGGCCCATTTAGGGGTTTTATTTTTAGATGAACTGCCCGAATTCGATCGCAAAGTATTAGAAGTTTTAAGGCAGCCGCTGGAATCTAAAGAAATTGTGATTTCTCGCGCTTCACGGCAAATTACCTTCCCTGCAAACTTTCAGCTGATTGCCGCAATGAATCCCTGCCCCTGCGGTTATGCTTTTAATCAGGATATTCGTTGCCAATGTTCTGCGGATGCAATTAAGCGTTATCAGAATCGTATTTCAGGTCCACTACTCGATCGTATTGATCTGCATCTGGATGTACCGCCATTACAAGCGCATGAATTGCAAGATACAACGCCGGTCGAAAACTCACAGACGGTGCGTGAGCGCGTGATTCAGGCCTACAATCTACAAATACAACGACAGCAATGTCTGAATCACGCTTTAAGCCCTAAACAGCTTGAGCAATTTGCACCACTGGATACGCAGGCACAGAAAATCATGGAAATGGCACAGCAGCGCCTAAACCTGTCTGCCCGCGCCTACCACCGGGTATTACGTGTCGCGCGAAGTATTGCAGACCTATCCCAACATTCGGAAATTCAAAGCCAGCATTTAACCGAAGCATTGTCTTATCGGGCACAACAGGGCTAATTTAAGATGCATAACTTAGTTATCCGTAGCGAAAATATTGCTGATCACAAGGCAATTAGCCATGTGATTGAACAGGCATTTAAGAATCAGCAATATTCAAGTCATACCGAGCAGTTTATTGTGGCTGCCTTGAGAAAGGCGAATGCACTGACTCTTTCTTTGGTGGCTGTTTTAAATCAGCACATTGTGGGACATATTGCTATTTCGCCTATCCAGATTTCTTCAGGTATACAAGGTTGGTATGGTTTGGGGCCGGTTGCAGTTTTACCTGAATGGCAACTGCAAGGAATCGGTTCAGCACTGATTCAATCCGCATTAAGTCAATTAAAAACGATGGGTGCAAAAGGTTGTGTCGTTTTAGGTGATCCGAATTTTTATGCTGGATTTGCTTTTAAAGCAGTGCCTGAACTCATTTTAGAAAATGTACCTGCTGAATATTTTCAGGCTTTATCTTTTGATGGAGAATTTCCCCAGGGAACAGTGACTTATCATGAGGCTTTTAATGCGACTTCGTAGCATTATGTCCAAATAAAAAGGCGACTCTAATGAGTCGCCTTTTTATGAGATTAATTTAAATTAAAATTCGTATTTTATGCCCAATACTACTTTATTTTTTAAATCTGTTTCATCACGCAATTTGCCACCAATTATATAATCCATAGAAACTGATGCACCTGTATCACCCAATGGATGGCTTAAGCCTGCGGTCAAATGACGGAAATTGAAATCTTCTGTGGTACCTAAAGCTTCTTCAAAATCACCGCTATCAGAATAGTAATAAGCGCCTAACGAAGTATTTAACGTAAAATCTTTTGGTAAAGGATAACTATAGCTCGCTAAGAAGTAAGTATCGCCAGCATTACCCCAGATCACATCATCAGTTAGAGTCTGAGCAGTGAAACTAAAATCTTTATAATTTAAGCCTAATAAAGTTTCAAATACATTGGAGTCATCTGAAGGATAATACACATAATATGTACCACCGATGGTGTAACCTAAATCTTCAGTGATCGAACCATTAAAGCCTGCATAAAAATCATGTTCAAAACTTTGTTCACCAGATTCTGCATAAGTTACATCTAATGTAGAACCCCAATATCCTGCATAAAAACCTGAAGAATGACTGTAATCTAAACCGCCTTGAACCGCTGCTCCCGAGTTTTCTAAGCCTGCAGTATTACCACGTAGTACATATTGAGACACCACACCAATGTTACCCGAAATGGTGTGTTCCGATGCGGGTGCCTCTTCTGCAAAAGTGAATGTAGATGCTGCGCCTAATATAGCCAGAGATAATGCTTTTAAAGTTAATTTCATTGTTTGATTCCCCCACATCGTGCTACGACGGTTTTTTTGGTTATTTCGATAAACTCAATGAGGTAATAGCAATTGCTATGCCAATAGAAAAATCAAACATCCGGAATCGCTCAATATTTAAAATTAAAACACCCTATTCTTTTGTTTTTATTATATTTTAATTCTTTAAAATAAATTTATCTAAAATAGATTTTATTCAATACTATTGCGAGTTCGTTTAGTATTAAAGCTCAATTCAACTTTAGAGCAAGATTCATATTTACTTACATCATGCTTCTTTTTAAGGCTATTTTTTAATCATATTATTTCTTTATGCTCAAAAAAAGTGCACAAACTTAAAGCAATTTATGCACTTTAAAATGATTTTCGTATTTAAAAGCTTAGAAATTGAAATTCAAACCGAATACAACCTGATCATCAAAATCTGTATTGAAGCGATCCTTTCCACCGACCACATAATCTAAAGATGCTGTAGCATGTGTATTTGCAATTTCTTTACTCACACCCATCCGCGCTTCATTAAAGGCAACATCATTTTTAGTTTCTATAATGCTGTCATCACGGCTGCTGTTATAGATGGATGCGCCAACTGATGTATTCAACATAAAGTTTTGCGGCAAAGCATAACTATAGGCTGCACTTAAATACGCATCTCCCGCGTTAGCAAAAGAAGCATCTGTAAGCATGACGGATGCAGCTAAAGTTAAGTCTTTATAAGCCAATTCACCTAATACATCGAATGCTGTGGTTTTACGTTTATCGCCATTGTCCGCATAAACTGTACCTCCATTCTGGTAGTAATAAGCCGCTCCTTGAACTTTATAGCGCCAGTTTTGATTAATTTGATTGCTGTAAGCCAGATAAAAATCATGTTCAAAACCCTGATCTTTACTCTCATCAGACAGGTCATAATCGAGGGTTGAGCCCCAATATCCTACGCTAACACCGTTTTGAAATGCATAATCAAGACCTGCCTGTAGCGCAACATCATCATTTTCCACCCCACCCCGGTAAATATATTTATTCACCACGGCAAAATTGCCTGTTAATTCTCCCCCTTTTGCTGAAGTTGTATTTTCTTCTGCAAATGCAGGCACTGTACTGATGAAAAACAATAAAGATAACGCAATTTTATGGGAAGTTATATGCATTCCTACCTCTGAGAGAATCCGGTCAAGATTCTTTACCGACGACAAATTTAGCTGCGGATTCTAAAGCTTTTTTATAATATTTGTTCAAAATTATGAGATAAAATTATCTTGTTTTTAATTGAGTTTTAGCTAAGTAACAACGTTTAACAGGGTAGTGAGATCTATTTTTTACTGCCTAAAATTATATGACATTTACATTAAATATAAGGATGAGTTAAATATTTTAAAGAATTGTTCATATTGAATAAAAAATCTGTCATCAATACGCTTAACTCTATTCATAATTCTTATTAGACCAAAGTATTAAGAGATAAAATTCGATAAAGCAGAAACAAAAATCAGAATGCTGTTGATTTACTCGTAATAAAAAATTACATAAATAATCATCTTTTATTTAAATATATTATTGTTTTAAATAATATTTTAAATAAAATCGATTTTTTTTGAACACTTGTTAAATTTAATTTATGAATTTTTATACAGGAAACGTATAACTTTAATAAAATAAAATGAATAAAAAAAAGATTTATTTACTCTACATTACGTATACAATTCCTCCAATTTCTTCGTCCTATTTTGTATAAGGCTTATTCCCAATGCAAAAAACACAAAAATTAACTCTAGCAGTTTTAATTCAAGCTGCCTTAATCTCAACAGCATATGCCAGTGAACAAAGTGAAGCGAAAGGCTTTGTTGAAGATGCTGAAGGAACTGTTTTATTCCGTACCGGTTATATCAACCGTGATAAAAAAGCTCCTGGCAAGAAAGACCAAAGCTCTGCTGCACAATCTGCGATTGTTAAACTTGAGTCTGGTTTTACCCAAGGTGTAGTAGGTTTTGGTGTAAACGCTGTAGGTGATGCTTCGTTTAAATTGGGCGAAAACAAAAATGCGAATAATGGCATGATTCCTAAGCATGCTGATGGATCTGCATACGATCATTGGGCTCGTGGCGGTGCAAGTGTTAAAGCACGTGTTTCAAATACGACTGTTGAATACGGTACTCAAGTATTAGATTTGCCAGTATTAGCGAGCAATACTGCCCGTATGGTGCCTGAATATTTCGAAGGTACTTTAATCAAGAGCCGTGAAATTAAAGATTTAGAACTTATTGCCGGTAAATTTACAAAAGACCAGTATTCCGATCAAATCAATACTGATGGCCGTCATTTGGATAACGCAATCGTATGGGGCGCGAAATACAAGTTTGATGAGCAATTGAATGCATCTTATTACGGCATGGATTCTGAAAATAAACTTGACCGCCACTATATCAATGCGAACTACACCCTTCCTTTAGCCGAAAAACGCTCTTTAATTTTAGACTTTAACGGTTATCACACAGAATGGGATAAAGAAGCAGGGACTTATTCTTCACCATTAGGTGATTCAGATGTTGAAGGCCGTAGCAACAACATTTGGTCTTTATCTGGTACTTTGAATCAGGGCGCTCATTCTGTCATGCTTGCTTACCAGCAAAATACTGGCAACACAGGCTATGACTACGGCGAAAATGCTGATGGCGCACAGTCGATTTATGTCGCGAACTCATACCTGTCTGACTTCGTCGGCAACCATGAAAAATCAGCACAAGTTCAATATAACTTGAACTTTGCTGACTACGGCATTCCAGGCTTGAACTGGACCACTGCTTATGTATACGGTTGGGATATTAGGGTTGTAGGCACTGCTCAAGAAGGTAAGGAAAATGAGTTCTTTAACCAAGTGAAATACACGGTTCAAAGCGGTTTTGCCAAAGATGCCAGCCTACGCGTTCGTAACTCAATTTACCGTGCTAATGATGCATACGAAAATGCGTACATTGGCGATACCAACGAATGGCGTTTATTCTTGGATATTCCTGTGAAATTGTTCTAATTCACAGTAAGTTCAAGAGATAAAAAAAACCTGCACAATGTGCAGGTTTTTTTTATTTTTGATATTTAACAATAAATGCTAAATACCAAAATCAATTATGCATTTTTGTAAGCTTCAATTGAGCTAAGCACTTCTTGTTTCGCAACATCAGCACCTTCCCAACCACTTAACTTAACCCATTTTCCTGGCTCTAGGTCTTTATAGTGCTGGAAGAAATGTTCAATTTGACTGATCAATAACGGAGGAAGATCTGTATATTCTTTCACGTCTTTGTAAATTGGAGTCAATTTGTCATGTGGAACTGCGACCAATTTAGCATCGATGCCGCCGTCATCTTCCATGTTCAACTTACCGACAGGACGGCAACGAATCACTGAACCTGGTTCAACTGGGTGTGGTGTTACAACCAATACGTCTAATGGGTCGCCATCTAGAGACAAGGTATTTGGTACATAACCGTAGTTTGCTGGGTAGAACATTGCTGTACCCATGAAACGGTCTACAAATAACGCATCAGAATCTTTGTCGATTTCGTATTTGATTGGTGCTGCATTTGCAGGAATTTCAATAATGACATAGATGTCGTTTGGTGCATCTTTACCCGCTGGGATATTGCTGTAGCTCATAGCATCACTCTTTAACAAGTTAAATCTTATTTAAACCGGCACGATTATAACGGTTTTTGAGAATTAAATAACTTTGTGATTATACATCCGCCACAGCAAAATATGTATTTCCTCAGATTGATGCCATCTTAAGTTAATTTAATGACCAGAAGTAATAGGCAAATTGAACAAAGTAAAGACAAGGTCCAGACAATGCTACGTAAAGTTGCCCAATTGGCTAAATAGCAAATGCCGTAAACAATACGGAGCACTATATAGGCAATACCGAAGGTCATGATCACGGCTTGAGGAACCACCATATATTCCGCCATTAAAATGGCAGCAATAAACAAGGGTAAACTTTCAAAACTATTTTGCTGTGCGGCATTGGCACGTGCGGCCAAGCCAGTGGTTTTGGCCAAAAAATCGCGCGGGTTTTGGTTATCTCGTCCTTTAAAGCCAGAGGTTTTTTTTGCAATCATTGTAAAAACGTAAGGCAATAAACATGCAATTAAGATGAGATAGATTATTCCGCTTATGTTTTGCATCTCATTTTTCTCATTAAGATTTTCTGCCCGATATCATAGCATGACGGTTCAGTAATAATTTTTGTTAAATTATAATGTTTTTATTAATGATGAATAAGGATTCCGTATGGCCAGCCCAGATCAGCAAAAAATGTTGGATGTCCTTGAAAAACAGCGCCTGCATCAACTTAAAGTGGATCGTGTACTCAAAATCGTGTTGCCGATTGTGGGATTTTTACTTTCGGTCATGTGTGCCAATTTAAATAGACTCTCTTTGATTTTTACCATTGTGATTTCAATTACCGCACTTTGGATGGTCGGAATTAAACGTCAAGCCCTGTGGATCTGGACGACAGTTGTTGCAATTTACTGCCTACTTGATAATTTCTATAGCTTCGGTTCATTTGATTTAAAGCGGTACCTTTATCAGTTCGGTAGCATCACCACCTTTATATGGATTATGGGTATAGGCCGCCCTTATATCGATCACTGGCTGATGAAAGATTAAAAGTTCAGGTATAAAAAAAGCGCCGAAAACGGCGCTTTTTAAATTGCAGGGTTTATGCTGTTTTACGTAAATCTTTACGCAAGATTTTACCTACGTTTGATTTTGGCAATTCATCCATAAATTCAACATAACGCGGACGTTTATAACCGGTTAAGTTTTCTTTAGCGAAAGCCAGTACTTCTTCAGTGGTTAAAGACTGATCTTTTTTCACCACGAATAACTTAGGCACTTCACCTGATTTTTCATCAGGTACACCAATCACTGCAACTTCCAATACTTTTGGATGTTTAGAAACCACATCTTCAATTTCAGAAGGATAAACGTTGAAGCCAGAAACCAGGATCATGTCTTTCTTACGGTCAACAATCTTGATATAACCACGAGAATCCATCACGCCAATATCGCCAGTACGGAAGAAGCCATTGGTCATGACTTTTTCTGTTTCATCCGGACGGTTCCAGTAGCCTTTCATGACTTGTGGACCACGAATCGAGATTTCGCCCTGCTCGCCTAAGGCAACTTCATTGCCATCATCATCCAGAATCGCAACTTCAGTCAGTGGCAACGGAATACCAATCGTGCCGCTGAATTCCATTGATGACGGTGGGTTTGCAGTCGCAACAGGTGAAGTTTCTGACAGGCCATAACCTTCAATGATATTGGTCCCGGTAATTTTTTTCCAAGCTTCTGCTGTAGAAGCCAGAACTGCCATACCACCACCCATTGCCATTTTAAGGTTGCTATGGTCGAGCTGCTTAAACTCTTCATTGTTCACCAATGCATTAAACAAGGTGTTTACTGCCGGGAAGAATGACGGACGGTATTTACGCAGTTCTTTCATTACTGCAGGCAAGTCACGCGGGTTTGGTATAAGCACGTTCGCCTGACCTTTATACATACCGTACATGGCACATACCATGAACGCAAAAATGTGATAAAGCGGCAATGCACAGAAAATACGGTCATCTTTGGCACCGTCTTGTGCACCAAATTTACTTTGGAATATGCCATCACACTGCAACATGTTCGCAACAAGATTGCGATGGGTCAGCTCTGCACCTTTAGAAACGCCCGTAGTACCGCCTGTGTATTGCAGTACAGCAGTATCACTTAAGGTCAGGTTAGGACGTTTATAATTGCTGGCACTGACTTTCGACATTGCTGCATTGAACTTGATATGACCTGGAATGTCCCAAGCTGGAATTTGCTTACGCACTGAACGCAACACAAAGTTCACTAATGTGCCTTTTAATGCACCTAACATATCGCCAACAGAAGCCACAACCACATGTTTCACCGGGGTTTTACCAATAATGGCTTGATAAACACTGGCAAAGTTTTCAACGATTACCAATGCTTCCGCACCCGAATCGTTTAATTGGTGTTCAAGTTCACGCGAGGTATAAAGTGGATTCACGTTGACCAGAACCAAGCCTGCACGGAATACACCCAATGCAACCACTGGATATTGCAGCACGTTTGGCATCATGACTGCGACGCGAGAACCTTTTGCCAAACCTAAGCTTTGTAAATAGGTGGCAAATTTACGGCTTGCTTCTTCTAGTTCATTAAATGTTAAGACTTTATCCATAAAGATAAAGGCATCACGTGAACCAAATTTTTGAAAATTACGTTCAAAAATATCATTGAGTGAAGTATTTTCTGGTGGTAATTCTACAGTTTCAGGAATCCCCGTTTTTTGGTATTCAGCAAACCAAATCTTTTCCATAATGCCTTTATCTCCAATCTGTAATCTTTAGTTTTCAACTGTTTTCAATGTTATGCGTCATTATTGAACTTATTTATGCATAACATCGCATCCATTTACGCGCATACGAATTATATATAACGTATTTTGATCAATGGATGCTAGTTTTATCTTTGAATGAACAGTCTATTTGCTTTTTGATATCCTCGTGGTAAGAGTTGACCTTTAGTCGCTCTTTTACCTATATATTTCTGAAGATCATCACCTTTTAGTTTTAATTGTTGCTGTCCTGCAACCACTTGAATTATTTCATTTAAACAAAGCAATGTCATGGACAAAATTTGTTCTTTGGCTTCAAGTTGTATCAACTTGTTTCCTTTACCTTTATTTAGGACTGGTAATTCTGACAAATCAATCACCAATAAACGACCAACGGTACTCAAAATCGCTAAATGCGTATTGGCATCCACCATTTGCAATGGCAATGCTTTGGCATCGTCTGATACGGTCAAGAAGGATTTGCCGGCTTTGGCATTGGTATCCAGCTGTTTTGCATTGGATTTAAAGCCGTAGCCTTTAGAGCTTACCGCAATAATTTCCTGATCATCTTCTGCAATCATGACCTGAATAAAGCCAATGCCATTTGCAGGAGCAAGTTTGGAGCTTAAAGGCTCACCCAAACCACGTGCCGATGGCAAACTGTTAACCGCAAGTGCATAACTGCGCCCGGTTTCATCCAGCACATAGGCACGTTGATTCGACTTACCGGTTGCATGACTTAAGTACTGGTCGCCTGCCCGGAAATTCAGGTTTTCTGCATCTACCTCATGCCCTTTGGCACAGCGAATCCAGCCCGCTTCTGACAATACCACGGTGACAGGGTCAGCCGGCATTAAATCCTGTTCGCTAATGGCTGCGGCTTCCGCACGTTGTACGATTGGCGAACGGCGGTCATCACCAAATTTCTTGGCATCGTCTTTAAGTTCAGTAATGATCAGATTTTTTAAGGATTCCGGATTTGCCAATTGTTCACGAATAATCGCTGCTCTGGCCTCTAACTCTTCCTGTTCACGGCGAATTTCCATTTCCTCAAGTTTTGCCAAATGACGTAACTTGAGTTCCAAAATGGCTTCGGCCTGAATTTCATCAATGCCAAAATGTGCAATCAGCTCGGCTTTCGGATGATCTTCTTCGCGAATAATGCGAATGACGGTATCCAGATCCAGATACGCAATGAGAAGCCCGGCCAAGATATGCAGGCGTTTTTCAATTTTATTTAAATGATATTGCAGACGGCGGGTCACGGTATTTTTACGGATTTCAATCCATTCCAGCAAAATACGACGAATCGATTTCACTTGCGGACGACCATCGGCACCAATCATGTTCATATTGACACGATAGCTCGACTCCAAGTCGGTCGTTGCGAACAAGTGACTCATCACCGCTTCGGCATCAATACGATTTGAACGCAGCACAATCACCAAGCGGGTTGGGTTTTTATGATCCGATTCATCCCGAACATCGCTCACCAAAGGCAGTTTCTTTGCCTGCATCTGGTCGGCAATTTGAGTAATGAGTTTTGAACCTGAAACCTGATACGGCAGCTCTGTAATCACTATTTCATTTTTTTCTATCGTGTACACCGCACGCATGCGATAACTGCCACGACCTGTGGTTTGAATTTTTAATAAATCACTTGGTGAGGTAATGATTTCCGCTTTGGTCGGTAAGTCCGGTGCCGGAATATATTCGGCAACTTTCTCATCGCTTAAGTTCGGATTACGAATCAGGGCAATGGTGCCTTTGATCACTTCACGCAGGTTATGTGGTGGAATATCGGTTGCCATACCCACAGCAATACCGGTGGTACCATTCAACAGAATATTCGGGACACGGGCAGGTAGATTGACCGGTTCTTTCATGGAACCATCAAAGTTGTCCTGCCAATCACAGGTGCCTTGACCAAGCTCTGACAACAGCACTTCACTATAAAGTGAAAGTTTGGCTTCGGTATAACGCATTGCCGCGAAGGATTTCGGATCATCGGGTGAACCCCAGTTGCCCTGCCCTTCAATAAACGGATAGCGATAGCTAAACGGCTGTGCCATCAGCACCATCGCTTCATAACAGGCAGAGTCACCATGTGGATGATACTTACCGAGTACATCACCGACTGTACGGGCAGATTTTTTCGGCTTACCGCTATGCTTTAAGCCCAGCTCACTCATCGCATAAACGATACGGCGCTGCACCGGTTTTAAACCATCACTGATATGTGGCAATGCACGATCCATAATCACGTACATGGCATAGTTAAGGTAAGCTTGTTCAGTAAATTCTGCTACGGAACGATTTTCTGTCGCATGATGCACAAGGCTGGTCATAAAAGCGTGAAATCCTAAATAATTCGTTTTTGTATCTACGTTGTTATGCTAAGTCGCAGGTGCAGTCTACACAAGGGCAGTACTGAACACTCTGCGACAAATTGTGTCTTATGGGCTAAAAATATCCACTTTGTAATGTTCAATCAACTAAAAAATCAGCAATTTTACAACCCCATCGATTCTAAAGTCTTGCCTTTGGTTTCTTCGCCCAAGACTAAAATCACCAAAGCCACAGCCAGCAATACCGCGGTAAACATTGTAAAGACGTGACTAAAACCATTGTTCATTACCATCATATGCGTGACCACCATCGGCGCTACAATTCCGCCCATACGACCAATTGCAGATGCCCAACCTGAACCAAAGGCACGGATATTGGTCGGATACTGTTCCGGCGTATAGGTATAAAGCACGCCCCATGCACCCAAGTTAAAGAACGACATCAGGCAACCCCAGAACATAATCATGTTCACGCTATCTGCCTGGCCAAAGAAATAAGCCGAAACGGCACACATGCCAATAAAGCCGGCCAATGTCGCTTTACGTCCCAGTTTTTCTACCAGCCATGCTGCCGCGACATAACCCGGAAGCTGCGCCAAAATCATGATCAGCACATATTCAAAAGACTGCACGATGGTATAGCCCTGTTTGACCAACAAACTTGGCAACCAGGTAAAAATCCCATAATACGAATAGACAATACCGAACCAGATCAGCCAGAGCATTAAGGTACGACGGGCAAATGCACCTGACCAGAGTTGGCGAAATGATATATTCTGTTTTTCCGCAACCGGTTTCACTTCAATCTGTTCAATCACTTCCACGCCACATTGACGTTCCAGTTTCTGAACCAGAGCATGCGCTTCTTCAATGCGTCCACGGTTAATCAAATACGGCACTGATTCTGGCACTTTTTTCAGAATCATAAACACATAAATGGCAGGTAAACCGCCAATTAAAAATGCGATATGCCAGCCATAACTTGGTATCACGAAATAAGACACTAAAGCCGCAACCAGCCAGCCCAAACCCCAAAAACTTTCCAGTAAAACGATAAAACGTCCACGCACTTGCGCAGGAATATATTCACTGACCAAGGTTACCGCAACAGGAAGCTGTCCACCCAAACCTAAGCCCACAATGAAACGAAACACCAATAACCAGGTTAAATTCGGTGCAAAGGCACATAAAGCAGTAGCAATACTATACGTCACCAAAGTAATCGCAAATACGGTACGACGCCCGATCCGGTCGGCCAATCCGCCAGAGAATACCGCCCCAATGGCCATACCGACAAAGCCGATCGACACCACCCAGCCTTTTTCAGCCGGAGTCATGTTCCATTCTTCGGCCATGGTGGTCAAAATAAAAGCAATCAGACCGGTATCCATCGCATCGAACATCCAGCCCAGTCCGATCACCCATAGCAAGGTATAGTGAAACTTACCGATGGGTAAGCGTTGTACACGTGAGACTAAATCCATAACAAGATCTCTGATTTGTTGAAAGGATGCATACTGCTTTCCCAACAGGATTTATAATTTTGCTGATTTTTATAGGTTAACTTAAAAATGATGACGGCTTTTTTCACCGTTCATCTCAGGTGTTTTATGCAAATTGTTATGAAGCATCTTTGGACGATGCCGAGTGATCATCATCATCTTTATAAATGAATTTCGGCATTTCCAGTCCGAAGTAGATCGCGATACAGCGTAAAGAGAAACCGAAAACCAGGGTCGAAATAACAGTCACTTCCAATGAGAAGCCAATCTCCTGGCAAACCCAGTAACAGATGACCGAAACAAAGGAAATACTGGCATACAGTTCACGGCGGAACACCAAGGGTACATCATTGCAGAGGATATCGCGCAGAATACCGCCAGAAACACCAGTAAGAACACCCGCCACGGCAGAAACCACAAAGCCATGTCCCATCTCAAGCGCAATCTGGCAACCAATCACGGTAAAGCCAATCAGGCCCATGGCATCCAGAATCAGGAAGATCGAGCGTAAATGACGCATCCATTTGGCAATCAGGATGGTGACAAAGGCAGCCGCACAGGTCAGCACAAGATATTCAGGATGTTTGACCCAAGTCAGTGGATAATGTCCGAGCAAGACATCTCGAACTGAACCGCCACCAAGTGCAGTCACACAAGCAATCAGCGTCACCCCAAACCAATCCATACTACGCCGACCAGCGGACAAAGCCCCGGTCATGGCTTCGGCCGTAATCGCAATAATATAAATCACTAATAGCAACATTGCCCTTCTTCCACTGAGGGTAATAGATGCGCGTTATTCTAAGTCAAATTCAGATGAAATTTACAGATATTGTGCACAACATTGTTTAAATTTTTTCCCCGATCCACAAATGCAGGGTTGCTTCATGCTGGTTTGCATATCAGTAGTCGGATCAAGGAAATACCACGCTCCATCATGTCGCACAAAATGTGAAACTTCATGATGAACCTGAGCCTGTTTACCATCATGGTAATGTGCCTTAAATTCAACTTGTGCATGATTTTTATCTATTTTTTCTTTGGCTTGCACAATTTCCAGCTTGAGCCACTGGTTGGATTTACTCCAGTCAGCAATGGCGGTCACATCCAAGGCCTGCTGCTGGCCAAGGGCTGTGGTTTTAACAATATAATCAATCTCATGCTTGGCAAATGCACTATAACGTGAACGCATCAGCTGTTCTGCGGTTTGCGCCTTCACCTGCCCTACATGTAGCGGCTGGCAACAGCTGGCAAACATTCCTAGACCACATGGACAATTGCTTTCTGACATCAAATTTTCCCAATAAAAAATAGCCCGACGATGCGAGCTATTTTAATCAATTATCTAGGTTTAAAAACCATATGCCGTAATTTAGTTAATCATCGGCATCATTTTCAATTTGCGGAATGATATGGACTTTATCAATCTTATGGCCGTCCATCGTCACCACTTCAAAGATATAACCATCGGCTTCAAGCTTTGCGCCACTTTCCGGTAAATGACCTAGGTGATGCAAGATATATCCCGACAAGGTTGAATACTGTTCAGACTCGTCTACCAGGTCACATCCCAAAAGTAAGGAGACATGACGGATATCGGTAGAACCTTCAAGAATTAAAGTGCCGTCTTCCAAACTTTCTGCCGCAGTTTCAAATTCATCTTCATCCGGGAATTCACCTGCAATCGCTTCAAGCACATCAATCGGGGTTGCAATGCCTTCAATCGAACCGTATTCATTCAGGACAATCGCCAATTGTAACGGTGCTTGGCGTAATTGCTCCATCACCATCAACACTTGGGCATTCTCATGCACAATCACCGGTTCACGTAAGTGACGTTCAAAATTGAGTACACCGGTTTCAATGTATTCATTCATTACTTTATGGGTCAGCACCACACCGGCAATATTGTCCAGCTCGCCATGCGCAACAATTAAACGCGAATGGGTCATGCTCAACAATTGTTCTTTAATGGCAGCATCATCTTCGTCTAAATCAATCCATTCCAGTTCAGGACGCGGCGTCATCACCGATTTCACCGGCCGTTCAGACAGTCCAAGCACCCCTTGCACCATCACACTATGATAAGCACCATTTTGTTCATTAAAGACTTCGTCGGCAAATGCACGGGTTGCAAGTACATCTTCAGAATCATTATTTTGCGATTCTGACTTGCCACCGAGCATACGCATCACCGCAGAAGCGGTACGGTAACGTAAGTCTGTGGTGGTAACCATTTTCTCCTGATTACGGCGCATGGTCTGGTTAATAAACTCAACCACCACCGAGAAACCAATTGCAGCGTATAAATAGCCTTTTGGAATATGGAAACCGAAACCTTCAACAATGAGTGAGAAACCAATCATCATCAAGAAGCCAAGACATAGAATCACCACGGTTGGATGCTTGTTGACGAAATCCATCAGCGGTTTCGATGCCCAAAGCATAATGCCGACTGCAATCACCACCGCAATCATCATGACAGACAGGTCTTTCACCATGCCGACTGCAGTAATTACGCTGTCGAGCGAGAAAACTGCATCCAGCACCACAATTTGAACAATCACCATCCAGAAAGCAGCATGCACCGGATTTTCTTCTTTCTGCGGCTGCGTTCCTTCAATGCGTTCGTGCAGTTCCATGGTGCCTTTAAATAAAAGGAACACACCACCAAACAACAGAATCAGGTCTCGGCCGGAGAAAGGATGCTCCAGAATATGGAACAGGGGTTCGGTTAAGGTCACAACCCAGGCAATGGAAGCCAGCAGAACCAGGCGCATAGCCAAAGCCAGGAGCAATCCGACAATACGGCCTGCATTGCGCTGGTGTGGTGGAAGTTTTTCCGCCAAAATCGCAATAAAGACCAGATTGTCGATCCCGAGAACAATTTCTAAAACCACCAAAGTGGCCAGCCCAATCCATGCAGATGGATCTGACATCCATTCAAAGATCATTGGATGTTCTCCTGCAGCGGATTGAGGTCTGATTTTAGGGGGTTCATATTAAAATCGGCGAATATTCTATGAACAGCATTCTGTATAGTTTTTGCGGAAGAATTGAGATGTTCAGAGCGAGGACAACCACTACCCATGTTGATTCATTTATTGGAAAACAGATTTTTAGTATAGCAAGATGAACTGGAAATTCATCTTTTTTTCAGTCCTCCCCCTTTTCTCTTCCCCGGTTTTAACAAATCTTTGCAAAGCCTGTGCATGACATCACATGCCGTGTCATATTTTCAGACTAAGCTAGAGCATGAAAAAATAAAGTGCTATGGTAAAAATATAATGATGGACAGTGTATTAAAAATGACTCCAAAACATAAAAATCCTACTCCCAAAACTACTCAACCTTTAATTGCCCTGTATTGCGGCTCGCGTTCAGGCAACAAGCCCATTTACCAGGAAAAAGCCATTGCTCTGGCTCAAAGTCTGTCGGACTTGGGTTTTGGACTGGTCTATGGCGGTGCAAGTATTGGCTTGATGGGCCAAGTCGCTGATGCGTTCAGACAGCGGGGCGGTCAAACCGTCGGGGTGATTCCAGAATTTATGCTGGATTATGAAATTGCGCATAACCAGCTTACCGAGTTGCATATTGTAGAGAGCATGCATGAACGCAAAGCCATGATGGCGGAGCGTGCCAGTGCTTTTGTTGCGCTGCCTGGTGGCTTGGGCACCTTTGAAGAAATTCTGGAAATTGCCACTTGGGGCCAACTGAATCAGCACCAAAAACCGATGATGCTGTATAACGTCAATGGCTTTTATGACGCTTTAATTGCCCAGCTTGATCATGCGGTCAGTGAAGGCTTTTTACCGCCACAGCATCGGGCGAAACTGATTATTTGCAATCATGCAGATCAGATTGTGAATGCGATTAAAAATCTGGGCGCTCCAAAACATTTTGCCATTTAAATATATTTCATCACATTAAAAAACAATAAAAAAGCGAGCTCATGGCTCGCTTTTTTATTGCTGTGTATGCGCTATAAGTTTGAAACAAAGTTATAGAACCAAGGCAGCGTTGTCGCTAAAACAACACTCATGATTAAACCGATCATCAGCTTCATCGCATCTTTACTGACATTGCGTGAAGTCCGATATTTATTCACTTCAGCCAGATGCATCGACATGGCAAATTCACGACCGGCAAGCAGACCCAAGAATACCCAGGTGGTACTCATTGGAATATTACTCCACTCTTTAAACACCAGTAAAATCAGGGCATAAATAAAATCGATAATAGTTGCGGAACGAATATCGGCCACACCGGTTTTGGTGTCGATAATTTTCTGGATGGCGCCGCCACGCTGGTAGAAAATCATGCCCAATAGAACGACAAAAACCAGAATCGCAAAAATCAAGAATTCCAGCGGAACCTGACGCGGTACATAGACGAAAATATTCGCCAGATCCTGAATCAGCCATTGGCTCCACAGAAACGCCGTAGACACCCACTGCACACCAATCCAGACATTAGAAACTTTATGATCTCGGGTTTTACTGAAATAAACCGAAATGCCTTTAATCACAAAACGGTAAACAATGATGGCCACCACAAACGCAACGGCATAGCCCATCATCGATTTGGTCAGCATTGAACCCAGGCTGCTTGGCGAAAAAATGGTAAGAACTAAAAATGTGGTACTGACCGGAATGCCGTATTTGGTCAAAATGATCAGCAATATAGGCGGAACAATATATAGCCAAGTGACCCCTCCCTCTGGAAAGGGAATGGTTTCGAGACGGCCATAAGAAGCATCGCCTACACCGGACGCCCACCAGCCATAAAGCAAGACCACACTTAAAATACTGCTGGTGTATAACCACAGCACCCACCAGGGACGATGCGCATTGGATGAAATAAAGGTACCTAAGGTTTGCGGCACATCATTTCCGACAATTGAATACGCGGCTAGACAGAAGCCAACAATCATCAAAATTTCGATTGTCATAAAAACAAAACCTTTTTCACCAATTGAAAGTACTCATCCAGCGCGGCTGGAGGTTGGGCCAGATTATGACAGTTTTATGTCACTTTAATGACATAAGCTCGACAAGATTTTGTTATCGTCGATAAATAGCAGCTTAATGTTGTTTTTATCTGCAATTTTTTTATTTCAAATAAACTGGATGGCTAACGGTTAAATGACCAACTTCATTGCAAGGAAATGCGCAAAAAGCTGAACGTTGATCTGGATTCAATTTGCTTTGCTTGAAATTTCAACTATTTTATCAATCAAGGCTTTGCATTGAATGACTATCCGATATCTGCTTGATTGCACTTTGCAGACGATCGATAGAACAACTTTTTCTTACACTAGGTTTAGATGATTCCTTTAAACTATTTAAAAATTTCACTTTTATACTTTTATGAACGCCACGCCATCACATCAAGCCTTACAACCTGAATTTAGACTGCTGGTCTTTTTAGTGTCTATTGGCTTTTTTATGCAAGGTCTGGACACCACCATTGTCAATACCGCGATTCCTGCAATGGCGGTAAATCTGGGTGAAGATCCACTGCAAATGCATAGTGTCGTGGTGGCTTATGTGCTTTCCGTGGCTGCCTGTATTCCATTAAGTGGCTGGCTGGCAGACCGATTCGGGGTACGCAATACCTACTTTAGCGCAATTGTCATTTTTACCCTGGCATCTTTAGGGTGTGGGCTTGCCAACAGCTTAAATGAACTGCTGGTCTATCGGGTCATTCAAGGAATTGGCGGCGCATTATTGTTACCTATTGGCCGTTTGGCGATGCTCAAAGTTATTCCGCGTACCCAGTTCTTGTCTGCCATGAGCTTAATGAGTCTGGCAGGACTGATGGGTCCACTCATTGGCCCGACACTGGGGGGGTGGATGGTCGAAGTGGCGACCTGGCACTGGATTTTTCTAATTAATATTCCAATGGGGCTTTTGGGCTGTTTAATTACAGTTAAAGCCATGCCGAATGTCACAGAACCTACGGTTAAATCATTCGATTTTTCCGGTTTTATATTGCTGGTGATTGCCATGGTCGGCGTTTCAATGGGAATCGAAAACTTTTCTAGCCCGCATCAGTCCTTATGGTGGAGTACTGGATTAATCACTGCAGGTTTAATGGCGGCTGCTATTTACGCCTATCATGCGCATAGTCATCAAAATGCACTGTTCCGCAGTAAATTGTTTAACAATCAGATTTATGCCATTGGAATTGTCGGCAATTTCTTTGCCCGCCTAGGCGGCAATGCCATGCCCTTTTTAATTCCCCTAATGTTGCAGGTCGCCTTTGGTTTTGAACCTTTTATCACGGGTTTGTTGATGATTCCGACCGTGCTCGGTTCACTCGCATCCAAACCGGTTATTCGCCAAATTATTCAGCGCTATGGTTATCGTAAAGTATTGCTGATCAATACCTTATTGGTGGGTGCTTGTATTGCCAGTTTCGCCCTGACTACCGCGGATACGCCTATCTGGTTGCGTGCCTTGCACTTCTTTATTTTTGGTATGCTGAATTCTCTGCAGTTTGTGTCGATGAATACATTGACCTTGAAGGATTTACCGCAACAGGATGCCAGTAGCGGCAACAGTTTCTTATCGATGATCATGATGGTGTCGATGAGTATTGGCGTGGCTTTGGCAGGAACCTTAGTAAACGTCTTCACAGCGTATTATGGTACCGATCACATCACTACAGCCTTCCATAGCACCTTGATTTTCCTCGGTTGTATTAATATCATCACGGCCTGCATTTTCTCGCGCATTCCCCGCAACACGCCTGTTTAGCCTGATTGAAAAACAACGTGGTCTGAAGCTTCAGATCGCGTTATCATGTGTTCGGTCAATCATCCCTAAGTTCTTTATGCCTCAAAAACGACTCGCCCAGAACAGCCATAAAAAGCTTTATGCCTCTTGCGCAGGCTTGGTGCTGATTTGCGTCGCAATTGTCGTTTATGTTTTTGTATTGCATCATAATCCTGCCTCGGCACAAGAATATCCGGTCAAGGGTTTTGATGTGTCGCATCATCAAGGTGACATTCAGTGGAAACAGATTTCCCCGAAAAACTATCAGTTTGTTTATCTGAAAGCCACTGAAGGCGGTGATTTTAAAGATCGAAAATTTCAGGACTATTGGCTGCAAGCACGCGAGAATGGCCTGATGGTCGGTGCCTATCATTTTTATCGTTTATGCCGTGATGGTGAAATTCAGGCAGAAAATTTTATTGAAACCGTGCCCAACAAAGCCGATGCCTTA
Source organism: Acinetobacter sp. F16 (assembly GCF_052712855.1). Lineage (NCBI taxonomy): Bacteria > Pseudomonadati > Pseudomonadota > Gammaproteobacteria > Moraxellales > Moraxellaceae > Acinetobacter > Acinetobacter sp. F16. The sequence continues at coordinate 27,520 of NZ_JBRATK010000020.1, forward strand.
CCGCCGGTAATTGATCTGGAATATGACAGCAATTGCATCAACACCTATACCAAGGAACAGCTACTTAAAGAAATTCAGCTCATGCACGACCGGCTGTATCAGCATTATGGCAAACAACCCATTTTTTATATTTCCAAATCATTTTATAACATTATTTTAGCTGGGGAATTTTCCAAAACACCGCTGTGGGTACGTGAATATCAGGGTAAGCCGGACTTAAAAGGCAAGCCGAAATGGTTGTTCTGGCAACATACCAATCAGGGAACCATCAAAGGCATTGCCAAAGTTGTCGACTTAAATGTGTTTAATGGTGATCAATCTGACTGGATCAGTTTTCTAGAAAAAAATAAGATTTACACTCAGAAATCAATTGAAAATTTACCGAAAAAATAACAAGATAAGTTTAAATCTTAATCAATAATAAAAACAGCACCCCCCTACAAACAGGAAAATTATGTCGATCAAAAAAGGACTTTGGGTTTCATTGGGACTGCTTATTCTGTTTTTGGTGGCTGGCATGTTTTTTTTACTGCAGCCTTCCGGTCAAGTATCTGATTTTCAAAAATGGCAATATCCAGCCGCTGAAAAAACCGCCTCAACTTCAATGCTAAAGGTGAAGTTTTTGGTGTGTCGACGCTGCTTTTTGATGATGGCAAAACCCAGATTCTGATCGATGGATTCTTTAGTCGTCCTTCCCTGTCTCAAGTGCTGTTTCAGAAAATTCAAAGTCAGCCTGAAGTGATCCAGCGGATGATTCAGCAACAGCACTTACAACGCACTCAAGCGATTTTGGTCACCCATTCTCATTATGATCATGCACTGGATCTTGCAGAGCTTGGCAAGCAACTTCCCCAGACAAAAATTATCGGTTCAAACAGCACCTTAAATATTGCCCGTGGTGGGGTCGTTCCCGAACAGCAGTTAATCCCGGTTCACCCCCTACAACCCATGTATTTTGGCGAGTTCAAAGTCTCTGCCATTGCTTCGCAACATACCCCGCCGACAGCGGTGAATAATGATTTGGGTGAGGAAATTCTCCAACCCCTGCAACAACCGGCACGTTTTTCTTCATTTAAAGAAGGTCATAGTTTTGATTATCTGATTGAATATTCAGGTCAGCGAATTTTAGTTAAAGCCAGTACCGGTGCAGTGCCCAATCAATTGAAGAATTTAAAGGTCGATACCTTATTTTTAGGCATTGCCCAGTTTTCACGCCAGTCAACTGAATTTCAGCAAAACTATCTGAATCAAACCCTTAAGACATTAAAACCCAAAGTGGTTGTGCCCATCCATTGGGACAATTTTTTCAAGCCTGTAGATCAAGCTTTAGAATTTTTACCTTATCTGGCGGACAACACAGACGAGAGCTTAAAAATTCTGATTCAGGCTGCTGAACAACAACACACACAGGTGGTTTTACTCAGTCGGCCTGTGTCGTATCCACTTGATCCTGCTCTACAATCTCAGCCATGAAGATGAGATACTAAAGCTAGACCGAATTAAAGGCAGAATTTAGCACTGCATGAAAAAAATCATTCACATCGATATGGATGCTTTTTATGCCTCCGTGGAACTCAAAGACCGACCTGAGTTAAAGCATTTACCCGTGGTGGTTTCCTCGCATCATCCACGCGCGGTGGTTTATGCGGCATCTTATCCTGCACGCGAGTTTGGTCTGCGCTCAGCCATGCCGATGTCACAAGCCAGAAAACGCTGTCCTCAAGTGGTGGTGATTGAACCCAATTTTGAAAAATACCGTGCTGTCTCTGCCCAGATTCACCAGATTTTTCAGCGTTATACCCCGCTCATTGAACCCTTGTCTCTAGATGAAGCCTACCTGGATGTCACGGACAATTTACAGAACATTGCCAGTGCAACAGAAGTTGCCATGCGAATTCGGGAAGATATTTTTCAAGTTACCGGTTTAACCGCATCGGCGGGTGTCGCTCCAAATAAGTTTTTGGCTAAAATTGCCTCGGACTGGCATAAACCCAATGGTATCTGTGTGATCAAACCCTCACAGGTGCAAAACTTTATTCAACATTTGCCGCTGAAAAAAATTCCCGGTGTCGGTAAAGTCACCCAGGAAAAACTCAAAATGCTGCAATTAGAAACCTTGGGCGATTTACAGCAAATTGAAGAGGCCATGCTGATTCAACATTTTGGCAAATATGGCAGGCAGCTGTTCCGCTATGCGCAAGGGATTGATGAACGTCCTGTTCAAGCTGAGCGTGAACGGCAACAAATTTCTAAAGAAACCACCTTTGATGATGATCTGACTTTAATCCAATGCCAGAATTATTGGCCCAAATTGATGGATCAAGTCTGGCAAAGTTTAGAGAAAAAACAACTCTGTGCACGCGGTGTTTCGGCCAAACTCAAGCTGAAAAATTTCCAGGTATTACAACACAGTAAAAGCTTTAAACAGCCCTTAGAAAACCAGAAACAACTGCAGGATGTGCTTCAGCAATTGCTGATTGAAATGCAGGTTCCTGAACATTTTCAATTTCGCTTAATTGGCGTTGGGGTTTACCAACTTTCTGACCAGCAGGATCAGCCCCAGCTTTCTCTTTGGTAAGCATTTGAATATTTTTCAATCAAAAGAATAAAATTAGACCAATTAATGATACACAATGATTGTTTTTGCGGTACTCTATTGGCGCGATGCATTTATCCATGTAGCCGCTGAGATGCTAAAAATCACCTTTACTTTTAGCATGCTGTCCTGTGATTGGCGTGACGATCAAATCCGAATATTACAGGGCAACTCTGTTCAACCATGGAATTCCCTCTTGCATGTCTTCTGCAAATATCTCTGTACATCTCCAAGAACAACGCGCGTAAAGCTGCACTCAGTAGTTTCATTGGGGCTGTTGTCGACTGGTACGATTTTCTAGTTTATGGCATTGTTGCCGCACTCATTTTTAAAGACCAATTTTTCCCAAGTATAGATGGCAATATGGGCACCCTCGCTGCGCTTGCAACTTTTGGGGTCGGCTTTTTTATTCTGACTCAATTTTTAATCCTGTATTTGCTGACTAATTTTGTCCTGAATGATTGAACCCAAAAATTTATGGCAGAGATGCAGTTCTTTTTAAATATCAAGCTTAGGGTCGGTGCAATCAGCGGTTGCAATATTCCATTTTTTGTCTGGATTTACAGATCGTCTTGATCATCCGAAAATAGGGTTGATGGTGAGTTTGATTGGTGCCCTTATCGCTGCGATAATACCCCAAAACACAGGATTAAAATTTTATGAGCGTTCAGCGTCTACATGTAGAACAGCGTTATTGCGAAGTGGCAATTTCAGGAAATATGGTGCATTTGGCGGGTCAATTGGCGAATGACACTTCACTGGATATTAAGGCGCAAACCCAGGAAACACTGAATAATATCGATCGTCTATTGGCAGATGCATGTACAGATAAAACCCATATTCTATCTGTGATGATTTTCTTAAAAGATATAGAACAAGACTATGCTGCAATGAACGAAATTTGGGATGCTTGGGTGGCTGAAGGTCAAGCGCCTGCACGAACTTGCGTTGAAGCAAAGCTCTATGCACCAGATGTTTTAGTGGAAATGACGGTCACTGCTGTTCGTGCTTCACGTTAAAGGAAATAAATGAACAAGCATGAAAGTATGGCTTCATGCTTGTTGTAATTAACCTACAATGCGGATTTTTTTTCGTTCCAGCTCAGGATAAAAACTATACTTCTTTGGGGTATCTTCAACCTGTGTATCTAGCTGATTGTAAGTAGATTGTTCAAGAAAGAAATCTTGTCTTAACTGATAATATTCAGGTACATCTTCATAGCGAATCACACGATATCCGGCCATAGCTAAAAGTGCATCCTGATATTGCGCATTCTGTGGACGTTTTAATGCCATGGGATCATCAAGTGCAATAATCGCGCTCACTTGATGATGTTCATCAAGCACCACAAAGTCTGCCACCATATTGCGATATTTATGACGGGTTCGAGAGTATTTGGTCGTCAATAATGCATCAAATGAAACATGTGCCAATACAGTACTCTGCGGCAATATTCCCTTGAGTCTTGTATAGGTTAATTGTTCATTAATATTAAAAATAGCCCTTTGTTTTAAAGCGCTATCTTGCTGTTTAGTACTGCTTTCCAGACTTTTCCAAGCCATACACAGTACACAGAATAGGAGTAAGCTCCCGACCAAAATATAAACCATCATCCTCTTAGTCCTTTAAATTTTTATAATCTTTTTCGGTGTCACACCGATTGTTTGTTATGAAATTCAGTATACAACTCTTATTTTTATTAAATATTTCAAGTAAACAAACTGCATTGAATGATGACGAAACCATCATAAAAGCTGACAAAAAGTTGCACTGATTTTATGCTCATTATTAATGTCTAAATTAAATCCATTATTAGACATTTAAAGTACTGTATCGCAAGGCTGAGTGCTGATGCAACAATACTTTTAGCTATTGTCCTACAATTCCGACGAGCTGTTTAATTCCTGTTATTTTTTAATGAATTATAAAAAAAGAACGCCTAAGCGTTCTTTTTCATTTTCTAAATCAGGCTCTCGATTTCGGCTTTGGTTTACCTTTTGGCTTCGGTCCACCAAACGGTTTTTTAGCATCCCCTGTTTCACGAGGTGGCAAACCGGTATGCTGAGTCAAAATCTGACCTTTTTCAGGACGTTTTTTGGTATTCGACGGGCGTGACGGGTTCGCTGCGGAATTATTACGAACAGCATTGTCACCGCTACGTTTTTGCGAATCACCGGCAACAGTTGAGTTTTTCTTACGCGCCGATTGATACTGACCTTCGGTGCCCGCAGGCTGATAGGTCGGAATCAAATGCTGTTTCGAGTTACCAATCAGGTCTGAACGGCCCATTTCTTTCAATGCTTCACGCAATAATGGCCAGTTATTCGAATCATGATAACGCAAGAAGGCTTTATGCAAACGACGACGCTTGTCCCCTTTCACGATGTCAACATTTTCAGTATAGCGCGCCACTTTCGCCAACGGGTTTTTACCGGTGTAGTACATGGTGGTTGCTGTCGCCATTGGTGAAGGATAGAAAGTCTGTACCTGATCGGCACGGAAACCATTCTTCTTCAACCAAACTGCCAAGTTCATCATGTCGTAATCGGTGGTACCCGGATGCGCCGCGATGAAGTAAGGAATGAGGTACTGTTCCTTACCTGCTTCCTTGCTAAAACGGTCAAACATCTGCTTGAAGCGATCATAGGTACCAATACCCGGTTTCATCATCTTCGATAATGGACCTTTTTCGGTATGTTCCGGGGCAATTTTCAGGTAACCACCGACGTGATGCTGAACCAGCTCTTTCACATATTCAGGGTTCAACACAGCCAAGTCATAACGCAGACCTGAACCAATCAGAATTTTTTTAATGCCCGGTAAAGTACGTGCTTTACGATACAACTGGGTCAACGGTGCATGGTCGGTATGCAGGTTTTGACAAACACCCGGGAATACACAGGATGGTTTACGACAGTTTTTCTCAATTTCAGGATCTTTACACTGCAAACGATACATGTTTGCAGTCGGTCCACCGAGGTCAGAAATAATACCGGTAAAGCCAGGTGCTGTATCACGAATTTTTTCCACTTCACGCAGAATAGATTCTTCAGAACGGTTTTGAATAATACGACCTTCATGTTCAGTAATTGAACAGAAAGTACAACCACCAAAACAGCCACGCATGATGTTCACAGAGAACTTGATCATGTCAAATGCTGGAAAACGAGCTTCGCCATAAGATGGGTGCGGCAGACGTGCATAAGGCAAGTCAAACACATAATCCATTTCCTCGGTAGTCAACGGAATGGGTGGCGCATTCAACCAGACATCACGTTCACCATGCTTTTGTACCATGGCACGGGCATTACCGGGATTGGTTTCCAAATGCAGAATACGGTTGGCATGTGCATAGAGCACCGGATCACTAGCGACTTCTTCAAAAGCAGGTAAACGAATGACAGCCAGTTCACGTGGCGGTAATTTATGTTTAATCGCTTTGGATGGCGCAGCTTGAAGCTGAACAATTTGGGTATCGGCGTCCAGATTATCCCCTTCACGGATAATTGGATTGGCAACCGGTTCTTTTTGGAAATTTTGATATTGAGTTAAAGAATTACCTTTATCTTTTTCTATTTCACAGCCGTCTAAATCTTCAGTCATCACATAAGGATTGATGATTGCATCCACACGTCCAATGCTATCGACATCATTCGATGCAATTTCAACAAACTTGGCTTTAGATGCACGGTTATGTTTATTAACAATAAATGCTGTACCACGAACATCGGTAATTTCGTGGATTTTTTCACCTTTGGCCAAACGGTGCATGACTTCAGTAATAGAGCGTTCGCCATTACCGTACATCAATAAATCCGCTTTTGAATCCATCAATACTGAACGACGGACTTTGTCTGACCAATAATCATAATGCGCAATACGACGCAATGATGCTTCAATCCCGCCCAAGAGTACGGGTACGTCAGGGAATGCTTCACGGCAGCGCTGACAATACACAGTCGCCGCACGGTCTGGACGTTTGTTCGGCTGATTGTCCGGTGAATAAGCATCATCGGAACGGATTTTACGGTCAGCCGTATAACGGTTGATCATGGAATCCATATTCCCTGCGGTCACGCCCCAAGCAATGGTTGGTTTACCCAATACACGAAATGCTTCAGGATCGGTCCAATCTGGCTGAGCAATAATCCCCACACGGAAGCCTTGCGCTTCAAGGGTGCGTCCAATAATGCCTGAACAGAAAGATGGGTGGTCGATATAGGCATCGCCACAAACTAAAATAAAGTCACAGGCATCCCAGCCGAGTAGATCCATTTCCTCGCGTGACATCGGCAAAAATGGCGCGGGTTCAAAACAAGACGCCCAATATTTGTCGTAATCAAACAACGCGGTCGGCGCTGTCTGTGCGGTATAAGCTGTAGACATGGCTAGCAAATTCTCGGCTGGCAGATGGAAGATCTTAAAATTAGATCAAAGATGAAAGCCGATCATTTTACCATGAATTCCACTCATATTCTTGATTAAAAAATACACAAAAACAGAGGTTTAAATTCTTAATTATTTGACACTTATGATGATGGGCGATGATGAAGTTATATGGCAAAAAATAATTCTAATATCAGCACACAACTAATAAATAAGGCTAGGCCATTCCAACCATAGTTTTCCCAGACTAAACCTCTACTACTGCCCAAATACTGAATCCGATGTAGTAACTAAAAAGATAAAGTGAAGAACCCACTGCAAGATACGATGAGACTTGCACGGATACTCAACTACTTGAGGTTGAATGGGCAGCCAAAAATGAAAGAGTAAATAACACCAGTTTCCATAAAATCAGCCCAATCGAAGGAAGTAGCATTCGTCATAAACCGATCAGCATGCTTATAAAAATTACAGGAAGGACTGTATCTCACCCAAACTTGCTACCCTAATGAGTTGCACGAGATAAACTATAAATCCCGGTAATAACGGCCAAATTTTAAAAAAGGATTCTTTCAAATGAGAAAAGCGAATCGGATAGGGTTTAAAGTGTGTAGATGAGGATAATTCCTATCGCAAGCTCAACCGTAGAAAAGGATAAAGGGAAACTGATATGTGTCGGAGAAACAGCAAAGAATTTTGCAAAGATCGGCACTATCGGCTGTACACAATACAATGATGAAAAAGAAGCAAATCCTGCTAAAAATAATGAGAGAAGAAGAACTTGGAACCATATTCGATGTGAGTTGGCTTAGAATTAGAAACAGGCATAAAAACTCCGTATACCTAATAAGTACAGTACAGCTATGTTGCCAGACTATATAGCCAAAAATGAATTCAAGTTTGTACCGGGAATATACTTCAAGCATAAAAAATCCCCCTCGGCGTATGCGGAGGGGGATTTTCAGGAATAATGAGCTGGCGATGACTTACTCTCACATGGGTAACCCCACACTACCATCAGCGCAAAGA